>SHUG01000035.1 GCA_009694735.1 Acidobacteriota bacterium | reverse complement strand
GCGTTGGCCGGCTTGAACACCGCCACGTCGGTCAGCGGCGCCAGCCCGAACTGGCGCAAGGCGGCAATGTCGTCCATCACGTAGAAGCTGCGGCCGTGGGTGCCAATCGCAATGGCGTTGTCCTCCACCACCAGGTCGGTGACCGGCACATCGGGCAGGCCGTTGGCAAACTTCAGCCACTGCTCGCCATCGTCATACGAGATGTAGACGCCGTGCTGCGTGCCGGCGTAGAGCAGGCCGCGGCGCACCGGATCTTCGCGCACGGTGTGCACGTAGTCGTTGGCGGGAATGCCGTTGACGATCTTCGACCAGGTCTTGCCGTAGTCCCGGGTGCGGAAGATATACGGCGAACGATCGCCGAGCAGCATCTTCTTGACCGCCATGTAGGCGGTGCCGTTGTCGAACGAAGAGCCACCGAGCTGGCTGACCCGGCCCAGGTCGGGCATGGCCGCCGGCGTGATGTTCGTCCACGTCTTGCCGTGGTCGCGCGTGACATGCACGAGGCCATCGTCGGAACCGGCCCAGATCACGTTGAGGTCTTTCTTGCCCGGCGCCAGCGAGAACACCGTCCCGTAAATCTCGGGGCTGTTCATGTCGTGCGTAATCGGCCCGCCCGAGTCGCCCATGGTCTTGGGATCGTGACGGCTCAAGTCACCGCTGATGGCCTCCCAGGTATCGCCGCCATTGGTCGTCTTCCACACGCGCTGAGAGCTGGTATAGAGCACGTTGGGATCGACATACGAAAAGATGATCGGATAGGTCCACTGCCAGCGTTCCTTCACCTCGGCGGAGTTCTCGCCGGAGAAGAAGCGCGGGTAGGCGCCCACCTCCTTGAGCTCGCCGGTCCGGCGGTTCAGGCGGGTGAGGAACGAGCCGTTGTTGGTGCCGCCGAAGAAGACGTCGGAGTCGGTCGCATGCGGGGCGATGTAGCCGGGCTCGCCGCCACCGACCTGGTAGGGTTCAACCGGCGGGTTACCCCCGAAGCCGCCGCCGGGCGCGTTGGTGTTGCTCGGCACGCACAGCGTGCTGTTGTCCTGCTGCGAACCGCACACGTGGAAGGGCAGGTGGGCGGTAGTGATGACGTGGTACCACTGCGCGGTGGGGAAGTCCTGATCGCTCCAGTTCGGCACGCGCGCGCTGATGTTATAGGTGATGGCGCCGCCGCCGTCGTTGCCGTCGATGACGTGATTGGCGTCGTCGGGATCGACCCACAGATCGTGGTGGTCGCCGTGGGTGTTCTGGCCAACCTGGGCGATCGTCTTGCCGCCATCGGTCGATCGGAACAGCGAGGTGTTCTGCATGTAGACGACGTCCTTGTTGCCGGGGTCGCCGAACACGTGCGTGTAGTAGAACGCGCGCTGGCGGACCGAGCGCGAGGCGTTGATCAACTTCCAGGACGCACCCGCATCGTCCGACACGAACAGGCCGCCGTTTTCGTTCTCGACCAGGGCGTAGATACGGTTCGAGTCGGCCTTGGTGTTGGCCACGCCGATGCGGCCGACCATGCCGGTGGGCATGCCGGAGTTGCGGGTGATGTCGGTCCACGTCTCGCCGCCGTCGGTGGACTTGTAGAGGCCGCTGCCGGGGCCGCCGCTCGACATCTGATACTCGATGCGGTACGCCTCCCACAGGGCGGCATACAGGACATTCGGGTTGTTGGCGTCGATGACGATATCGACGGCGCCGGTCTTGGCGTCCTTGAACAGCGTGCGCTTCCAGGTCTTGCCGCCGTCGCTGCTCTTGAACACGCCGCGCTCTTCGCTGGGACCGTAGTAGAGGCCGAAGCTGGCGACAAAGACGATGTCGGGGTTGGTGGGGTGGATGCGAATCTTGGCGATGGCGTCGGAGTTCTTGAAGCCGACGTTGGCCCACTTCAGGCCCCCATCCACCGACTTGTAGACGCCGTCGCCCGGCATGATGTTGCCGCGGATGCACGACTCGCCCATGCCGATGTAGACCACGTCTGGGTTCGACTCGGAAACGGCGACCGCGCCGACGGACGAACTGGTGATCTGGCCGTCCGTGACCGGCGCCCAGTTGTTGCCGGCGTCGGTCGTCTTCCACAACCCGCCGCCCACCGCGCCGAAGTACGCCTCGCGCGGGCGGCCCTTGACGCCAGTCACCGCAATGGAGCGACCGCCGCGGTTGGGACCGATGCCGCGCCAGCGGTAGGCCTCAAGCAGCGACGGATCGACCGCCGGCGCCTGCGCCCAGGTGGGCGTAGTGAGGCCTTCGAAGTGCCCGGCGAAGGCCAGGGCGCACAGGGCCGAACACGCGAAAAACAGCCGAAACCGGCTACGAAAAACCATCATCGGAAGGCCTCCAGAAAGACGGGAGTCTACCAGTACGACTGTCTCAGAACGTCAGCGCATCGAGTCGAGCGGAGGGCGAATGCAGCCCGGCTGTGGCTCGCTAATGCCGTCTCTGGACCACCGCCTACCCACATTCGGTCCCCGCCTCATCCACAGTCCTCTGCGGGGCGGCGCAAACCGGGCATGCGACTTGCTCTAAAAGGGGGTGAGGCAATTGATGAAACTTAAGTTTTCAACCGTCGCGTTGGCCGCCTGCCTGCTGTCGAGCGGGCTCCTGCTGGCCTGCTCCAGAGCGGAAGCGATTGAAGAGATTCCGGCTGGCACCGAGGTCACCGTGGTAACCCAGGACGGCTCACTGGTTCGCGGAAAGATTGCCACCGTCAATCCCGAGGTCGTCACGCTCACTGGCGAGCGTCCCAACACGACGATGCGGGTCGTGCGGAAGAGCGTTGCGGAGGTGAAGCGCTCGAGCGTCGCCGTCGAGGAACCGGCGGCCGCCGCCCGCGGGCGCTCAGTCACGATTCCAGACAACACCGTGCTGAACGTGACCCTCGAGTCCTCGCACGCGTCGGATACCAGCCGGGCTGAGGACGCCGTGCGCGGCACGCTCGACTCCCCGGTTGTGATCAATGACGTCACCGTTATTCCGAGCGGCAGTGTCTTGACCGGTCACGTCACCAGCGCCCAGGAGTCGGGCAAGGTCAAGGGCCGCGCCGAGCTTGGCCTCCGCTTCGACCGGATCTCATTTCGATCCGTGACATACGACATTGCCACGAAGCCGCTCTACTGGGTGGGAACGAGAGGCACGGTCCGACCAGGGACGCCAAACATCAGCATGCAGCGACCGGCGCTGCGCGCCGCCGCTGATGCTGGGCGTTGATATGGCGGCGTTGCCGGGTTCGCGAGTAACTGGGCTATTCTGGTCGCGTGAGTCTGACGGTTCTCCGGGTACGTGGCTTTCGCTTCTACTTCTTTTCGCGTGAGGAACCGCGAGCCCATGTGCACGTCCAGAACGCCGATGGCGAGGCCAAGTTCTGGATAGAACCGGCCGTGGAGCTGTTTGCCAACTATGGCCTCAAGTCCCAGCAGGTGCCTGAGGCTCAGAAACTAGTTGAGGAGCATATCGATGACATCCGCCGAGCTTGGGCGAAACACTTTCCCGGCTGAAGTCACGAACATTTCGGCCCACGGGTTTTGGTTGTTCATTGGCGAGCGAGAATTGTTCGTCGCGTTTGAACACTTCCCGTGGTTTCGTGACGCCTCGATTCGGGCGATCACGAACGTCCAACTCCCGAGTGCGCATCATCTCTACTGGCCGGATTTGGACATTGATCTCGCGGTCGACTCAATCGATCATCCTGAGAAATTCCCTCTTGTTAGTCAGGCGCCTTCTCCCTCCGGTCGTCGTCCGAAGCCCAAGCCTCGGCAGTCGAAGCGCGACCGCTGACATAGTCGATCACGCGTTCCCATCAGTGCCGTCTTCGTTTCCAGCCCTGGCCCTTCGAGTGACGATGCCCCGGCGCGGCAAGCAAGCAGTGCCTCCGCGTCTGCCTATATAGTGAAAAGGTGACCCCGCCCCGTCTGGCCATCGCACTGTCGCTGGTCCTTTGGTCCGAGCTCGCGATGGCGCAGAGCAGCCCCAAGGCCGCCATGCTCGAGCAAAGTGCGTGGGCCGCGCTCGATGCGGGCAAGGCGCAGGCCGCCGAGCAAGACTTCCGCGACGCCATTACCCTCGATCCCAAGAACGCCCGCCTGCACTTAGGCCTGGGCACCGCCGCGTTCGTGCTCCGCCGCGATGCCGATGCCAAAACGGCGCTTGAACAGGCGCTGGCGCTGGCACCGGGCCTGACCCGCGCTCGCGCGCAGCTTGCTCAAGTCGCCAAGCGCCAGGGCGACTTGCCGGAAGCCATTCGACTCTACGAAGTGGTGGCGTCGGAAATGCCGGGCGATGCGGGCGTGCGCGACACGCTGGAGCGATGGCAGCGGGAGGCCGACCTGCACGGCCGCATGCGACTCGCCGTCGGCGATTTCTTCACGGTGTCGTTCGAGGGGCAAGAGGATGCCGGCATGGCGGCGCAGGCGCTCGACTCGCTGAACCGCGCCTACTGGCGGATTTGCGAGATCTTCGGCGCCTTCCCGCCGCGGTCCGTCCCGATCGTGCTGTATAGCGGCGAACAGTTCCGCGACATTACGCGTTCGCCGCAATGGGCGGCGGCGGCGTTCGACGGCATCATTCGCGTGCCGATGCGCGGCGCCGGCGAGAAAGGTGACGACCTGGACCGCGTGCTGGCCCACGAGTTTGCGCACGCCCTGATCCGGTCCCTCGCCACGCGCAACCTGCCGACCTGGCTGAACGAAGGACTGGCGTCGGTACTCGAAAGCGACAGCCTGGGCTGGGCGGAAGACCGCGTGGCCAAGACGGCGCGCGTGCCATCGCTCACGATGCTCGCGGGCTCGTTCAGCAAGTTGAGTGGTGCGGATGCCCAGGTGGCCTACGCCGCGAGCGCGCTGGCGGCCCGGCGCCTGCTGGACGAGGCCGGCGGCGCCGCGGTCGCCAACCTGCTGCGCGACTTGGGCGAAGGCGTCGACTTCGAGGCCGCCTTCCTGCATCGCATCCAGAAGTCGTTCGGCGATTTCCAGGCGTCGCTCCAGCCGTAGCGCCGCGTCGAGCTGAGCCGCGACTTTTTGCGGTCCGCTTCGACCGGATTGACGCTATACTCCGGCCGAGGAGGCGGCATGAGACTCCGTCCTGCAGTCGTCGTGCTGATCGGCAGCTTCGTCGTCGCGTCGGCCGCACCGTCAGACGCCCGGCAGACGCCCACCTTTGCGAAGGACGTCGCGCCCATCCTTTACAAGAACTGCTCGCAGTGCCACCGGCCGAACGAAGTCGCGCCGATGCCGCTCATGACCTACGACCAGGTCCGGCCGTGGGCCCGCTCGATCAAGTCCAAGGTGCTGAAGCGCGAGATGCCCCCGTGGGGCGTCGGCAAGACCACGCTCACGTTCAGCAACGATCGGCAGATGAGCGACCATGAGGTCGCGACCATCGTGTCGTGGGTGGACGGGGGTGCCCCGATGGGCAACGCGGCTGACCTGCCCGCCGCGCCCGCCTATCCTGGCGGTTGGAAGTTCAACCGCGAGCCGGACGTCGTGGTGAAGATGCCGGTCGAATTCACCATCGAACCGAAGTCCGAATACCCGATGCTGGATTTCTACGTGCCGATTCCGTGGACCGACGGGATGAAGCTGATTCAGATGTCCGAGGCCAGGCCGTCCAACAAGGCGGTGGTGCATCACATCACGGTCAGCCTCGTGACCTTCCCGCCCGGCACCGAGGTCATCAATGGCCAGCCCTTCACGACCGACACGTCGGGCAAGAAGGTGCCGCTCGATCGGCGCACGGCGCGCATCACCGAACAGAAGCTGCCGAGCGACATGCAGATCCCGCGCGAGCCAGGCGAGCAGCCGGATCGCTTGAGTTCCGTCGGCGGCTTCACCACGCTCCTGGCGTATGTCGCCGGACGCGGTTTCGACGATCATCCGGACGGCGTCGGCACGCCCGCCCTCCCAGGCCAGTACATCAACTTCAATATGCACTACACGCCGACCGGGCGTCCCGAGGTGGATCGCTCGGAACTCGGGCTGTGGTTCGCGAAGGAGCCGCTCAAGAAGTTTCACTTCCGCACGCCGATCAATGAGCGGCAGCACGTGAATGGGAAGCTGGTGCGCGGTTCGGTCCCGGATGCCGCGGACGTCGAGGCGGGACGCGTGTCTCAGGGCGCGACGCCGACCACCATCTCGTCGTTCAGTGGACTGCCGCCGATTCCGCCGTACATGGCCGACTACACGGTCACCTCCGAGCTCGCGATCACCCAGGACATCACCATCAACGGCTTCTACCCGCACATGCACGTGAGAGGGAAGGCCGCCGAGTACAGGGTGCTCTATCCCGACGGCCGTGAGCAGTTGCTGTTCGAGGTGCCTCGGTATCGGTTCGACTGGCAGGAACGCTACGTGCTCGCCGCGCCGCTGCCGATGCCGAAAGGCAGCGTGCTGAAGTACCGCGCCGTCTTCGACAACTCGGCGAACAACCCGCTGAACCCAAACCCGGACAAAGAGGTCTATTGGTCCGAGCAAAGTTGGGATGAGATGAGCCTCGGCTGGATCGAGTACACGCTCGACAAGCAGCTACTGCCAGGCAGGACCGAGAGCAAGCGCGAGAAGTAGAGCCATGACGCTGGTCAGGCTGGTACTCGCGGTCAGTCTCTGCCATGTGGCATCCGGCTTTAGCCGGATTGATGCCGCAGCTCACGCGCAAGTCCCATCGACCAGCCAGTTCAAGGGACTGATGCCGAATCTCGGCCGGCCGACGCGGCCGGACGATACGGTGCCGTTACTCGACTTCGAGAAATACTTCGTTGGGCAGTGGACGTTCCAGGCCGATGCACCGGACAGCGTGCTCGGCCCCGGTGGCGAATCGACCGGCACCGTGACGTATCGAAAGCTTGCCGACGGATTCTTCGAGGCCGTGACCGCCGGCAAGAACGACACCGGAGCGTTCACCATCAGGGAGACCATCGCCTACCACCGGGAACAGCGGATGGCCTTCAGGCACGTCACCGACAGCCGCGGCTACTCGTACGTGCAGATGGCTGAAGTCGGTGGGAATATCGGCGGCGACTACCGCCTGTTCTTCAAGAGCGCGCCGTTCCTGGTCAACGGCCGGTCCGTGAGGCTGAACCACACCATCTACCTCGCCGCGCCACTTACCTTCAGGATCGACGTCGAAGTAGCCGAGGATGGTGGCTCGTTCCAGCACCTGAGCCCGTGGCGATACCGTAGGCACTAATCAAGGTGCCTACAGTGCGTACGGTGCCGGGTGCGTACGGTGCGAGGGTGCCTACGGTGCCGGCGTGCGGGCGATGCGATACAGCTTCGACGCGGTCCGCATGATCAGGCTGCCGTTGGCGATGGCGGGGCTCGCCAGCGTCATCTCGCCGAGTGGGTTGCGGCCGAGCACCTTCAGTTCGGGTCCGGCCTGCATGACGAATGTGTCGCCGTCTTCGCTGACCGCGAAGATCTTGCCGTTGTACGACCACGGCGACGCCGAAAAGGTCCCTGAATCCACGGCGATGCGCTGCCGGCCGTAGATCTCTTTCCCGGTCTGCGCGTCGTTGGACGTGACGAACCCGCGATCCATCAGCGTGTAGTACTGGTCGCCAATCACCAGCGGCGAGGGATACGCGGAGGCCAGCGTCGGATGCGACCACGTGATGAACGCGTTGGTGCGCTCGTCGCCCTTCAGCGAGATGTCGCCGGAGGCGCCGGGCCTGATCGCATACGTCGGCCTCAGCGGATCCGGGAAGTAGCCTGAACTGACAAACAGCAGGCCGTGACTCGCGATCGGCGTGACGGCATGGATCGACGTCATGCCTGCCAGTTCCCAGAGCAGCTTGCCGTTGGTGTCGTACGAACGCACCTTCTTGCTGCCAGTCGTCACAATCTCGGTCCGGAGCGCGTGCTGCCACACGAACGGCGTCGACCAGTTCGACCCCTCGTCCAGCCGATCGGCGCGCCACAGCTCGTTGCCGGTGCGCGCGTCGAAGGCCGCGAGGTACGACCGCTCGTCGTTGTCGTTGACGATGAACAGGCGGCCGTCGTGGAGGACGGGCGACGCCGCGGAGCCCCAGCCCATGCGCATCTTCGGTGCGGTCATCGGCTTCGACCACACCGGCTTGCCGGTCAGATCGAACGCGAACAGCCCCAGGTGGCCGACATACACGTAGACCCGCTCGCCGTCGGTGACCGGGGTTTCCGAGGCGTAGGAGTTCTTCTGGTGCGTGGTCTGCGGCGGGACCGCCGTGTGAATCGCGCGCTCCCAGCGCACCTTTCCGCTCTGGAAATCCACGTCGTAGAGGACCCAGCGATGCTCGTCGGTCGGCTTGGTGAGGTCGGCGCCGGTCATGGGCCCGCCGAGCGAACGCGCGAGGTAGGTGCCCACCGCATTGAGCGTCGGGTTGGGCTGAGCCGCGTTGATGGCGGTGACCACAAACACATGGTTACCCCACACCACCGGCGAACTCCAGCTCCGGCCCGGGATGTCGATCTTCCAGGCGATGTTCTCTGTCGCGCTCCACGTCTCGGGCAGCTTCGGATCGTCAGCCGCGATGCCGGCCCGGTTCCCCCGGAACTGAGGCCAGTTCTGCGCCTGAGTGTCAGTGGCAGAGAGCAATGCGACGCACCACGCGATGGCGAGAGAGTGCTTCATGGTCAGGGTTCCTTTGAAGGTGGAGTTCATGAGGCCCGGAGGTCGTAACAGAGCAGCCGCGGGCGATCGCCGGTCACAAAATCCCGCGTGTTCTGCACGACATACAGCAAGCCGCGGCTCAGCACGGGCAACGTCCACGACTCGCGTGCGGTGAACAGCCGTGCGCGCGAGACCTCCCGGTATCCCTTCGGCGTGAGGTCCATCCAGAGCAGGTGCCCGAGCTCGCCGAGGCACAGGAACTGCCCATCGACAGCCAATAGCGATCCCCGATAGGTCCCGACGAGCTGCTGTTGGGGCCGACCATTGGCCGAAAAGGTCTCCGCCCATTCGGGGGTCGTACGCCACACGATGCTGCCGTTCGAGGCATCGACGCACGCCAGCGAGGCGTCGGGCTCGTTGCGTCCATCGAATCCGTACAGATAGCCATCCTTGTGAATGGCCGTGTTGAAATGCAGACCAAACCCCTGCGTCGTCCAGCGCAGCCGGTGAGTGAAGTCCGGCCGAATCTCGACCAGCGCGCCGCCGGTCCGATAACTGGCCGAGACGAACACCGTATTGCCGACGACCACCGGACACGATGCGTTAACAGACTCGTAGGTGCGGCTTCGCCAGGGAAATGAAAAATCGACCCGACCGTTCGCAGGGTCGATCGACATCACCCCACCGGTTGGCGGCTGTGACTCGCCCCCGGCAAACACGAAGACGCGCCGCTGGCCGTGGATCACCGCGGGAACCGGCGAGGCGTAGCTCGCCCCCCACTCGGTGCCGGCCCGCCAGACGTCGCGTCCAGTGGTCTTGTCGAACGCGACCACGCACGGCCCGCCGGGCACGCCGACATTCACGATCAGGTGTGGGCCTTCAATCAGGGGCGTCGAGGCCCTCCCGAAAAAATCCTGCGGGGCGCGGAATTCCCGTTCGAGGTCGCGCTTCCAGATCACCCGTCCGGTGTCCAGGTCGAGGCAGTGGAGTTGCCCTTGCGCGCCTTGCGTGTAAGCGCGCGCGCCGTCTATGACCGGACTCGATCGCGGGCCGTTGTTGTATCCGTACCGATCTTCAAAATCGGTGGGGTAGCGGAATTGCCACTTCGTCGCGCCCGTCTCCGCGTGGAGGCACTCGACAATTTCTTCCGCGCGCAATCGATGGAGGAAGACGAGCCGGTCGCCGGCGATTGCCGGCGAGGTGTAGCCCGTGCCCTTGGCGAACTCCCAGACCAGCGGCGGCTGTGGTTGCCGACTCAGTCTGGTCTCGGTCGAGATGGCGTTGTGGGTCGGGCCGAGAAAGGCGGTCCAGTCGTGGGTGACGGCGTCTTTGGCCAGCGGCCTTGGTACGGAGTGGGCGCGAGTCTGCGCAGAGAGGGAACCCACGCCAAGCAGGGTCCCGCTCATGCCCTTCAGGATGGCGCGCCGCGAGACGAGCGATGGTGTCGTCATGAGATCAGCGCGTTCGGTGCAAGGGGAACGGCGTGCGTGCCACGAAGGCGTTGACCGCCTCGAGTAGACGCGTGCTGTGGTCGCGCACGACGAACACCGATTCCTCACGCTGGCCTGGATTCAGGTCGTGGTGATCGATCAACGCGATGTCCGGTCCGTACGACGGAATCACGCGGCCGTCGAGTGCGAAATACTCGGCCTGCGCGATGGCAGCCAGTTGACCCGCCGCGAACTGCGCGTAGAGTTCGGGGAAGGTGGCGGTCGAGACGATCTGCACGCCGGCGGGGGCGCGACGCAGCAGATCCCGTTCCGCGGCCATGCCCTTCACGGCACCCACCTTCCTGCCGGCGAAGTCGGCGATGGTGCGGTAGTGCGAGCTGTCGGCCGCACGAATCCGCAGCGCGCGCTGCTCGTAGAGGAACGGCACCGAAAACGTGCCGCCAGGGCTGACGCGATCGGAAAAGTTGGCGAGGTTGGTGGCGACCACGTCCACGACGTCTTTGCCCGCCAGCTCCCACGACTTGTCGAACGCCACCACGTGCCACTCCACGCGAAGGCCCAGGTCGCTGGCGAGGCGGTCCGCATAGCGGTACATCCACTGCTCGGGGTCGAGCGGATCGGTGACCGTGGTGCCGGTCACGGCGACCTTCACGACGCCAGCCTCGATCGTCTGGATGGCCGGCTGATCGGATCTAGCGGTGCATCCAGCAACGATGGCGACCGACGTGACCAGCACGAGGCGGGCGAGTGGCATCCGGATCTCCTTATCGCACCCGCTGTCGAACCTCGGCCGGCGGGGTGGTGGTAGCATAACGCCCCACTGATGTCCGGCGCTCACTCCGCATTTCCAGAGAAACTGATTCGTTGCTGGCACCCCGTGGCGTACGCCGCCGAGGTAAAGAACACACCGGTCGCCGCCACCCTGCTGGGCGAAGCGGTGGTCGTGTGGCGCACTGCCGATGGCCGCGCGCACGCGATGCGCGACCTGTGCCTCCACCGGGGCACGGCGCTCTCGCTGGGATGGGTGGCGGACGACTGCCTCGTGTGTCCGTATCACGCGTGGCGCTACGACGCCACTGGCGCCTGTGTGCGCATTCCACAGTCGGCGCAGGCGACGATTCCAGTCAAGGCGCGCACGCCCGTCTACCGGTGCCAGGAGCGCTATGGCCTGATCTGGGTGTGCCTCGGCGCCGGCGAGCCCGCCTACGCGCTGCCGGAAATCCCCGAGCTCGAATCCGGCGCCTTCAAGATCGTCAACACCGGACCGTTCGCGTGGCACAGCGACGCCTCGCGGCAGGTGGAAAACTTCACCGACTTCGGTCATTTCCCGTGGGTGCATCCCGGCCTGTTGGGCGATCCGGAGCGGCCCGTCGTGCCCGACCACAGCGTCGACACGCGCGAACACGTGCTGCACTACACGATCGTGCGGCCCGAGGCCCCCAACAGCGACCAGTTTCAGGTGTTCGCCAACACCGAGACCACACAGCCCGAGCGGCGCAGCCGCTACGAACTGCACCTCCCCTATACGATTGTCCTCAGGCTGGGCTGGGGCGGCGACAAAGGCATGGTCTACTTCTTCGCGTCGCAGCCCGAAACCGTCGAGCGCTGCCGTGGTTACTGCATCATTGGCCGCAACTACGACTTCGACGATCCCGACGCCACGCTTCAGGAATTCGAGCGCGTGATCTTCGGGCAAGACCAGCGCATCGTCGAGTCCCAGCGTCCGGAGCAAGTTCCGTTCGACCTGGCGGACGAGTTGCACCTGAAGTTCGACGCCGTGGCCGTGGCCTACCGGCGCGCCATGCGGGTGCAGCGGCTGGCGGCCGTGACTGCCGATACCCAATAAGGACGCGTGCAGGGCGTATACTCGCCCTGTCCTGAGCGAGCGGGTGTCCGGCGAAGCCGGATGTCGGCGAGTCGAAGGGCCCTCGTTGGAACCCGCAATGGCCACTGCTTCGCGCCACGCCCGCGCCGCGCTCATCACGCTGGTCGTGTGCGGATCGGTGGCCGCAACCCTGGCCCGCGTCGAGTCATCGTCTCGTCCCGGGTTGGTTCCCGACCCTTCGACAAGCTCAGGGTCGGCCCGAGCAACGTCGAGGGGCGGCCAGAATCAGATCCCGACCGCTCTCGCTTCCCGACCGGATCCACTTCCCGCCAGTAACGCGCGGGCGATGCTGGACACCTACTGCGTCACCTGCCATAACCAGCGGCTCAAGACCGCCGGACTCGCGCTCGATGGCGTGGACGCGAGTGCGCCCCACGCCAATCCCGAACTTTGGGAGAAGGTGATCACGCGGCTGCGCGCGGGATCGATGCCGCCGGCGGTGATGCGCCGGCCGGATGCCGTGACGTATCACGCGGTTGCCGGCTGGCTGGAAACGGAAATCGACCGCGCCTGGGTCGCGCGGCCGACCCCCGGCCGCGTCAACGCCGTGCACCGTCTCAATCGCACGCAGTACAGCAACGCCATCCGCGATCTGTTCGACCTCGATCCCAAGGCGTTCGATGTCAAGTCGCTGCTGCCCGGCGACGAGACGGCCGACGGCAGCTTCGACAACTTCGCCGATGTGCTGACGATCTCGACCGCGCACCTCGAACGGTACTTGTCGGCGGCGCGTCAGATCACGCGCCTGGCGACGGGCCTGCCGCGCACGAGTCCGGCGCTCGACAGTTTCGAGATTCCCCTGCATGTCGTCCAGGACGATCGTCAGGATGAGGATCTTCCGTTTGGGTCGCGCGGCGGCATTGCGATTCACTACCAGTTCCCCGTGGACGGCGAGTACCTGATCGAGGTGCACCTGCGACGGCAGTATCAGGACTACCTGATGGGGATGGGCTGGCCGCAGCAACTGGATGTGCGCGTCGACGGCAAGCTGGTGAAGCGCTTCACGGTGGGCGGCAAGGCGCCGGGCACTGCGGCCGCCGCGAGCTACGCCGGCGACGGCGAGCCGGGTTTCGCCGGCGCTCCCGAGTGGGAAACTTACATGCAACTGACCGGCGATGCCGGCCTCGAGGTTCGCGTGCCGGTGTCGGCGGGGCCACGCGTCGTTGGCGTGTCGTTCGTGCGGGAGCGGTGGGAGCCGGAAGGCCTGCCTCAGCCGCTTCAGCGCGGCAGGGTCCTGACCAACGACGAGATCTACATGGGATACGCGGCCGTCGGTTCCGTCCAGATCGGCGGACCGTACGGCACCAAGGGCACCGCGACCAACACTCCGAGCCGGCGCGCGATCTTTGTCTGTCAGGAATCTCCACAATGCGCGCCGAAGATCCTGTCGAGAATGGCGCGACTGGCGTACCGACGGCCAGTGACGAACAGCGATCTGAATACGCTGATCGGATTCTTCGAGAGCGGCCGGCGTGAGGGTGGCAGTTTCGACGCGGGGATTCAGTTTGCGCTCGAGCGCATCCTGGTCGACCCTGATTTCCTGCTGCGCGTTCAGAAGGATCCACCGGTCGCGTCTGCCGGGCCACCACCATCAGCCCACCGCCTGACCGACCTCGAACTTGCCTCGCGGCTGTCGTTCTTTCTGTGGAGCAGCATTCCGGACGAGCGCTTGTTGGGACTGGCTGAGCGCGGCGAGCTGTCCAAGCCGGCGATTCTGGAACAGCAGGTCCGGCGCATGCTGGCCGATCCGCGTGCGACGACCGCGCTCGTGGACGACTTCGCCGCCCAATGGCTGAACCTGCGGCGGGTGGCCGAGGTCGTCGTCCATCCTGATTTCTATCCCGACTTCGACGACAACCTGCTGGCCGCGTTCAAGCGCGAAACCGAGCTCTTCATCGCCAGCACCTTGCGTGACGATCGCAGCGTGGCCGACCTGCTGCGTGCCGATTACACGTTCGTCAACCAACGGCTCGCGCGCCACTACGGGATCCCCGGGATCTATGGCACCCGCTTCCGGCGGGTGACCCTGCCGAACCCCGATCAGCGGGGAGGACTGCTGGCACACGGCGCCTTGCTGGCGACGACGTCGTATCCCGACCGGACGTCGCCGGTGCTGCGCGGCAAGTGGCTGCTCGACAACATCTTCGGCGTCTACGTGCCGCCACCGCCCCCAAACGTCGACACCACGCTGCCTGAGATCCGGCCTGGCACGACGCCGCCCACCATTCGCGAACGGCTGGCGCAGCACCGAACCAATCCGGTGTGCGCAAGCTGCCACTCCATGATCGATCCGCCCGGTTTTGCGCTCGAGCACTTCGACGCGATTGGCGGGTGGCGGAGCAAAGACGAGTCGGGCCGGCTGGTGGATGCCACGGGCACGACTGTCAGCGGCGCGTCGGTGGAGGGCCTCGCCGGCCTGCGCGCGTTCCTGTTGCAGCGGCCCGATCAGTTTCCGACCACGGTGACCGAGAAACTGCTGGCCTACGCCCTGGGCCGCCGGCTCGAGTATTACGACCGGCCGGCCGTGCGGCAGATTGTGCGGGCGGCCGCGGCCAGGGACTATCGCTGGTCGTCGCTCATTCTTGGAATCGTGAACAGTCCGACGTTCTTGATGCGGGGATCCCTATGACCTTTCTCACTGCGAAACCCCTGGCCCGGCGAACCGTCCTGCGCGGCCTGGGCGCGGCGATGGCGTTGCCGTTGCTGGATGCCATGACCCCGGCCTTCGCGCGCGCGGCGGCGAAGCCGATCCATCGGTTCCAGACCTTCTACGTCCCGAACGGGATGGCAATGGAGTACTGGCTGCCGAAGGCAGAGGGCGCGGCGTTCGAGCTGACGCCGATCCTTGAGCCGCTGGCGCCGTATCGGGACCAGATGCTCGTGCTGTCGGGTCTCAAGGCCAACTGGAACTACATCCACGCGGGGGCGTCGGGATCGTTCCTGACCGGCACCGCGCGCGGCGGACGAAACGAAGTGGAGATTATCGCCGACGTCTCGATGGACCAGTTGCTGGCGCGGCACTTCGCGAGGAAGACGCAGGTGGCCTCGCTCGAGCTCGCGATGGACCCGCCGAACAACGCCGGCGCCTGCACCGGCAACTTGAGCTGTGTCTACACGCATACGCTGTCGTGGAAGAGCCCGACCCAGCCGTTGCCGATGGAGTACAACCCGCGCGCCGTCTTCGAGAAGCTGTTCGGCGACAGCGGCAGCACGGATCGGGCGGCGCGCGAGGCGCGGTTGCGGCAGCATAAGAGCATCCTGGATTCGGTCAACGAAAAGCTGGCGAGCCTCAAGCAGTCGCTGGGCGCGCAGGACCAGGTCAAGGTCAACGAGTATGCCGAGTCGGTTCGCGACGTCGAGCGCCGTATTCAACGGGCGGAGGAGCAGCGCGACCTCGACCTGCCGGCGATGGACATGCCGCAAGGTGTGCCGCCGGTCTTCGAGGATCACCTGGAGTTGATGCTGGACCTGCAAGTGCTGGCGTTCCAGTCGGACCTGACGCGCGTCATCTCGTTCATGATCAGCAAGGAGCAAAGCGCCCGTCCCTATCCGCAGATTGGTGTGCCGGAGGCGCACCATCCGCTGTCGCATCACGGTGATATCCCCGAGTTGGTCGCTCGCATGTCGAAGATCAACCGGTACCACACCGAGCTGTTCGCGAACTACCTGGCCAGGCTGCGCGCGACACCCGACGGCGACGGTTCGCTGCTGGACCATACGACCATCCTCTACGGGTCGGGCATCTCGAACAGCAATCGGCACTCGGGCGACAACCTGCCGATCCTCGTGATGGGCGGTGGCGCCGGGACGCTCAAGGGCGGCCGGCACATCGCGTACACCGGCAAGCCCTCGATGGCTAACCTGCTGGTCACGCTCATGGACACGATGGACGTGCCGGTCGAGCGGCTCGGCGGCAGCACGGGCAAGCTTCCGCTCGACGCGGTGTCGATCTAGGGTTCGGGGATGAAGGCAACCCTCTGTTTTGTTCTCGTCGTCCTGAGTGTGGGTGCCGTCGCAAGTGCCGCCCGTCCGCCGCTGCTGGAGGCGGCGAAGAACGGCGACCGCGAAGCCCTGCGCGCGCTCGTTCAGAAGAAAGTGGACGCCAATACGGCCGACGCGGACGGCACGACGGCTCTGCATTGGGCCAGCTACCGGGATGATTTCGAGAGCGTCGGATTGCTCATTCGCGCCGGCGCCAACGTCAACGCCGCCAACGACCTTGGCGCGACGCCGCTCTGGATTGCGAGCGAGAACGGCAGCGTGGCGATTGTGAAAGCCCTGCTGCAGTCGGGTGCTAATCCAAACCTGGCGCTGTTGCTCGGCGAAACGCCGCTGATGGTCGCCTCGAGATCAGGCAAGGCGGAAGTTGCGGAACAGCTGCTTCTCAACGGGGCCAAGGTGGACGCGCGGGCCGCGCGCGGCCAGACCGCGCTGATGTGGGCCGTGGCACAGCAACACCTGGACGTCGTCCAGGTGCTGCTCGCGAAGGGCGCCGACGTGCACCTCCGCTCCGAGGTGTGGAGCCAGGTGATGGCGGTGCCGCCCCACGGTGTCCCGCAATACAACAAGGTGATCCCGCATGGCGGCGAGACGGCGCTGCTGTTCGCGGCACGCACCGGCGATGTCGGCTCGGCGACGCTCCTCGTGGCGGCCGGTGCGAACGTGAACGACGCCGATGCGTGGGGTGTCAGCGCCACCGTGCTGGCCGCGCATTCCGGCTTTGGCGAGCTGGTTGAGTGTCTGCTCGAGCGCGGCGCCGATCCGAACGCCGCCGCGGCTGGATTTACCGCATTGCAGGCCGCGATCATGCGACGGCACCTGCCGATGGTGATCGCGCTGCTCGCGCGCGGCGCCGATCCGAACGCGCCTCTCAAGACCTGGACGCCGACCAGGCGCTCGTCGAAGGACTTCAACTTCGCGCCCGAGCTCGTCGGTGCCACACCGTTCTGGCTGGCGGCCCGCTTCAACCAACCAGACGTCATGCGGCTGCTGCTCAAGCACGGCGCCGATGCGCGCGTCGTGCATCACGGCCACTACCATGCGGAAGAGCCGGTCGAACCCCGTTCGCATGTCACGACCGCGGTGATGGCGGCCACGGGCATGGGTGGGGGAGTGGCGTGGGTGCAACCCGATCGCCGCGAACGCGAAGCGCTGATGCTCGACGCCGTCACGCTCGCGCTCGAGCAGGGCGTGGACATCAATGCCGTGAATACCGACGGCCGCACGGCGCTCGATGCCGCCCGCACCCTTAAGTTTGAACGCGTCGCGGCGTTCCTGGTCGCGCAAGGGGCGCGCTCTGGCACCAAACAATAGGTGCGTACGGTTCCAAGGGTGCGTACGGTGCTCTGGTGCCAGGTGCCAAAGGGGTGCTGTGCCGGGTGCCGGGTGCCCAAGGGTGCCGGGTGCCCGAAGCGTTGCGGCTCAATCCGGCGCCGACCCTGGCTGCGATTCACGTTCGCGCTCTCGAGAAGGGCGCGTTCCGCGTAACCTCTGGATTCCCGGCAATTGGCGCCGGAACCAATACCTGGGTCCGAGTGCCGCCGTGTTCAGCCAAACCGAGGCGCGAGAACCACTTGCCCCACGATCAGATGGCAACAATAATACGCGCGGCCGGCGCCGGTTCCAGAGTGCAAGGGCTGGCGCAACGGGGTGGCTGACCGGCGAATGGCGCCAGACACCCATATGAAGTTAGCCGGCCATCGGACGGTCGCATCCAGTCGTTGCTATAGCGTATATACACACGTATACTTCTCAAGTGCGATTCAGTTGGGATGCTCGGAAGAGTTCCCGGAATCTCCGGGAGCGGGGATTCGACTTCGAGTTCGCCACACAGGTGTTTGACGGCTCAACCCTGGAGCGGGCCGACACGCGTCACGACTATGGCGAACACCGGGTCATCGCATTGGGCACTGCGCAGGGAATCACGCTGACCGTGGTTTACACCGATCGGGCCGAATCAATGGACGAGGTCAGCCGGCGCATTATTTCGGCCAGAAAGAGCAATCGTCGTGAGCGCGAAGCCTACCAGAAAGCCACCCGTGCGCACTCGTGAGCCCATGCGCGGCCGGGCTGACTTGGTGCGACTGCGGCGCGTGTCCGAACGAGAAATTCAAGCGACGTCCCCTCGGGAGTTGTCGGATTTGCCCGACGATTTCTGGGACCAAGCCACGGTGGCGGAGCCGTCGGCGAAGCAGCCGATCTCGCTCCGCGTCGACACGGAGGTCCTGCAATGGTTCAAGACGCAGGGCCCGCGATATCAGTCGCGGATCAACGCCGTCCTGCGGTCCTACATGGTCCATCGGCGTAACACTCCCCGAAGAAAAGCGGGCTAACAATCAAATGGAGCCGACGCCCTTGGCCCGCTCGCGCGTGCCTGCGCGCGCGGCTCATTTGAAACGTTGGCACCGGGCTCACGCCGGCGTCGGTCCGATGATTGCCGACCGGCCGCCTATTCGTCCGGCTCCTGCCGCTTCTTCCGTGACTGCGCTCGGAACTGAGGCGGGTCCGGCATTGTCTCTAGGTATCGGATCAAGCCGTTCACGGCCAGCAGCGCCTTCTTGGCCGCGTGTTCGAACCGTGGAAACTCTTCTTTGGAAAGGTAGCCACTATCCACGGCATCGATGAAGTGGTTGAGCACTTCACCTTCGGAGTCCTTGGCAATGCGAGCGAACTGTGCGAACTCTTTGTGTTTGAAGCGGGCGAAGCCCTCCGCGATGTTCCGAGGAGCCGAGCGCGCTGCATCGCTCAGCTGATCGCGAAACCCGAAGTCCCGGGCCACCTCAGGCCGCGCAAGAAGCTCGGACGCGAGCAGTTTCAACTCGCGCGCCAGTTGCCATGCCGCGATTTCTCGAAAGTCTTTGAATCCCGCCATGCCGACGGAAAGTGCAAACGCAGATCCGCCGTCATTTGAGCAATTCTCCGCCAGTTTCAGATCACGCGTCGTGAGCGCATGGCAATTCCTGAATCATTGCCCGCCGACTGACGTCGCAGAAATTGCGCGGCACTTGGCACCCGCACCGCACCCGCACCCGCACATGGCACCAGAGCACCGTACGCACCCTTGGAACAGTACGCACCGTACGCACCCTACTTCCGTGGTGCAGCCTTATACACCGCATCCGTGACCGGCTCCAGCCACTTCACCTCGCCCTCGTAGATCGTCAACTGCTGGACATCCTGGTCCGGCGCCGCGCCATGCCAGTGTTCGACACCCGCCTTCGTGTACCACGGTTGTCCCGGGGCCATCTCGAGCAGCGGGCCGTTGCGCTCCTGCGTGCGGCTCTTGCCCTCTTCGACCATCAACAACTGACCGGCCGAATGGCTGTGCCAGTTGGATCGGCTGCCGGCGGGAAACTTCAACCGCAAGGTCCGGATCGCCTTGGCATCAAGCTGGGTGGGATTGCCACCGACAAAGTTGCTCTGCTGCGCCGAAGCGCCCGCGATGGTGATGAACACACCGGCGACGACGATGGCTGTTAATACGCGTGCGCGTGACATAAACCCTCCCAGGCCGTTGCGGCTTCCGGCCGCGTGGCGGGAGTATACCCCTGGAGCGCATCAGCCGCCGATTAGCGTCGCGGAATGATCGCAGCACTCCGGCACCGTGGCACCAGAGCACAGTACGCACCCCAGGAACCGTCCGCACCGTCCGCACCCGTTTCTGTGGTGTGCCCTTACACCCGGCCCTGTATACTCGCCCGCCTATGGTGCGTGTGAGCCTGGCATTCGTGATCATCGCGCTGGTAATGGGCGGGCTAACCACCTCCGCCAAGGCTTCGGCGGTCGAGAAGCCCGCCCCTACAGTCAACGTGGTCGCACCGCAGCCAGCCGCCGCAGGAGCGGCGCTATTCGGCGAACAATGCGCGACCTGCCACGGCGCCGATGCGCGCGGCCTCAACGGGCCCAATCTCATTGCCGTGTTGGCGTCCGGTGCCACCGACGAACGCGTGCTGCAGACCATCCGCAACGGCGTGCGCGACACGGCCATGCCTCCCAGCCGCGCGACCGACGAAGAGCTGCGGGCGATCCTCGCCTACCTGAAGAGCCTCGTGGCGCCTCCAGCCGCCGGCACCGAACCGTCCGCGCGCTACAACCCGTCACGGGTGTCGAGCGTGGTCACGCTCGTCACCACCGACGGGCGAGAGATCACCGGCGACCGAAAGAACGAAGACGCGTTCTCGATCCAGATTGCCTCCGCGGGTGGCAGGCTCCAGGGGTTTTTCAAATCCGAGTTGCGCCACATCGTTCGCGACGTCCGCGCTCCGGCGCCGGGCGGCGATCCCATGCCAGGTGTGGCGTATCGCGATCTGCTCGCCGGGTTGACGGTGCCGTCGCGCTGGCTCACCTATTCCGGTGATTACAGCGGACGGCGCCATAGCCCGTTGACGACCATCACTCGCGACAACGTCCAGCACCTGAAACCGGAGTGGACGTTTCAGACCGGCACCACGACCCGTGGACGCGGCTTTGAGGCGACGCCGTTGCTCTGGGACGGCGTGTTGTACGTCACCGGCTCGAACAACTTCGCGTGGGCGCTCGACGCGCGCACTGGGCGCCCGTTCTGGCAGTATCGGCGCGACCTGCCCACCGACCTCACCTATGGGGCGCAGGCCCCCGTCAATCGCGGGTTCGCCATGCTCGACAATCGCCTGTTCATGGTCACGCTCGATGCGCACCTGCTCGCGTTCGACCGCGCCACGGGGCGGATTGTCTGGGACACCGTGCTCGCCGACTACAAGATCGGTTACGCCGCGACGCTGGCGCCGCTGGTGATCGACGGCCAAGTGATCGTCGGGATCTCCGGAGGCGAATATCCCACCAAGGGATTTCTCGACGCCTACGATCCCGCGACGGGCAAACGCATCTGGCGGTTTGACACCATTCCGAGCCCCGGTCAACCCGGCAGCGAAACCTGGCCGGCGTCAGCGAGCGTGATGGCGCGCGGCGGCGGCGCCACCTGGATGACCGGCACGTACGATCCGGAGCTCAACCGGTTGTATTGGGGCACCGGCAATCCGAATCCGGATTACTACGGTGACGATCGCAAGGGCGACAACCTCTACACCAACTCGGTGGTCGCGCTCGACGCGAGCACCGGCGTGCTGAAGTGGCACTACCAGTTCACGCCGCATGATACCCACGATTGGGATTCAAACCACGTCCCGATTCTGGCCGACTGGCCGGACCGGAAAGTCCTGATGGTCGCCAACCGCAACGGGTTCTTCTATGTGCTCGATCGGCGGACGGGCGAGTTGATGCTCGGTAAGCCGTTCACCGACACGACCTGGGCGCGTGAAATCGGCCGCGACGGTCGCCCGATCGTGTTAAACGAAGGCAGCAAAGGTTGCATCCCCGACATGTGGGGCGGCACCAATTTCAACCCGCCGTCGTACGATCCCTCGTTGCGCCTGTTCTTTGTCAACGTGCGCGAAACCTGCGCGACCTACGAGCCGCAGGCGCCCGTGATCGCTCCCGGCCGCACCGCCTTCGGCGGCGTCGTTCGGATGGACCGCGACAAGGGGTACGGGGCGTTGCGCGCCATCGATGCCGTGACCGGCGAACGAAAATGGGAGTTCCGGTACCCGCAGCCGACCATGGCGGGCGTCATGTCGACGGCGTCGGGCCTGGTGTTTGCTGGCGACCACGAAGGCAACTTCATGGCGTTCGACTCGCGCAGCGGCAAGAACCTCTGGCGCTACGCAACCGGCACGCCGATCTGGGGCGCGGCGGCCATGACCTACATGCTCGACGGCCGGCAGCACGTCGTGATCGCGTCAGGCACCACGCTCCTGTCGTTTGCGCTGCCGCGCTAGCGCCTGTTACTTCGGGGGCTTGCCCGCCGCGGCTGTCTCCTGTGCGCGAGCACCGCGGAGAATATTCTCGATCGAGTAATTGCCCTCGTGACAGGCGTACTCGTAGATGCGGTAATCCGGTTCTGAGGTCAGCGGGAACGCGACGGTCCACGGCCTGGTGTAGATGTCCGGGTCGTCAATCGTGGCGGAATAGCTGATTTCATCCCGGCTGACTCGTTTCAACCGTTCGGTGACGTGAAGCTTGTCGGTATGCGGGATGCCCTTGATGCGCCCACTCGCGGCGCTGGTCGTAATCCATCCCTGGTTGTTGAAATTCCTCGTCTCGATGACGAGCGTGTCGCCTTCCCAGTGGCCGCGGGAATCTCCCATCCAGAACTGCATGCGTGCCGGAAGAGGAGGGCGGTTGTCGAGGGGGATGATTCGCGCATCGTGGATCATCTCGTAAGCGATCACGACGTACTCCGCCGTTTGCACGATCTGGTAGGCGTTGTTGTAGCCGGCTGGAAACATGCCGCCGGGCACGCCGCGCGTGATGCAGCGATCCCACACGCTCATGAACTCGTAGCTGTCGGCACTGCGCGCCGCGTAGTCGTCGCGCCTGGCTTCGGCCGACGGCCTGACTGGGACGCGCCCATCCGGCGGATCGACCACGAGCGACGTCTGCCGGGTTGACAGCACGGTGGTTCCGGCGTCGTACCAGAACTGGTTGTAGCTACCGCTGTCGAGCGACCCAACGGTGTCCAACTTCACGCGCTGTTCGGCGATCTGCTTCTCGATCGCGGCGGCTTCCGCTGCGGTCAGGAACGCCCTGCCGGCGAGTGCCGCTGGGCGTTCGAGCGGCGTGATGGTGGCATTGGTCCAGATGCCTTGCAGGTCCGGCTGGCCGTCGGGCGTGCGCGAGACCGCCCAGTCGGTTCGGGCTTGCGGCGCCTGGGCCTGCGCGATCGCGGCCGGCCACAGCAGCGCCAAGATCAGGACGCGTCTCAAGTGTTGTCGGATCACAGGAACTCCCTCACTCAGCTATATACCGCCGCAGACTCGCGCAGGCAAGCCCGATCTGCATTGACGACCGGGAAGTTTGGGCGTAGCCTCCTCCCTATGAAACGACATGCCTGCCGGCTCGCGGCGCTCGTCCCGTTGGTGTGGGTCGTTGCGGGGCTGGCGCAGGCCCCTCTGAAGGGTCTGCCCTACGATCAAGCCTCCCAAACGGCTGCCCCTGCTGCCGACGTGACGTTCACCAAGCACATTGCCCCGATCTTGCAGCGCAGTTGCCAGCAGTGCCATCGGCCCGATGGCGGCGCGCCGATGTCGCTGACCACCTACGAAGAAGTGCGGCCGTGGGCCCGGTCGATCAAGACGCGAACTGGCCTGGGGCCGCGGGCCGGCGTCATGCCGCCGTGGTTCGTCGAGCGCAACATCGGCATCCAGCACTTCAAGCAGGACCCGTCGCTCAGCGAACCCGAAATCGCGATGGTGGCGAAGTGGGTGGACAGCGGTGCCCCGCGCGGCAACCCCGCCGACATGCCGACGGCGAAGGACTTTGGCACCGGCGACAACTGGACGCTCGGCGTGCCTGACCTGGTGCTGCGGTCGGCCGCCGTCGTCGTTCCGGCGCAGGGGCCTGACAAGTGGGGAGCGCTCGGCCTCGTGCCGACTGGCCTTACCGAAGATCGCTACGTGGCGTCGGTGGAGGTGCGGGAGGTCAACGACATTCCCACCGACGGCAGCGTCAAGACGGTTGGTGGGCGTTACGCGTTCCACCACATGACGTATTCCAGCATCGCGCAAGGCGAGGGCGTGTCGATGGCGGAGGCGGAGGCCGAAGGGACCAGCTGGCCGATTCACGAGGTCGGTCGCAACCCCGACATCTTTCCCATCGAGGCGGGCCGGCTCCTCCAGAAGAACTCTGCCCTGGCCCTGACGGCGTATCACCTGCACTCGAACGGCCGCGAGACCAGGGCGCACCTGGAGTTCGGGTTCAAGTTTTTCCCGCGCGGCTACAAACCGCAGTACCGCCGCTCGAGCCTGCGTCTGGGCAATGGCATCGACATCGATGTGAAGCCGGATCGATCGAGCCAGGAGTTGCACTCCTACGCCGTGTTGCAAGAGCACACGAAGATTGTCGCGTTCGAGCCCCACCTGCATGCCCCGGGCGTGCGCATGTGCCTCGAGGCCATCTGGGGGCACAATATCCTCACCCTCAATTGCGTCGGCTACGACCACAACTGGGTGAAGCAGTACGTCTACGAAGACGACGCGGCGCCGGTGTTGCCGAAGGGGACGATCGTGCACCTGATCGGCTTTCTCGATACGACCATGGCCAACAAGAATCCGGTGGATTCGCGCAACTGGGCGGGCGGCGGCCGGCGCTCGATCGCCAACATGTTCATCGATCTCGGCTACTCGGTGCAGTTGACCGAAGAGCAGTTCCAGGCCGAGATGGCGAAACGGCGCGCGAAGATGAAGACTCGCAACGATTACGACGTCGGCTGTCCGCTGTGCTGGGCCCCGCTGGTGCAACCGGCACCGCCAACCCCGACGCGCGCACCGGGCGGCCAGCGCTGATGCGGCGACTGCTACTGGCACTCGCCACGGTGGGCCTCGCGTTACCGGTCGCCGGCGGCTGGGGTGCGGTCGACGCCCAAACTCGCTTCATGTATGCCAAGGGCGAGAGCGTCTCGCCCGCGTACGAAGGCTGGTGGCCGAACCCGGACGGTTCATTCACGATGTTCTTCGGCTACATGAACTCGAACTGGCAGCAGGAGTTCGACGTGCCGATCGGCACCGCGAACATGATCGAACCGGGCGGACCCGACCAAGGCCAGCCGACCCATTTTTATCCGCGTCGAAACCCCTTCCTGTTTACGGTCAAGGTGCCCGCGAATTTCGGCACCCGCGAGCTGATGTGGACTCTCGTCACCAACGGCAAGCCGGAACGGGCCTATGGGTCGCTCAAGACCGATTACCAGATTGACCCGCAGGTGATCTCGACCGAGGTCGGCGGCGATTTCGGCAGCCTGCGCGACGAGCTGCGCACGAACGTGGCTCCGGAGTTGACGGTCGACAGCGGCGCCACGCGCACGGTGAAAGTGGGCGAGCCGCTGACGCTGGCAGTGGTAGCCCGAGATCCTGACAACATCCCGGCGCGGCGCGGTCCAGCCAAGCCGGCGGCGGGACCGCCGACCATTTCGGCCGCCGCTCTCTACCGGCCGCCGTCATCGATCGTGGCGTCAAGCGGACCGGGCTTGCGCTTCTCGTGGATTGTCTATCGCGGCAAGGCTGAAGCGGTGGCGTTCAGCCCCGATCAAATGAAGACCTGGACCGATACCCGCGCCTATGCCAACTCACCGTGGTCGCCGCCGTGGACCATCCCCGTGCCGCCGCCTGACAACAAATGGGTGGTGCAGACGACGTTCCAGGAGCCGGGCACCTACGTGCTGCGCGCCGTCGCCAGCGACGGCGCGTTGTTCACCTACGACACCGTCACCGTCACCGTGACGCGCTGAGAAACAGGTCGTACGCGACGTTGCCTTGCTCAGGCTGATGGTAGTAGCCGAGGGTGAGCAGGAACTGGTCGAAGGCGTCGGCATCGCCCGCCGGCACCTCGAACCCCGTGAGCACACGGCCAAAATCTGAGCCGTGATTGCGATAGTGAAACAGGCTGATGTTCCACCGGCCGCCCAGGCGCTCGAGAAACTCCATCAGTGCGCCAGGCCGTTCCGGGAACTCGAACCGGTAGAGCTGTTCGCTCATCACTTCGCTCGACCGTCCGCCCACCATGTAGCGAACATGCAACTTCGCCACCTCATCGTCGGTGAGGTCCTGGGCCTGGTAGCCCCGGCTGACGAGCAGCGCAGTGATCTCCGCGGCATCGGTCCGCGAACGCGTGGCGATGCCGACAAAAATGTGCGCTTCGTGGCGGCTGCTGAGCCGGTAGTTGAACTCGGTGACGACGCGGCGGCCAATGGTGGCGCAGAACTCGCGAAAGGCGCCGGCTCGCTCGGGGATGGTCACCGCAAACAACGCCTCGCGTGCTTCTCCGATCTCGGCGCGCTCGGCGACGAACCGCAACCGGTCGAAGTTCATGTTGGCGCCGCTCAGAATCGCCACCAGATTGCGACCTTCGGTGCGCGTCCGGGCGGCCCAGGCGCGCAGACCAGCCACTGCCAGGGCACCAGCCGGCTCCATCAACGAACGGGTGTCGTCGAACACATCCTTGATCGCTGAGCAGATCTCGTCGTTCGACACGCGGACCACTTCGTCCACGCACGACCGGGCGATGGTGAAGGGTAGCGCGCCCACCTCGCGGACGGCGACGCCGTCCGAGAAGATGCCGACTCGATCAAGCGTCACGCGGCGACCGGCCTCCAGCGAGCGATACATCGCATCCGCCTCAAACGGTTCGACGCCAATCACCTTGACGTCCGGCCGTACGGCCTTCACGTAGCTGGCAATGCCGGCCACCAGCCCGCCACCGCCCACCGGCACGAAGATGGCCGCGAGGTCTTCGCGCGCCTGGCTGAAAATCTCGAGCGCGACCGTGCCCTGGCCGGCAATCACGAGCGGATCGTCGAACGGGTGAATGACGACGCGTCCGGTGGCGTGGGCGAGTTCGTCGCAGCGGGCCGTGGCATCGGCGAACGTATCGCCGGCCAGCACCACCTCGCC
>SHUG01000034.1 GCA_009694735.1 Acidobacteriota bacterium | reverse complement strand
TGCCGGATTGACGAGCTGCTCGACGAAGCGGAGCGGCTGAAGATGCCGTCGCTGGCCGTCACCGAGCACGGCAACATGTTCTCGGCGGTGGTGTTCCATGACGCGGCGCGCAAGCGTGGCATCAATCCCATCCTGGGCTGCGAAGTGTATGTGGCCCCCGGTGACCGGCGCGACAAGAGCGGCACGCCCGGCGAGACCGCGAACCACCTGGTGTTGCTGGCGGAGAACGAGAAGGGGTTCAAGAACCTGATCAAGCTGGTGTCGTCCGGCTATACCGAAGGCTTCTACTACAAGCCGCGCATCGACAAGGAGATCCTGGCGCAGCATGCCGAAGGGCTGATTGGCCTGAGCAGCTGCCTTAAGGGCGAGGTCGCCTGCGGAATCCGCGCCGAGCAGACTGGCAAGGCGCTGGCCGCGGCGGCGCAGTATCGCGACATTCTCGGCAAGGGCAACTTCTTCCTCGAAATGCAGTTCCAGGGCATCGAGGAACAGCGCATCGTCAACAACGGCCTCCTTCCAATTGCCCGCGATCTGGAAATGCCGTTGGTGGTCACTAACGACGTGCACTACCTGCGTCATGGCGACCACAAGCCCCACGACATCCTGCTGTGCATTGGCACCGGCAAGTCGGTCAATGACGAGAATCGCCTCAAGTATCACGGCGACCAGTTCTTTCTGAAGACCGCGGCGCAAATGGCGGAGGTGTTCGGCGATTACCCGGACGCCATGAAGAACACGTTGCTGATCGCCGAGCGTTGCAACGTCACCATTCCTTCGGGCCAGAACCACCTGCCGAAGTTCGCCGTCCCCGAGGGCTTCACACTCGACGACTACTTCGAGCACGTGGTCCGCGAGGGCTACAAGGTCCGCCTGGAGCGGCTGCGCCAGACCGATGAGAAAGGCGAGCTGCGCCACACGCTTGCCGAGTACGACGAGCGGCTGGCCTATGAGATCGCCATGATCAAGCAGATGGAGTACCCCGGGTACTTCATGATCGTGTGGGACTTCATCCGCTACGCGCGCGACCACGGCATTCCGGTGGGACCCGGCCGCGGCTCGGCGGCCGGCAGCCTGGTGGCGTGGGCCCTGCGCATCACCGACGTCGACCCGCTGCACTACGACCTGATTTTCGAGCGCTTCTTGAACCCCGAACGCGTGTCGCTGCCCGATATCGACGTCGACTTCTGCGAGCGGCGGCGCGGGGAAGTGATCTCGTACGTCACCGAGAAGTACGGCCGCGCAAACGTCTCGCAGATCATCACCTTCGGCACCATGAAGGCGAAGGCGGTCATTCGTGACGTTGGCCGCGTGATGGACATGCCCTACGCGGACGTCGATAAGATTGCCAAGCAGATTCCACCGGCACTCGACATGACGCTCGAGAAGGCGCTGGCCGAGAACCCCGTGTTGCGCGACATGGCGCGGGCCGACTCGCGCGTGAACGACGTGCTCGAGATGGGCAAGCGGCTCGAAGGTGTGTCGCGCAACGCCGGCGTGCATGCCGCCGGCGTGGTGATCGCGCCAGGTCCCATTACCGACTACGCGCCGCTGTTCAAGAGCAACCGCGACGAAATCACGACCCAGTGGGCGATGAAGGAGGTCGAACGCGTCGGCCTGCTGAAGATGGACTTCCTCGGCCTGAGCACGCTTACGCTGATCCAGGACGCGCTGTCGGAGATCAAGCGCACCGAGCACATCGTGCTCGACATCGACCACGTGCCGCTGGACGATGCGAAGACGTATCAGCTGTTCGTGGACGGCCAGACCTACGGCATCTTCCAGTTCGAAAGCTCGGGCATGCGCGAGATTCTGCGGCGCGCCAAGCCGCAGCGGCTGGAAGACCTGATCGCGATGAATGCGCTCTATCGTCCCGGCCCGCTCAAGGGCGGCATGGTCGACGATTACATCAACCGCAAGGCCGGCCGCAGCCAGGTGAAGTACGACCTGCCGGCGCTCGAGCCAATCCTGGCGGATACTTACGGCGTCATCGCCTACCAGGAACAGGTCATGCGCATGGCCGCGGTGGTCGCCGGGTTCACCATGGGCCAGTCCGACGTGCTGCGCGGGGCCATGGGCAAGAAGGACCCCAAGGTCATGGCCAAGCAGCGCGAGGCCTTCATGGCCGGGGCGCTGGCGAAGAACGTGAGCGAGAAGAAGGCCAGCAAGATTTTCGAGTTGATGGAGTTCTTCGCGGGCTACGGCTTCAACAAGTCGCACTCCACCGCGTATGCCTTCCTCGCCTACCAGACGGCGTACCTGAAGGCCAATTTCCCGCGCCACTTCGCCGCGGCGCTGCTGACGATTGAGGCCGCCAACACCGAGAAGCTGGCGGTCTACATCAGCGAGTCACGTGAACGCGGCATCGCCGTGCTGCCGCCGGACATCAACGAGAGCCAGCTGCACTTCACGGTGGTGCCCGAAGGCGTGCGGTTCGGGTTGACGGCGATCAAAGGCCTCGGCGAAGGCGCGATTCGCAGCCTGATCGAGGTGCGCGAACGCACCGGGACCGTCACGTCGATCCATCAGCTGTGCGAGGAGCTCGACCTGCGCCTCGTCAACAAGAAGGTGCTCGAGGCCCTGGTGCGATCGGGCGCTTGTGACAGCTTGTTGCCCAAGGGCGTCGCGCTGAGCGCCGGCCGCGCCAAGCTGTTCGGCGCGGTCGACAGCGCCATTGAGCACGGCAACCGCACGCAGCGCGATCGCGATCAGGGCCAGGCCGACTTGTTCGGCGGCGGGGAAGAGGGCGGCCTCTCCATCATCCGGCTGCCCGACGCACCGCCGTGGACCGAAATGGAACTGCTGTCGCACGAGAAGGAGGCGCTCGGTCTCTACCTGAGCGGCCACCCAATCGATCGCCACGCCGACAACCTCCGCGCCTTCGGCGCCAAGACCGTTGGCGGCCTCACGCTCAGCGACATCCCGCAGGGCGTCGACGGCGCGCCCGGGCGGCTGGTCATCGATGATGTGTATGTGGGGGGAATCGTCGGCGGCTTCCGCGGCCTGAAGACCAAAAAGGGTGACCCGATGTGCGTGTTCACGCTCGAGGATCACCAGGGCTCGGTCGAGGTCGTGGTGTTCCCCGAGATGTACGGCAAGCACCGCATGCTGATCGAGAACGGCGCGCTGCTGCTGGTGCGGGGCAAGTTCGAGCGCGACGAGGAGAGTTCGCGCTTTCAGTGCACGGACATCCTGCCGCTGGCCCTGCTCAAGGAGCGGCTCTCGCGCGGGGTCAGGATCCGGTTGAAGGGCACCTGTCCGCGTGAGACGATTGAGGCGCTGTGGGAGCTGCTGCCCAAGCACCGTGGTGACCGCCCGGTGGCGGTCGAAGTGGAAATGAACGGCGGCGCGCGCCACGTGATCGTCCGCGCCGAGGTCACGCAGTCCATTCGCGTGCGCACGTCGGAACAGTTTGTCGCTGATGTGGAACGGATTTGCGGTCCGGGGTCGGTCACGGTTCACTCGTAATGCCCAAGCCCCAGGTCCCAAGCCCAAGCCCTGATATGCCTGACTTGCTCGACTTCGAAGAACCGATTGCCATTCTCCTGAAGGAGAGCGAGGCGCTGTCGACGCTCGCCGTGAGCGACGACCGCGACCGCGAGATCGCGCGCCTCGAGAAGCGCGTCGATGCCATCCGTGGCGAGCTGTATCGCAACCTGACGCCATGGCAGCGCGTTCAGGTCGCGCGTCATCCCGGCCGGCCAACCACGCTCGACTACGTCGAGCGGCTGTTCACCGATTTCGTCGAGCTGCACGGCGACCGGCGCTTTGCCGACGATCGCGCCATTGTCACCGGCACGGCGTTTTACAAGGGTGCCCCGGTGCTGGTGGTCGGCCACCAGAAGGGGAGCGACACCAAGCAGAAGATCTACCGGAACTTCGGCTATGCGCGGCCCGATGGCTATCGCAAGGCGCTGCGCACCATGGAGCTGGCACAGAAGTTCGGCCGGCCGATCATCTGCTTTGTCGACACCCCTGCCGCCTACCCGGGCATTGAGTCCGAGGAGCGCGGCGTCGCCGAGGCGATCGCGATGAACCTGCGCGAGATGTCGATGCTCGAAGTGCCGGTGATTGCGATCGTGCACGGCGAGGGCGGCAGCGGCGGCGCCCTGGGCATTGCGGTGGGCGATCGCATCCTGATGCACGAGTTCGCGATTTACAGCGTGATCCCACCCGAAGGCTGCGCCGCCATCCTGTGGCGCGACTCGGCCAAGAAGGTGGAGGCGGCCGAAGCGCTCAAGATCACGGCGCCCGACCTCCTGCAGCTCGAGATCATCGACGAGATCGTGCTCGAACCAGTCGGCGGCGCGCACACTAATCACAGCCAGGCCACCGCGCTGCTCGACATTGCCCTGCAGCGGTCGCTGGCCGAGATCTCGGCGCTCGGCGTCCAGGAGCGTCTCGACCAGCGCTACGCCAAGTTCCGCAAGATGGGCTCCGTCGGCATCATCGAAGCCTAGCGTGGCCGTTCCTCCAATCTGGAATACCCGTCCTCACGTGGAGGCGCAGGCGACTGAACTGGCGCGGGCGCTCGGGTTGTCACCGGTCACGGCGCGCCTGCTGGCCATTCGCGGCCTCACCGATCCGGACGAGGCGGCGCGGTTCCTGAAGCCGTCACTCGACCAGCTTCTGGATCCGTTCCGGCTCACGGACGTGGGCAAGGCGGCGGATCGGCTGCTCGCGGCGATTGCCGCCAAGGAGCGGATCGCCGTCCACGGCGACTACGATGTGGACGGCATCACGTCCACGGTCATCTTGCGGCGCGCCCTGGAGTTGCTGGGCGCCGACGTCGGGCACTTTATTCCCGAGCGCCTCACGGACGGCTACGGCCTGCAACCCAACACCATCGACCGGCTGCATGCGGAGGGGGTACGGCTGATCGTGTCGGTCGACTGCGGCATCCGCGGCGCGGAAGCTGCTCGCCGCGCGCGCGACCTGGGTGTCGACCTGATCATCACCGATCACCACGAGCCGGATACCGAGCTGCCCGATTGCTTCGCGGTGGTCAACCCGAGGCGTCACGACTGCAGCTATCCCGACAAGAACCTGGCCGGCGTCGGCGTCGCGCTCAAGCTGGTGCAGGCGCTCTGCCACCGCACCGGCAAGTCGTCATGGCTGCCGGCGTTCGTGAAGATTGCCGCCATCGGTACGCTCGCCGACGTCGTGCCGCTGATTGGCGAGAACCGCGTGATCGCCAAGCTCGGCCTGCGGATGCTGACCAAGGGCCCGCACAAGGTCGGCCTGCGCGCGCTGCTCGAAGCCGCCGGCCTGACCGGCAAGACCATCGACAGCTACCACATTGGTTTCATGGTGGCGCCGCGCCTCAACGCGGCCGGCCGCATGAGCACGCCCGACATCGCCACCCGGTTGCTGCTCGCGTCGGACGAGGGAATGGCCGAAGAGGCGAAAGCCCTCGCGGCACAGCTCGAAGCCGAGAACACGCGCCGCCGCACCGAGGACCAGGACATTCTGGCCAAGGCGAAGAAGATTGTGGAATCGGACCCCGATATCGGCTCGCGCAGTGTGCTGGTGGTGGCGGGGGAAGGCTGGCATCGCGGCGTGATTGGCATCGTCGCGTCGAAACTGGTCGACGCGTTCTATCGGCCCGCCATCGTGCTGTCGATCGAGGACGGCGTCGCCCACGGGTCCTGTCGCAGCATTCCGGGCTTCGACATGCTGGCGTGCCTCGAGTCGTGTGCGCCGATGCTCGGCCGCTTTGGCGGCCACAAGCAGGCGGCCGGGCTGCAGCTCGAGGCCGCACGCATCAAGGAGTTCCGGCTGGCCGTGAACGCCTACGCTGAGAACCGCCTCGGCCCAGACGACCTGCGGCCGCGCCTGTGGTTAGACGGGCCGCTGAAGTTGAACGAATTGAGCGACCGGGTGATTGCCGAATTCGCTGCCCTCGCGCCGTTTGGCCCCAGTAACCCCAAGCCGCGGTTTCACACCGGCCCCGTCGCTATCGTCGACGGCCCGCGCCTCCTAAAAGAGCGGCACCTCAAGATGAGCGTCAAGCAGGACGGCCGCGTGCTGCGCGCCATCCAGTGGAATGCCGCGGAGCGGGAACACAGATTGACCGAACAGAAAGCCGCGGTGGAGATCGCGTACACCGTCGAAGAGAACGAATTTCGTGGTGAGAAGTACGTGGAACTCAGATTAGACGACTTCCGATGACACCGAGAGATCAACCAGGGCCGCGGATGACGCAGATGGCGCAGATCTTGGGGGAACTCGCATTCGGTTGTTGTTGCTGCGTCATCTGTGTCATCCGTGGCCCTGGTGTTGTTGGTACAATCTGAGTTGTGAGTGTTTGGCGGAAACGCGCGCGGATCGCACTGGCGGTGGTCGCCCTCAGCGTGATCGGCGTGGTCGGTTACACCCTGCGGCCGCGTGAGGTGCGGGTGGCGCCGGTGCCGGTCGAGCGGATGGACCCAAAGTCGACGATCGAGACGCGCGGCGGCGACGTCATCCAGCTCAAGGGCTCGCGCCAGGATGCGCGAATCGAGTTCGAGCGCCAGGTCACCTACGAGGGCGGCGAAACCAAGTTGATGGGCGTCAAGGTCACCGTCGACAATCGCGCCGGCCGCAACTACACGATCACCGGCAAGGAGGCGCAGGTCGGCAAGGACCAGGCGAGCTACGACCTCAAGGGCGACGTCAAGCTCGAGACCAACGACGGCCTCACGGCGTTCAGCGAGCAAGCCACCTACACGGACGCCGAGAAGATCGTGCGGGCCCCGGGTCCGGTGCGCTTCACACGTGGACGCATGTCTGGCACCGGCGTGGGGTTCACCTTCGACGAGCAGCGCAACACGCTCTGGTTGCTGGACCAGGCCAAGATCCGCGTCGAGCCGAACGGGCCTTCTGGCGCCATGGATGTCACCGCGGGCGCCTTTGGCTTTGCCCGCACCGATCGTTACATGCGTTTCGAGCGGACCATGCACATGGATCGCGACGGCCAGATCATCGATGCCAACGAGGCCGTGGTGCACCTGTTTCCCGATCGCGACGAGCCGGACCTGATCGAGCTGCGGGGCGACTCGCGGGTGACCGGCGGCACCGGCATGGGCGCGCTGCAATCGATGTCGTCACGCGACATGAACCTTGACTACCGCGACGATGGCCGGTCGCTGCAGCAGGCAACGCTGGCAGGGCAGAGTGCGATCCAGCTGGCGGGCCCGGGTGGCACGAGCGGACAACGGCTGAGCGGGGAGTTCCTCGACATCGATCTCGCGCCAGACGGCAGCGTGAACCGCCTGTCGTCGCGCGACAACGTGACCGTCACGTTGCCGGCGGTCCGCGACACCGCGGCACGCACCATCAAGTCCAACGTGCTGACCGCCACCGGCGGAGCGCAGGGCTTGTCGGCCATGAAGTTCCAGGAAGGCGTCAATTACACCGAGGCGGCGACGCGCACGCAGGGCGCCCGCGTCGCCCGCGCCCAAAGCCTGGATGCGACGCTCGACCCGGCCGCCGGCACGCTGAAGGAAGCCACGTTTGCCGGGACCTTTCACTTCACCGATGGGCCGCTCACCGCGACCAGCGCCCTTGCCAATTACCAGATCGCCGCCGGCACCCTTGCGCTGAGCGGCAAGGAGGGCGTCACCCGCCCGCGGATCAAGGACGACACGCTCACCATCGATGCGGATGCGATTGCCGTGACGCTCGCTCCGCGCACGATGGTGGCCACCGGCAAGGTGAGGAGTGCGCTGCTCCCGCCGGGCAAGCCGAAGGGCGGCGTTGCAGCCGGGAAGCGGCCGGGGCTGCTCGGTGACAAGGATCCCGTCAACATCATCGCCGAGTCGCTGACTTACGACGAAGCGTCACGGCGCGGTGAGTACAAGGGACAGGCGGTCCTGTTGCAGGGACAGACGCAGATCAACGCCGACTCGCTGACGATCGACGAGAGCAAAGGCGACCTGATCGCGGTCGGCAAGGTCATCACCTCGCTCGCCATCGTCCGCAAGGATGCGACGGCAGGCACACCCACACCATCGACCATTGGCCGCGGCGGCTCGTTCACCTACACGGACCAGGCCCGCCGCGCAACCTACGACACCGCGGCGATGCTTGATGGCGAGACGGGGAACCTGCGCGCCGAGAAGATTGAGATTGTCCTGGCGGCGGACGAGAACAGCCTGGCGCGGCTTGACGCGAGCGAGAAGGTCACCGCCATCGTCGACAAACGCACGGTGACCGGCGCGCGATTGGCGTACGTGCCTGCCGATGAAAAATACGTCGTCACCGGCGCGCCCGTCACCATGGTCGATGCCGACTGCCAGGAACTGAGCGGCAAGACGTTGACGTTCTTCAAGGCGTCCGATAGAGTCCAAGTTGACGGCAACGACGAAGTCCGCACGCAGACGAAGGGCGGCGGCAAGTGCGCGCCGACCTCTCCCAAGTAGCCCCCAAGGTAGCCCCCCAGGTAGCCCCCCAGGTAATGGCTTCGACGCTTAGCACGCACGAACTTACCAAGACTTACAGTGGCCGCACGGTGGTGCGCGGCGTGAGCCTCGAGGTCAATTCCGGGGAAGTCGTCGGGTTGCTCGGCCCGAACGGCGCCGGCAAGACCACGATTTTCTACATGACGGTGGGTCTGACGTCGCCGGACTCGGGACGGGTGACGCTCGACGGCAAGGATGTCACCGACGACCCGATGTACCTGCGCGCGCGCAAGGGCATCGGTTACCTGCCGCAAGAGCCGTCGATTTTCCGCGGCCTGACCGTTGAGCAGAACATCCTCGCCATTCTGGAAACGCTCGACCTGGATGCCTCCGAACGGCGATCGCGCCTGCGCGAGCTGCTGGCGGAACTCGGCCTGACACCGCTGGCCAATTCTCCGGCCTACACGCTGTCGGGCGGCGAGCGGCGGCGCGCCGAGATCACGCGGGCGCTCGTGATGAACCCGCGGTTCATCCTGCTGGACGAGCCCTTCGCCGGCATCGATCCGATCGCGGTCACCGAGATCCAGAAGATCATCTTTCACCTGCGGGATCGCGGCATCGGCATCCTGATCACCGACCACAACGTGCTGCAGACCCTCAAGATCACCGACCGTGCCTACATCGTGACCGACGGGGCGATTTTCCGGAGCGGCACGCCCGCGGTGTTGGCCGCCGACGAGGAAGTCCGGCGGATTTACCTCGGGACCGATTTCCGGCTGGACTAAGATTGTAAGAGCCGATTATGGGCATCCAGCAGAAGCTGCAAACCAGGCTCGCACAGAAGCTGATCCTTACGCCTTCGCTGCAGCAGGCGATCAAGCTTCTTCCAATGTCGACCTTGGAACTCGCCGATCTCCTCAACCAGGAGGTCGTGGAAAACCCGCTGCTCGAAGAGGTGCCGACCGAGGATCTCCAGGCCGCCGAGGCGACTCCGCCTGCCGAAAAAGAGGCCGAAGACAAGGCCAAGGCCGATAAGACCGATTCCTGGGACGATGCGGACTACGAGTATTTCTTCGGCGACTACCTGGATGACGGCTATCGTCCGCGCGCGCCGCAAGAGGTCAAGGAACTGCCGCCGATCGAGAACACGCTCTCGACCAGCTCGTCGCTGACCGACCACCTGGAGTGGCAGCTGTCACTGCAGACCGAGGCCGAGGCCAATCGCGAGATTGGCGAAGCCATCATCGGCAACCTCAATGACGATGGCTACCTGGTGGCATCGGTCGATGAGATCGCGTCGATGGGCCCGTGGCCGCTCGACGATGTCGAGAAGGCCCTGCGGTTAATCCAGAGCTTTGACCCGATCGGCGTCGCCGCGCGTGACCTGCAGGAATGCCTGACGCTGCAGATCAAGCACCTGCACCTCGAAGGCACGCCCACCGAGAGAATCGTTTCAGAGCACTTGCGGTTGTTGCACAACCACCAGATGCCGGAGCTGGCGCGCAAGCTGGGGCTCACCATCGAAGAGCTGAAGGGCCACATCGAGATCATTCAGCATCTCGATCCGAAGCCCGGTAGCCGCTTCAACCCGCAGCCGTCGCAATACGTCATTCCCGACGTCTACATCATCAAGGTCGAGGATCAGTACGTCGCGGTGCTGAACGAAGACGGCTTGCCGCAGCTGCGCATCAGCCCGACCTACCGCCGCCTGCTCGACAAGGGCGCCGCCGAGAATAACGACGAGACTCGCGCCTACGTGAAGGACAAGTTCCGTTCGGCGCTGTGGCTGATCAAGTCGGTGGAGCAGCGGCAGAAGACCATCCGTAAGGTCGCCACCAGCATCTGCACGTTCCAGCGCGACTTCCTGGATCACGGCATCGAACACTTGCGCCCACTCGTGCTGCGCGACGTCGCCAACGACATCGGCATGCACGAGTCGACCGTCAGCCGCGTGGTCACGAACAAGTACATGCACACACCCCAGGGCGTGTTCGAGATGAAGTACTTCTTCCACAGCGGCATCAGCAGCTCGTACGGCGATGCGGTGTCATCGGTGACGATCAAGAACCGCATCAAGAAGATCATCGAGGGCGAGGATCCGAAGAAGCCGCTCAGTGACTCGAAGATCGTGAACATCCTCCAGCGGGAGGGTCTCATGCTGGCGCGGCGCACGATTGCGAAGTACCGGGAAGAGTTGAAGATTCCCACGTCCAACCAGCGGAAGGTGCTGTTCTAATAGTCAACGAGGCGGGGCCAGGCGCCCGCCGGGACTTGCGCAAGACGATGTCCATCACCCCGGCCATCACCGTCCGAGGCCTGCTCGACGCCCGGCCTGAATCGGTCGGCTTGTCGATCGAGTTGCTGGCTGGCGCCAACGGGCTCGGGCGGCACATCACCAGCCCGTACATCCAGAAAACCGGTCTCGCGCTGGCGGGTTTTCACAAGTACTTGCAGGCCGGCCGCATCCTGCTGTTCGGCGACAGCGAAGTGCGCTTCCTTGAGAGCATGACAGCCGGCGCGCGCGAGCACGCCCTGGCCAAATGTTTCGGCGAGGCACTGCCGTGCCTGTTGGTCACCGGCGGCGCTGAACTGCCTGCCGAAGTACTGCAGGAGGGCGAACGCGCAGACGTGCCAATCCTGCGCACACCGGTGCCGACCGCCACCGCCATCGGCAAGCTCACCGCCATTCTCGAGGATCGCCTCGCGGCGCGCGAGATCGTCCACGGCGTCCTGCTCGACATCCTCGGCCTCGGCGTCCTGATTGTTGGTGACAGCGGGATCGGCAAGAGCGAGTGCGCGCTGGATCTCGTCGTCCGCGGCCACCGGCTGGTCGCCGACGACACGGTGGAAGTGCGGCGCCGCGCCGAGTCGATTGTCATTGGCGCCTGTCCCGAACTGACCCGTCACCACATGGAAGTGCGCGGCCTGGGCCTGATCAACATCCGTGACCTGTTCGGCGTGGCGTCCACCCGCACGTCCAAGCGGGTCGAATTAGTGGTGCAGCTCGATCGGTGGGACCCGGCGCTCGAGTACGATCGCTTGGGACTCGACGATGCCTGGTATCAACTGATCGGGCTCAAGGTGCCGCTGATTCGCATGCCGGTGGCGCCGGGACGTAACCTGACGATTCTGGTGGAAGTGGCCGCCCGCAACCAGTTGCTGCGCATGCGCGGCATCAACGCCGCGCGCGATCTGGTGAAGCGCCTGGATGAGAGTTTGCTGAGCACCTCAGCTCCCCAGCACGCCGGCACTTCAGCACCGAAGCACCTGGAAGAGGACGAGGAGCTGTGAGCAAAGCCCGCACGCCCATGAACTGGGCCCGTTTCATCGTGCTCACCGGACTGTCGGGCGCGGGGAAGTCGCAGGCCATTCGCGCCCTCGAAGACCTCGGTTACTACTGCGTCGACAACCTGCCAGTGTCGTTGCTGCCCGTCATGGCGGAGCTTAGCGAGCGCCAGACCGAGCACAACCGCGTTGCCGTGGTGATGGACGTGCGCGAGTCGCGATTCGTCAGCGATTTTCCGCGGGTCTACCGAAAGCTCAAGACCAACAAGCACCTGCGGACCAAGTTGATCTTCCTCGAGGCCGGTCACGCCGAGCTGGTGCGCCGCTTCAGCGAAACGCGCCGGCCTCATCCACTGGCGCCCGATCGCCCGATCACGGAAGGGCTATCGGAGGAGCGCGCGTCGCTGCGCACCATTCGCTCAATGGCCGACAAGGTGGTCGACACGTCGAAGCTGAACGTGCACGAGTTGCGCCAGCAGTTGCGTGTGCTCGTCTCGGGACAAAAGCACGCCTCAAAGCTGGTGCTGACGTTCCTCAGTTTCGGATTTCAGAACGGCCCGCCGGCGGAAGCCGACCTGGTCTTCGACGTGCGGTTCCTCAAGAACCCGCACTGGGTGCCGGCCCTGCGGCCCCAGACCGGGCGCGACCCGGCGGTCGCCGCCTACATTCGCCGGCAGCCGATCGGCCGCGCCACGATCAAGCGCTTCACCTCGCTGCTGCGCTGGATGGTGCCGCTCTACGTGCAGGAAGGGAAGTCGTACCTGACCATTGCCATCGGCTGCACCGGTGGCCGCCACCGGTCCGTCTACCTGGCCGAGGCGTTGAAGCGTGAACTCTCGGATCTCAAGGGCGTGTCGGCGCGTGTGGCGCACCGCGACCTGGCGAAAGGCCCCCGATGATTGGAGTGGTCGTGATCACACACGGACAGTTGGCCACCGAGCTGGTCAACGCCGCTGAAACCATCGTCGGCGACCTGCCCCACTTTGCGGCCGTGTCGATCGGCTGGCATGAAGACGTCCAGGACGCGCGCGACGCAATCGCCGCCGCCATCGAGCGGGTCATGCGACCCGGCGGGGTGCTGCTGGCAACCGACATGTTCGGCGGCACGCCGGCGAACCTCGGCATCACCTTCCTCAAGGAAGATGCCGTCGAAATTGTGACGGGCGTGAACCTGCCGATGCTGATCAAGGCCGCCAATCTGCCCGACGGTCCCCGCCTCACCGATGTCGCGCGCATGCTGCGCGAGCACGGGCGCAATGCCATCTGGGTGGCCTCGGATCTGCTGACCGGGGCGAGCGACGCCAGGTCACCGGGGTCGAGCGGCGACGGCCCGACCGAATGACCACCCGCGAGTGCGTGATTCGCAACCGCCTGGGGCTGCACGCGCGGGCGGCCGCGAAGTTCGTGCACACCGCCACGCGGTTCGAGTCACACATCCAGGTCTCGCGCGACGGCAAGACCATGGATGGCAAGAGCATCATGGGCATCCTGTTGCTCGCCGCCGGCGCCGGCGCGAGCATCGTGATCACTGCCGACGGCACCGACGAGACGGACGCCGCTGAGGCACTCTGCCACCTGGTCGAAGGCGGCTTTGGAGAAGAGTTATGGAACGCCTGACCGGCATTGGCGTGTCACCCGGCGTCGTCCTCGGCCGCGCGGTCGTGTTGACCCAGCGCACCGAGGTCATGCGCTTTCCGATCCCGCCCGACCGGGTGGATCGGGAAGTGGCGGCCCTGCTGCGCGCGCAGGCGGCCTCGAAGCAGCAGCTGCAGGACATCAAGGCACGCGTGGAGCATGGCCCTGGCAGCGAGCTGGCCGCGCTCTTCGATGCCCAGTTGCTGATGCTCGACGACCCCATACTGGTGGGACGCGCCGAAACCATCGTCCGCACCGAGCGGGTCAACGCCGCGTGGGCCGTGCACCGTGCCTACGAAGAGCTGTACCACGTCTTCATGTCGATGGAAGACCCGTACCTCCGCGAGCGCGAGACCGATGTCGCCGACGTCGCCGGACGGTTGCGGCTCAACCTCCGTCACGGCGCCAAGGGACCCAAGGAGTTGCTCAGCCAGGTGGATGGGCCGTCGGTGCTGATCGCCGATGAACTGACCGCGTCGGTCGCGGCCCAACTCGACTGGTCGCGCGTGCAGGCGTTTGCCACCGATGCCGGCAGCCGCACCTACCACACCGCCATCCTGGCGCGCTCTCTCAAGGTGCCGGCGATCGTTGGCTTGCACGACGCCTCGCTGCGAATCGCCGCGGGAACTCCGGTGGTACTGGACGGGACGACCGGGGAGTTGATCGTCGCGCCGACGCCCGAACAGATCGACGAGGCGCACCGTCGTGCCACCAGGCCGCGCCGGAAGGGTCGTTCACAGACCGAGCCTGGCCCGGTGACTACTACCGACGGCGTGCGCATTCGCCTCGAAGCCAACATCGAGTTGCTCGAAGACTTGCCGTTTCTGAACGAACATGGCGCCGAGGGCGTGGGCCTCTACCGGTCGGAATTCATGTTGTCGGGCCGGCCAATCGCCAGCGTCACCGAGGACGACCAGTACGGGCTCTATCGCAGCCTGATCGAACAGGTCGCGCCGCGCCCGGTCACGATTCGCACATTCGACCTCGACGAGCGGCAGTTTGCCGGACCCGGCCGCGGCCCCGAACGCCGGCGCACGCGGCCCGGCCTGCGCGGCTTGCGCCTGGGGTTGGCCAACCCCGATGTGCTGCGCACGCAGATGCGCGCGCTGGTGCGCGCCTCGGCGCACGGGCCGCTGCGCATCATGTTCCCGTTCGTCACCGCCGTCGAAGAAGTGCGCCAGGCACGGACGATTCTGGCCGAGGTCGCGTCCGGCCTCAGCCGGACCCATGCCGGCCAGTTTGAGCCCGGCCAGATCAAGGTTGGCGCGATGATCGAAGTCCCGTCCGCCGCGCTCGCCGCCGATTTGCTGGCGCCGGAAGTGGATTTCTTCACCATCGGCACCAACGACCTGATCCAGTTCTGCCTGGCCGTCGACCGCACGGACGATCGCGTCTCGGATCTGTACGAGCCACTCCATCCGGCGGTATTACGGCTGATTCGGATGGTGCGCCGCGCCGCTGCTCGGCACCGGATTCCGGTGTCCTTGTGCGGCGAGATGGCCTCGGATCCAGCCCTGGTGGGGTTGCTGATCGGCCTCGGCCTCACCGAGTTCAGCATGACGCCTGGGGCGATCCCGATCGTCCGCCCGGTGATCGAGGAATTGAGCGCCGCCGAGGCGCGACGGCTCGCCGGTCACGCGCTGCGGTTGGCGACGGCCGGGGAGATCGAGCAGTATCTATTCGACGCGCTGGCCGCGTCGGCAGTGCAAAGGAGCCCGTGGTCGTGAGCGAACCGTTACATCGCGTGGAAAAACCGTGGGGATACGAACTGTGGTGGGCACGCACCGACCGTTATGTCGGCAAGCAAATCCACATCAACAAGGGCCATGCCCTGAGCTTGCAATATCACAACCAGAAGGACGAGACGATCTTCGTGTGGTCGGGCAAGATCCTGTTCGAGCGGGAAGTCGACGGCCAGCTGGTGGCGACGGAGATGGGCCCGGGCGAAGCCGTGCACGTGACGCCGCCCACCGTGCATCGCATGACGGCGATCGAAGACTCGGATGTCCTGGAAGTCTCGACCCCCGAGACGGACGATGTGGTCCGGCTCGAGGATCGGTATGGCCGAAAAGGAACGTAGCTAGAAGGGAATGTCGTCGTCGGTGACGGGGGCGGGATCGCGCATGGGATCCTGGTAGCCGCTGTCACCGCCGCGCTCAACCTGGCGATCGCCGCCGCGGCTGCCGCCGGCACCACCGCCGCCGCCGCCGAGCAGCACGATCTTGTCGGCCTTCACCTCGGTGGTGTAGTGCTTCTGCCCTTCCTTCTCCCACTGCCGCGTCTGCAGGCGGCCTTCGAGATAGATCTGCTTGCCCTTGACCAGGTAGGGCTGCAACGAGTCGGCGGTCTTGCCCCACAGCACGATGCGGTGCCACTCGGTCTGTTCCTTCTTCTCGCCTTCCTTCGATGTCCAATTTTCGGTGGTGGCAATGCTGAAGCTCGCCACCGACTGGCCGCCCGGTGTCACGCGCACTTCGGCATCCTTGCCGAGATTGCCCACCAGAATTACTTTGTTCACACTGCCCATGTCAGGTCGCCTCTCTACCGTGCTGTCGCTCTTCGATCGCTGAAGTTGTGTTTGAGGTTGTGGTTCGTCGCTAACGTCCTGGCGCCTTGCCGCGAGGCATGCCGTCCAGTTTCTGCTTGGCCAGCCGCGCCAGGTCGCTGTCGGGAAACTGCTTGACCAGCGTCTCCCAGGCCTCACGCGCGCGGTCCGGCTGCCTCTGGCTGTTGAGGGCCAATCCCAGTTTGTAATACGCGTCCGGGACGCGGTCGCCCTTGGGGTAGCCGGTGATCACGCGATGATAGGCGTCAATCGCCTCGGTGAACTTGCCGTCGGAGTAGTAGCAGTCGCCGATGTACCACTGCGCGTCGTCCGCGGCGTCGGTGCGAGAGAAGCCTCTCAGGTAGGTATTGAAGCCTTCGATGCAGAGCGTCCACTGGCCGGCGGTGAAATCGGCGAGCGCCGTATTGAACAAGCGCTGCGGCGAGATGCCTGGGGACATCGTGATCGGCGGCGCCGGTGTCGAGGGCGGCTGCACATCGCTCACCGGCGGCGCGTTGGGATCCGCGGGAACCGCCGGGGCGGTCATCGACGGGATCGCGAGGCGCAAGGCCTCGACTTCCTGCGACAGGCTGGTAATGCGCACGTTGCTTTCGTCGATGCGCTCGCGCACCACGCGCAGGTCGGTGCCGAACTGATCGACGGCGAGCTTCTGGTCGGCAAACGACTTGCGGGTGGCGCCGGCCTGGTCGTCCACGCGTGTCGAGATCGCCTTCAGTTGGCCGCTGATGGCGTCGAGCGCGGCCTGTAGTTGCTGCTGCATCTGCTGCGTCTGTTCCTGCAGCATGCGGATGTCGGCCATCATCTGCATTTCGCGGCGCGACTGCGCCGCGGCCGGGGCGGCGAGCATCACGGCCGCGGTCAGGGCCAGGATGGCAGGAGACAGTCGTCGGCTCATGCCATCCATCTTACTTTGCCGTAATCACAAAATGCGCGCGGCGGTTCTTCGACCACGCGCCATCGTCCTGACCGGCGTCAAACGGGAATTCCTTACCGTAGCTGACGGTCTTGACCTTGTCGGCCGGGATGCCCAGCGACACCAGGTAGGTGCGCGCCGCCAACGCGCGGCGCTCGCCAAGGGCGAGGTTGTATTCGGCCGTGCCGCGCTCGTCGCAGTGGCCTTCGATCGTGACCTGCCAGGCCGGGTACTTCCTCAACACGGCCGCGTTGGCCTGCAGCACCTGCTGTCCCTCGGTGCTGACGTCCGAGCTGTCGAGATCGAAGAAGAGCGGCCTGAGCGGGGAGTCGCGGTTGAGATCGTCGAGTGACTTCGAACCGATCGTGTCTTCCACCGGCATGGGTGGAACGGGCACCGGCTCAGCCACTGGACTCGGCGGAGGCGGCGGCGCCGGTGGCGGCACGTTCGCCGCATTCGTCACGGCCGGCGGCGGCATCGGCCGCGCCACGGGCAGCTGCTTCTTCGCGCACGCGCCGACCACCACCGTGAGAAGTAGCGCAACCACCATCAGCGAATTCGTTCGTCTGTTCATAACTAACCCCAATCACTAAATCCCGCACCGTGGCACTCACTCTGGCACTGTGGCACCCCGGCACCAACCTTCTAGGCACCCCTAGGCACCGTACGCACCTCAGGCACCCTGTTTCTTACTGCGACCAATTCGGCGTCGTGTTATTGCCGTCTCGGGTGATCTGCCGCAAGTTGCGCCCGTCGCGATCGACCGTGAACACCTGGCTGCGACCGGCGCGCGTCGACATGAACGCCAGGTGGCGGCCGTTTGGCGCCCAGGCCGGACTCTCGTTGCTGCCCTCGCCAAACGTGATTTGCCGCGTCTCGCCGGAGGCGATCCCGAGAATCTTGATGTCGAAGCCCGGCCCGGTGCGGGCGGCGAAGGCGATCTCGTTGTACGGCGGCGGCGACCAGGTGGGCCGATCGGCGTACGACTCGAACGTAATCTGCCGCAGGCCGGTGCCGTCAATGTTGACGACGAAAATCTGCGGCTGGCCGCGGCGTTCCGAGGTGAAGGCGATCTGGGTGCCGGTCGGCGACCAGGTCGGCGTCACGTCAATGGCCGGGTTGTTAGTCAGGCGGGAGATGTTCGACCCGTCGCGATTCACCACGTAGATCTCGTTATTGCCGTCGCGGTTCGAAGTGAAGGCAATGCGCGTCCCGTCGGGCGAGAACACCGGCAGGTAGTTCTGGCCAATCCCCTTGGCCGGCGACTCCATGGTGCCGGCAAAGATGTTCGAGATCAGGATGTCAGCGCCGCCGCTGCGATACGAGGTGTAGGCGATCGAACGCCCATCGGGCGACCAGCTAGGCGTCAGGTTCATCGTGCGGTTGATCGTGATCCGGCGCTGGCTGGCGCCGTCGTAGTCGGCGATGAACACTTCCTTGACGTCGCGCTTCTCCACGGTGGCGAGCACCGCTTCGCGATTGCGGTCGGAGATAAACGTGAGCTTGGTGCGCGCCACGCCGCGCAAGCTCCGCTGCGAGTCGTGCAGCTCGTCGGCCATGGTGTGCGCGTAGATGCGCGGGTTGGCGGCCGATCCGGTGTACTCGCGACCGTAGGCCGACTGGCGGGCGCGCACGTTGTAGAGGCGCAGCTCCACACGAATGCCGGTCGCGGTCTTTTGCGCCGTACCGATGATCACGCCATCGGCGCCCAGTTCACGCCAGCGATCGAACGGCACGGCGTCGATCGAGCCGGCCGCCGGAATCGACTTGTAGGTGTCGCGCGGAATCAGCGCGAACTCGCGTTCGAAGTTGAGGTCGTCCCACAATACCTCGCTGATGATCTTGGCCGCCTCCTGCGTTTCGCGATCCGGAGTGAGCGCCAGCAGATCGGGAACCGCCATCCGCGGCGGCGTGCCGGGATCGCCGGTCAGCCGCAGTTCCACGCTGCTCGGCTGCTGAGCCGGTGGGGGAGGCGCCGGCTGCTGAGCCCAAACGGCGGCCGAGGCGGCGATCAAGAGGGGCAGCAGTACGCGGGAGGTCCGGCTAAAGCCGGACGCCACATCCGCGGCACGTGAGTGGGTTGAATGGGTCATGGTCATTGTCCGTACGGAAAAAACAGGCGCACCGTCAGGGCCGGCTGGTCATAGCCCACGGGCAGTGGCGGTAACTTCGTCAGCTTCAAGGCGCGGTCTGACATGTAGTCCAATCCGGGGTTGCCACTCGACTGCGCGATCGACACGTCGGCGATCCGCCCGTCCCTCTGGATCACGAACCGCATGCCGGTCGTGCCGGTCGCTTGCTGCTTCGAACTCCAGTTGCGGCTGATCAGGTCCAGCATGGTTGCCAGGTACTCGGGGCAGCAGAAGTTGGCGACGTCAAGCTGCAGGCCGACGCCGCCGCCGCCGCCGGCCGAGAGGCCGAAGCCAAGCCCCTTGCCACCCGTCTCCGCGACCGTCGACCCTTGACGAACTTCGGCGCCCTTGGTCGGGATGCGGCTGCGCGGATCTTTTGCGTCCATCTTGTTGTCGGGGGTCTTGCGGGGCGGCGCCTTGGCCGGCTCGATCATCGCCGGCGTTTGCGCGGCCGGTGGACGAACGGGCTCGATCGGCCGTTTCGTTTCGACCGGCACCGCCTGCTGAATCGCGCGGCCCCCGAGCGTCGCGAGCCCGCCATCGCGAGGCCCGACGGCTCCTCCCAGGCTGATCTGCATGATGACTTCGGGCGCCTGGTCTTCCGCGCCCCACCAGTGGGCCGGCACGAAGGCCACCGCCGCCACCATCACCAGGTGCGCAACCGCCGACCAGCCGAGCATGGCGCTCAGGCCATCGGACTTGACCGTCCGCGCCGCCAGCACCTCGGAGACGGCATCCATGACTATTGACCCGCCCGCTGCAGGGCGACGATGCCGACGCCCTGGACACCAGCGGCCTTCAGCCGGTCGATTACTTCGAACAACTCCTGCAGTTGTACCCCCGCGTCACCGCGCAGGAAGACGTCCTTGTCATTGCGCGTTTCCATCAGCTGGCGGACGCGTTCGCCGAGTACGTCGGCGCTCACCGACTCTTGATCAATCAACACGCGGCGATCCGACCGGTAGGACAGCGGCACGGTGATATAAGGACGCGCCGCCGACATCTTGTCAGCACGGCGCGACACCGGCAGCTTCACCTCGATGCCCTTCTGCATCATCGGTGCCGCCACCATGAAGATGATCAGCAGCACCAGCATCACGTCCACCAGCGGCACCACGTTGATCTCCGACAGCGAGGTCGTCACGCGGTGGCCGCGGCGTCGCCCGGTATTGGCGTCGGGTGGCGCCGAAACCTTCGGCACTAGGTAAAGTTCCTTTCCGAAATATTCAGGAACTCCAGCGCGAAGTCGTCCATCTCCGACGCGTAGGTCTTCACCTTCGACGTGAAATGGTTATAGAAATAGACGGCGGGGATGGCGGCGAACAGGCCGAGGGCCGTGGCGATGAGCGCCTCGGCAATGGGTCCGCTGACCACGGCGAGATCGGTGGAGCCTTGCGCCCCGATGTTCATGAACGCCGTCATGATCCCCCACACCGTTCCGAACAACCCGATGAAGGGCGTGATGCTCGCGGTGGTGGCGAGGAACGTCATCCGCTTCTCGAGTTTGGCCACTTCAATGGACGAGGCGCGCAGCAGTGCGCGGTCAACCGCCGTGATGCTCTTCAAGGTTGGACGCACCGCAGGGGTTCCGGGACTGGCCGCCCCTTGCGATTGCCGCAACTGGGCCGTCAGTTCGGCGTACCCGGCCTGAAACATTCCGACCAGGGGGCTCAGCGCCAGGGAAGGGCAGACCGCCTGCACTTCGGAGAACTTGGCGCTCTTGCGGAAGACCTCGAGGAACGTGGCGGACTGCCTCTCGATGCCGCGGAATGCCCAGAACTTGTGGAGGACGATGCCCAGGGAAATGACCGAGAAGATGAGCAGGGTTGCCATCACCATCATCACGATGGGGCTGGCGGCGAAGATCAGGTCGGCGAAGTCTCCGGCAGCCGCTCGAGTGGGCGGCAGACCACCCTCGAGTTGCAAGGCCAGGACAATCGATCCAGGCGTCGGCAACAAATCCTCCGAATCACGTCCATTGGAAAAATGCGCGCTGGGAAGCGCCGTACTGTGCAACCGTAGCACGCCCTGTAAAATTCTGTCAAACCCATGATACGATGGCAGTTCCGCTCGCCAAGAGATTCCCACAACACGAGGCGCCACCCGTATGATCCGCTACCTCGCCATCCGCAACCTCGCGGTCATCGAGTCGGTGGCGGTCGATTTTGAACAGTCGTTCAACGTCCTTACTGGTGAGACCGGCGCCGGCAAATCCATCCTCGTCGAAGCCGTCGGCCTGCTCCTGGGCGGACGCGCCACTCACGACTTGATCAGGACGGGTGAGGACGTCGCCAGCGTCGAGGCGCTGTTCGAGACGCCCGAGGGCGACGAACTGATCGTCCGGCGGGAAATTACGTCGCAGGGCCGCAGCCGCGCCTTCATTAACGGCGCCCTCGCCACCGCATCGGCGCTAAAGGACCTGTCGAACCGTCTCGTCGAGTTGCACGGCCAGCACGAGCATCAACAGTTACTCGATGCCTCACAGCACCTGGCGCTGCTCGACACGTGGGCGGGACTCGAAGCGTCCAGGTCGCGCGTGGCCGCGGCGTTCGCGAGCGTGGGCGGTTTCCGCGACCAGCTCGATCGGCTGCGCATGGACGACCGCGAACGAGCCGCGCGACTGGACCTGGTGGAATTCCAGTTCGGCGAGCTGCAGAAGGCGAGTCTGCAGGCCGGCGAAGACGAGACCCTGGCGTCGGACCGCCAACTGTTGCGCAGCGCCGATACCATTCACCGCCTGTGCAACGAGGGCTACGCCGAGTTATACGACACCGAGTCGGCCGCCCTGGGCGCGCTCGGCCGGGTGTGGAAGCGGGTAGGGGAGCTGGCGGCGATTGACTCGCGGTTCGCGCCGTACCTGGACGCCCGCGACGGCATCAAGGCCCAACTCGAGGACCTGGCGATCACCCTGCGCGACTTTGCCGACGGCATCGACGCGTCGCCCGCCCGCCTTCAGCAGGTGGAGGATCGACTTGCCCTGATTGAGCGCCTGAAGCGGAAGCATGGCGGCACGCTTGAGGAAGCCATCGCGCGTCGCGACCGTCTTGCCGTCGAGCACGCTGCCTTGACTGGTGGTCAGTCGACAGTGGCTGAGATCGAGCACCAGTTGGCCGGTGCCGGCCGACTATTCCTGAACGAGGCGCGAGCGCTCTCGGCAGAACGGCACAGGGCTGCGGACCGGTTTGCCAAGAGCATCGAAACCGAACTGGCGGACCTGGCCATGGCGCAGACGCGGTTCGAGGTTCGCCTGACCCGCGACGAGGCCGAAGGCAAGTGGAGCGACGCGGGTATTGATTCAGGGGAGTTCTTCCTGTCGCCCAACGTCGGCGAAGAGCTCCGTCCGCTCGCGCGCATCGTCTCGGGCGGCGAGTTATCGCGCGTCATGCTGGCGCTGAAGACGCTCGGCGCCAAGGACGGCATGCAGGGGAAGACCCTGATCTTCGACGAGGTCGACGCCGGCATCGGTGGGCGAGTGGCCAGCGTGGTCGGCGACAAGCTGGCCGCCCTCGGCCAGCGGTTCCAGGTGCTGTGCATCACGCACCTCCCGCAGATTGCCGCCCGCGGCGGCACCCACTTCCTGATCGAAAAGCGGGTGCGGGGCAGCCGGACGGTGACGAGCGTGACCCGTTTGACCGATGAAGACCGGGTGACGGAAGTGGCGCGCATGATGGGGGGATCGGCGGCGGGGATGAAGGCCCTCGAGAGCGCGCGCGAGTTGCTTGGGGCGTCGCAGGCGAAAGGTGAAGTCACGGCGAAAGCGAAAGGCGAAAGTCCGCGGCGGGCGAAAGCAAAACCGAAATGAAATACTTCATCGAGACCTACGGCTGCCAGATGAATGTCCACGACTCGGAGCGGATGGCGGGACTGCTCGAACAGTCAGGCTACGACCCGGCCGATTCCGATCGCGATGCGGACATCGTGGTCATCAACACCTGCAGCGTGCGCGAGCGCGCGGAAGACAAGCTCTACACCCGGCTCGGTGAGATTAAGGAGATGGGCCGGGACCACGGCCGCGACCCGTTGGTCGTAGTCGCTGGGTGCGTGGCGCAACAGGAAGGCCCCAAGCTTATCAAGCGCTCAAAGGGCATCGTCGATCTGGTGATCGGCACCCAGCAGGTCAAGATGCTGCCGATGCTCGCGCAGCAAGCCCTGAGCGAGCGGCCGCCGGCCGGGAGCTTGTGGCCGAAAGCCGATGGGCGGATCGCCATCGACAACCCGTATGAGGATCCCTCGTTCCCGCTCGGCGTGGTCCGCCGCGGTGATCCGGTGCGGTCGTACGTCACGATCATCGAGGGCTGCAACGATTTCTGCGCTTTCTGTGTCGTGCCGTATACCCGCGGGCACGAGCGGATGCGGTCTCGAGCCGAGATCCTGGCTGACGTGCGAGAAGCGGCCGACAGCGGCCGGCGTGAAGTGCAGTTACTCGGACAGATCGTGAATCACTACCAGGCCCCCGACGATCCATCGTGCGATTTCCCCGCGCTGCTTGAAGCCGTGCAGGAGGTGCCGGGCATTGACCGCATCCGTTTCGCCAGCCCCCATCCGCGCCACACCAGTGCTCGCTTGATCGCCGCGGTGCGCGACCTGCCGAAGGTCTGTAAACATCTGCACCTTCCCGTGCAGTCGGGCTCATCTCGCGTGCTGGCGCTGATGCGGCGGCGGCACACGCGCGAGGAGTACCTGGACCTCGTTGCACGCATTCGCGCGGCTATCCCGAACGTGCAGCTATCGACCGATATCATTGTTGGCTTCCCAGGAGAGACGGACGCCGACTTCGACGAGACGCTGAGCCTGACCGAAGCGGTCGGCTACCACGGCATCTACTCGTTCAAGTATTCGGAGCGTCCCAACACGCTGGCAGCGAAGCGAATGCCCGATGACGTGACGGACGCAGAGAAGAAGCGGCGGATCGTGGCGCTGCAATCGCTCCAGCGGTCGGTCCAATCGAACCTCTTCCAGCGGTCGATTGGCACGACACATGAAGTGCTGGTCGATGCCACGAGCCGCCGTCACGAATGGGAACTGACGGGCCGCACCAGCGGCAACACGGTGGTCAATTTCCCCGGTCCGCCGGAGTGGCTGGGCAAGTTGGTCGATGTCACGATTCGACGCGCCGGACCGAACAGCGTGTGGGGCGAGACGGTAATGTAGCGTCCGGCTTCAGCCGGACCAGCAGTTGAACGAAGAACTATCCGCCTGAAGGCGGATGCCACATGGGCAGTAACGGGGCCACGTAATGATCGAGATGAATATCAAGGGGCTGATGGTGGATCCCATCACCAACATGCCCATCATCATCCTGCGCGACTCGGGCGGCCAGAAAGTGCTGCCGATCTGGGTTGGGGTGTTCGAGGCCAACGCCATCGCGTTGCAGATCGAGAACATCCAGACGCCGCGACCGATGACGCACGACTTGCTGCGCAACATCATTCAGGACTTGCAGGCGACGGTCGATAAGATCGTAGTGTGCGACCTGAAGGAGAACACGTTCTACGCGATGATCCACCTGCGGACCCCCGCCGGGCCCGTCGCGATCGACGCGCGCCCGAGCGACGCGATTGCGCTGGCCTTGCGCACGCGCGCGCCGATCCTGGTGGATGAGAAGGTGATTGATCACGCCAAGACCGTCGACCTGTCGAACGAAAAACAAGACAGCGATCGCCTGCAGCACTGGCTTGAGCAACTCGATCCTGACGACATGGGCAAATACAAGATGTAAAGGCGCTTGCATTGAGCGAGGGCCAGGCGGTCGGAACCGACCGGCTGGCCCAAGTCGAAATGTCGGCGTGCCGACAATTCCCCTAAGTGCCTGCGGTTTGACACCTTAGCGGCACTAATTTCCCCCAACTGCCGGCGCCGACCATCGCCGCAATTTGACTCTCACGCCTCAGACCCCCTAGAATGCCTGAGAACCCGCACAATTCTGCTCGATGATTCTCAGTATCGCCAATCAAAAAGGCGGCGTGGGGAAGACCACCACCGCCATCAACCTCGCGGCAGCCCTGGCCATGCGCGGCAAGCCGACGCTGCTCATCGACCTCGATCCGCAAGGCAACAGCAGCATGTCGTTCATCGACATCCGCACCGCCATGCGCAGCATGTACGACGTCTTCGTTGACGACACGGTGCACCTCGCTCACGTGATCGTGCCGGCGACCTTGCCCAACCTGTCGATCGCCCCGGCCCGGATCGCCCTCGCCAAGCTCGAGTCGCGACTGGTCGGCGAACTCGATGCACCGTTCCGGCTGAAGGATGAACTGGCCGCACTCGATGGGCAGTTCGCCAACGTGGTGATCGATTGTCCGCCGGCCCTCGGGTTGCTGACCATCAACGCCCTGGTCGCCTCGACGCATCTGTTGATTCCCATCCAGTCGTCGTACTTCGCGCTCGAGGGCACCGACGATTTGCTCGAAACCATCGAAAAAGTACGCCAGCGGCCGAACCCCGAACTGAAGATCCTGGGCGTCGTCATTACCATGCACGACAAGCGCACGGCGTTGGCGCGCGATATCCAGGAACAGATTCGCAAGGTATTCGGCGACAAGGTCTTCCGCACGGTCATCAGCAAGAGCGTGCGGCTTGAGGAAAGTCCGGCCTACCGGGAATCGATTTTCACGTTTGCGCCAGAATCATCCGGCGCCACCGAGTACTACCGTTTGTGTGAAGAGGTGATCGACCGTGCCTAAGCCTCGTGGATTGCCAGACAACCTGAGGATGCGCCACGACGCGCATTACGTCGAAACACTGGCGGCCTCAGCCGGAGCCCCGGTCGGGCGCATGGTGCCGATTGACCAGATCGACCCCAACCCGGACCAGCCACGCCAGGCCATGGGTGACCTGGCCGAACTGATCTCGTCGGTCACCGAAAAGGGGATTATCGAGCCCCTGGTGGTCCGCCAGCGCGGGCCGCGCTACCAGATCATTGCCGGCGAACGGCGGTACCACGCCTCAGTACAAGCCGGGCTCACCGAACTGCCGGTCGTCATCCGCGACGTCGACGACCGCGAAATGCTGGAACTGGCGCTGGTCGAGAACATCCAGCGCAAGGACCTGACGCCGTTTGAAGAATCCGAGGCGATGCAGGCCCTGGCACAGCGCTGCGGCTACACCCACGAGGATTTGGCCAAGCGCCTGGGGAAGTCACGCACGACAATTACCGAGGCCCTGTCGATCAACGGGATTCCGCCCGAGGTTCGCAAGGTATGCCGCCTGGCCGGCATTGTCAGCCGGTCGTTGCTCCTGCAGGTGGTCCGCCAGGGCGACGCGCAGAAGATGCTGACGCTGGTCGAGAAGATCGCGAACCAGGGTGCCACCCGTGAACAGCTCCGGAAGGACACCCAGAAGGTCAAACCGGGGCGCCCGAAGTCGTTCGTGTTTGCCTTCCGCCCGCCCAGCAAGGCGTTCAACATGCGCCTGAGTTTCAACAAGAAGAACGCGAGCAAGGACGAAGTGATTGCCGCGCTCGAGAACATCCTTCAAGAACTGAAGCACGCCAAGTAAGAGCGACACCGAATCACGGCATCTCGTGATTTAGTGGCTTCGTGATCTGGTGAT
>SHUG01000033.1 GCA_009694735.1 Acidobacteriota bacterium | reverse complement strand
TGGCAGAACGACAGTGTTCGTCTCGGTGCCGGTGGGTTTTTCCGTTACACGAACGCGAAGACCGACGTCCGGTTGTTGGTGAGCGATTTCGACACCACGATCGGCGGCGTCCAATTCGGCTTCGGCGCCCGCATTCGGTTCTAGTTTTCGCTGACAGGGTCAAAAGGGGCAGGCCTTCGGGCCTGCCCCTTTTATCGTGTACGGAGCTTGCCGAGATCGACAACAAGGAGCCGCCACATCCCCGGCGGCGACGCGACGTGCTCGAAACCGTCTAGATAGAGCTTCAGATCATCGCGTGCCGACATCTGCTCGGGGCCCATCGAACTGACGAAATACCTGACGCCCTGCTTGGTTCTCAACCGCTCAATCACCCTCGGCGAGATCGAGAACATGTCGAAGCTCCACCCCTGACGACGGGCATAGTAGAGCAGCATCGGGGAGTTGACGCCTGCGGCTTCGTAGTCCACCGTGATCAGCAGGGCATCAGGGGCAGCAAACGATTGGATGAAGCTGCCGTAGGCAATGAACTTCTCGGCGAGATTGTCGGGCCGGTAGAGCTGGCGAATCACGCCGGACCCTCCAAACGCGGCGAACGACGCCGCGCCCCACCCCGCACCGACCACCAGTATCGCGAGCGGCAACGGCGCGAAGCGGCGGAGGAATGCCGCATCGAACAGCGGTGCTGCCGCGGCGCCGAAGAGCAGGGCGAGCGGCGGGAGCACAGGCAGTTGGTGGAATTCGTGGTACCACTGCCCCTGCGCGGCGACGACGACGAGGGCGAATCCGGCGGCCGTCCAGAGAGCGAGCGGCGTCAATCGTCGGTTGCGCCACGCGACCACCGTGCCCACGATCGCGCCGATGAAGCCAAACGGCGTGAGGTGCAGTTCCCAGAACCGCATCGTCATCCCCACCCAGAACTCGCGGCTGAACAACAGCTCGCTCGTGGCCCAATGCGACACGGATCGGTAGAACACCTCACCGGCAAGGTCCGTCGGATACGTGCCCGAGGGGCGAAACACGGCCTGCGTCAGTCCGGTTTCGAGATAAATACGATCGGCGTACCAATACCAGGCGCCAATTATCCCAAGCGCGGCCACGGTGCCGGCCCACAGACGCTTGTCACGGAGCGCCGCCCATCCCAGCCGTGACAGCGCCAGTCCGCCGATGCCGCCGAGCACCAATATGGCCGGCAGCTTCACAAGCGCCGCGAGGGCAGTCACGAGAGCGGCGATCACCGCCCGCACAGTGGTCGGCCGATCGAAATAGCGATCCCACGCGAGGACGGCCGCGATCGAAAACATCAGCATCGGTGTGTCCGAAATGAACGACCGGCCGAAGTAGACGGTGCTCGGCGACACGGCCATGAGAAAGGCCGCGGCGCGTCCAGCCGGACGACCGAGCAGGCGGGTGCCCAGGAAGTACGTCGCAATCACCGCGCCGACGGAAAAGGCCGCCGCCACCAGGCGCGCGACAAACTCACTCTCTCCGGTGACGAGCCATATTGATGCGGTGAGGTACTGGAGGAGCGGGAACTCCATGCCGACCACGCCGTTGACACCGCCCCACGATACGCGCGGGACGAACGGATTCATGATGCCTTCGGAGAAGTGGCGCGCGATGTCGGCGTTGGTGACCTGGCGCCAGCTGTGAGCGTCGACGAGCGGGATGTTGATGCGATAGAGGCGGAAGGCGGCGGCGATGAGGATGATGCAGAAGGCCGCGAGGTCGAACGACGATCGTCGTCCGGCCTCGCGGTCGATAGTGGTCACGCCGGGATACTTTATCACCCCGCCCGGCCGGCGCTAGGGCCGGGGCGGCGGGTACACGTTCTGATTGCCTGGCAGCACACCGATGTAATCGGTGTGCCAGCTGTAGCCGTTGCCACCCACGCCGATGATCAAGTCCCAGGCTTCGCGGCTGTTGCACCGGACGATGACGTCATCCGAGATCGGCCGGCCGCCGCCGGCGTCCTTGATGCACCAGTTCGAATCAGGCCCGCCGCGGTTGAAGCGGCCGTCGCCGTAGTGCAGCATGCCGACGGCGCGCTTGATGAAGGCGATGCGCGAGTCTCGCGAGGAGTCGCCGCCAAGGTTCCAGCCTTCGGCGTCGTGAACGCTCTTGATGATGCTCGTGGCCTCGTTCGTGGAAATGTTGCGAGGTCCACCAATCGGTCCCGAAGGGGCCGGCGGCGTGGTGCCGGGTGTCGGAATCGGTGCGGGCGGTGCAGGCGGTGCAGGCGTGCGGAACGACAGCGCCGCCGAGTAGCCCGATTGCTTCGTGCCGTCGGTGCCGTAAACGCGCCAGTAGTAGGTCGTGTTGTATGGCAGCTCCCCGAGCGACATCGTCGTGGTGCCGGGGCCCGGCGCGACGGTCACGAGCGCGGTAATGCTCGAGAAGTCGGCGGCTCCTGAGATTTCGAAGCGATAGACGACTCCGGTCGTGCCTGAGATAGCGCCGTTGGTGACCCGGAACTCGGGACGGTTGTTCGTCTGTGCGCTGCTCGGGGTGGTCGGCGTCGGCGGATCGATTACCACTGGCGGCACCACGCTGAAGCTCGACACGGCGGAGTAACCGCCGGTATTCGCGCCGTCTTGCGCTCGGGAGCGCCAGTAGTAGGTGTAGCCCGCGCCCAAGGGCTCGGGCAGGCGATACGAAGTGCGGCCGCCCTGGCCGGGAGTGACGCGGTCGGCATGGTGCACGATCTGCTGGAAGCCAGCGTCAGTGGCGACGTCTACCTGGAGCCACAGCGCGCGCACGCCGTTCGTGCCAGGGTTTTCAATGAGTAGCGTGGGCGGCTCGCCGCCGAAGGTCAACGTAGCTCCGGCACCCGGTTCGAGCGCCCTGGGAGTGGTAATCGACACGCCCGGAATGGGCCCGGCCACCGACGGCGCCGTCGGATTCGCGCTTTTAGCAGCCTCGCACGCCACGAGGCCAATTACCGCGGCAACCGTGGTAAGTATTCGTCCGGCTTGATTGCGATACATCAAAGAGTTCCTCACGGCAGCTTATCGGCACCAGGTCCCGAGACATTACAAACCGGCGCGGCAGTGCGTGCCGTGGCACACTATCGCCTGGCAGCCCAAACGCTGGACAATTGTGACATTGACCATCCTCAGAGCAAATGTCTAGCCAATGCTATTTTCGTCTGGTAGCCGTGACGACCGCCCGAGGCACCAGAATGTGAAGTACCGAATATGACATCGGAATTGCAGAATCGGCTCGGCGAGACGAGGGGCCAAACCGGCGCGGTGATTCTGGCGGGGCTGGCTGGTGCATCGCTCTGGATTTCATTGGGCACGCTGGCCGTGACCAATGCGGCCACCATGGGACGGGTGGCTGCCTTACCGCCATGGTGGCTGTTGGTTGGTCTGGCGCTCTCGGCTTCGGCCCTCGCTTTCGTCATTCGCCTCCGCGTCGATCGAGCTTGGCCCTTGGCGCTCGCGATTCTGCTGTGGTTGCCGTACCTGCCTGGCGAGATGCCGGCCGCGTTCCTTATCTGGCAGGGCCCCGCCGAAGGCGCCGTGTGGTGCGTGCTCGCGACTGCCATGTTGGCCACCGGGCGGTGGAACTGGTGGGCGCTGTTGCGCTCAGGCGCCACAGATCCCGAGCGAGCACCGTGGCTCGCGGGCACCGCCCTCGGAGTGTTTGCTCTAGTGAGCTTCAATGCCGTGCGTGCGGTTGTCCCCAACGGCGACGAACCGCACTATCTGGTGATCGCGCAAAGCCTGCTACGGGATGGCGATCTCCAGATCGAAAACAACCACGACCGCGGCGACTACCTCTCGTATTTCGCCGGTCGTTTGCGACCCGACTTCATGACGCGCGGGGCGGATGGTCAGATTTACTCGATTCACGCCCCCGGAGTGTCGTTGCTCGTGCTGCCTGCCTTTGCCATTGCCGGCTATGCCGGCGCCGTCGCGACCATCGTGCTTTCGTCCGCGCTGGCCTCGGCGCTCACCTGGCGCGCGGCCTGGTTGATCAGTGCCAGCGTCGGTGGGGCCTGGGTCGGGTGGGCCGCGGTGTTTCTGACAGCGCCGTTCCTCTTCCACGCCTTCGCGATCTATCCGGACGGCCCGGCCGCGCTGTGCGTGATCGCCGGCGTCTGGTTGCTGGTGCGGCTGGAATCGGGGCGAGATGTCCGGGTTGCGAGCATTTGGGCCGTGAGCATCGCGCTCTCGCTATTGCCATGGTTCCACACGCGCTTCGCGATCATCGCCGCTGCGCTCGGTGTCTGTTTGCTGTTGCGGTTAGGCCAGGTACCCGGTCGCCGCGCTCGTATCGTCGCTCTGCTGACCGTTCCGGTCGCTGCGGCCGCCGCCTGGTTCGGGTTCTTCTGGATGATTTGGGGCGTGGCCAACCCGTCGGCGCCGTACGGCACCGACACCGATGCGTCGCTGGCGTACGTTGGGCGTGGCCTGACGGGATTGCTGGTTGACCAGCAGTTCGGCTTGCTGGCCACCGCTCCCGCATATGTCATCGCTTTTGCCGGGGCACTTGGCCTCGCTCGCCGGTATCCGCGCCTGACCACTGAGTTGGCGGGTGCCTGCGTGCCCTATGTGATCGCGACGTCGGCCTACGCGATGTGGTGGGGAGGCTTCAGCGCCCCTGCGCGCTTTCTCTGTGCGCTCCTGCCGATTGCCGCGTTGCCGATTGCGTCGTGGTGGCCGCGGCAGTCGGCTGCCACGCGGACGCTGGCGCTGCTGCTGCTGATGCTGAGCGTGCTGCTGGTGTTGCCGCGGGCGTTCGTGGATCAGGGCCGATTGCTCTACAGCGACCGGACGGGTTTCGACCTCGTCCTGGACTGGGCCTCTCGAAGTGTCGATCTCCCAATGGCGTTCCCAAGCGTGCATCGCAGCTCGGCCACCGGAGCGATCAGTGACGCGCTGGTGTGGCTGGCCGCGGGCCTGCTGATGGCGGCGGTGGCATACCTGCTGACGCGGTGGCCCCGACAGAGCGCGGGCGCAACATGGACCATCGTCTCACTGTCCGGTGCGGTCGTGGCCATGCTTGGGTGCACCATCGTCTGGGCGAAGCATGGCGTCGCGGCAGTGACCGCTGACCGCTCCAGCGTCGCTGCGCTCGGTGCGTATGCGCCCTCTCTGCAGACCACCGTCCTGCAGCTGAAGCCGTTCCGGTTTCTCGACGCCGAGGCCTTCGTGGGACGAATCGAGTTTGGCACCACCGATCGGCAGGACGCGGCCGCCAACGCCCCGGCGCGGCTGAGGGTCGACGGCCTGCCGGCGGGCGATTACGCGCTGCTGAGCGACGGTGGTCGCGCCGCGAACGGCGAGATTAGCGTGGTGGTCGGACGGAACGATCGGGCGATCGAGCGATGGCAAATGGCTGGACGTCCGGCCGGTGTCACCGGTGTCGTGCTTCATCTGCCCGTGACGGTGGCCTCCGCGACCCTTCGTGCCGATCGCGCTGACGAGGCGACCCTGCCGAATTTGCGCTTGCGCGCCCTTGCGGTGCGGCCGCCGGCGAACGCCGATGGCCGGCGCGCGGTGCGGGCGGCGCGATATGGGCCCGCGCGCGTTTTCTTCTTCGATGAGCAGGCGTATCTTGAGCCGACCGGCTTCTGGACGCGGGTTGGTGGCGCCGCTACGGTGGTCGTCGACGTGGACGAGAGCGCCCGTGCCGAGGGAGTGCAGCTGTTTCTCCGTGCGGGCGCAGTCGCGACCAGCATTCAAGCGTCGGCAGGCGCCTGGACCCGGACCTGGAATCTTCAGGCCGGCCAGGAGGAAGTCGTCACGCTGCCGGCGGCCGACCACCGGTCGGCGCTGGCCTTGACTCTTCGTTCTGGCGGGGGTTTTCGTCCATTCGCGGTCGACCCAGCCAGCGACGATGTGCGGCATCTCGCGGTGTGGGTAGAGATTCGTTGAGGGCGACTCCTTGACACTCGCAGGCCTCAGCGGTAGGTTGCCAACGTGAGCGCCGATTCGAGTCCTGGATTAGTCAATCGCCTGGTCGCTGAACGTGCGGAGGCACACCGGCGCTACAACGAGGCGCTGACCGCCCTCGACCGCGCCATCCAAACACTTCCCCAATGGCCCGCGCCGCCGCCCCCATATGACGAGCGGGTGTTGCCGGCCATTAACGAGGCGTGGCGGAACATCCCTGAAGGCAGGCCGGTCCGCGGCAAGTGGTGGCGGTGCGGCATCGCCGACAGCGCCTGGCGGCTGGTCGGCCCAATCTTCGAGCGGCAGGCCGCCTTCAACGCGGCCCTGGTCGACCATCTCAATCGCAACGCGGTGGCGCATCGCGAGGCGAGCGCAGCGCTGGCCACGGCGCTGCCGGCCACGCGCGCCGGATTTGAGGCGCTCATTCGCTTCGAATCGTTGCTGCTGCAATTTCTCCAGCAGATCACGCCGCTCGCTGACGCCGGCGACCGGCAAGTGCGCGACGCGATCGCGAGCTTACAGGGTGTCGCTGAAGTGGCACAGCGCGCGGCCGTGACGGCCACGCGCGGGATCGAGCGATTGGGTGCGGCGCCGTCGCACCCAGCGAAGAGTGACGCACCCGCTGCGGCGGAGCGAGTCGATGCGGCCAACACCGATGCCTACAAGTACCTCGGGTTCGAAGATCGCTTCCGCGGATCCGAGGCCGACATTCGCACGCGCCTCACCGACTACCTTCCATACTTTGACGGCGCCTCGAATGTGCTCGACGTTGGCTGCGGGCGCGGGGAGTTCCTGCAGCTGTTGAAGGAGCGGGGCATTTCGGCGCGTGGGATCGATCTCAATCCGGAGATGGCTGAAACCTGCCGGGCCCGTGGTCTGGACGCCTCGACCGCGGATGCGCTGACCACCCTGCGCGAGTTGCCCGACCAATCGCTCGGCGGTCTGATCGCGGTACAGGTGATCGAACACCTGAAGCCCGCCTACCTCTCGCAATTTCTGCAAACCGCGTTTTTCAAGTTGCGCCCGGGGGCACCGCTGGTCCTCGAAACCATCAATCCGGCGTGTTGGGTGGCCTTCTTTGAAAGCTACATCCGCGACCTGACGCACGAACAGCCGATTCATGCCGAGACGCTGCAGTACATGCTGCAGGCGAGCGGGTTCGCGTCGGTGGACGTGGTCTTCCGATCGCCGATCGCCGAAGGTGGCCGGCTGCAGCGCGTCACGGCGCGGCCGGAACACTTTGGCGAGACGGCCGACCCGCAGACGGCACTAGTGTCGGCGTTCAACCACAACGTCGATCGGCTGAACGATCGCTTGTTCACGTTTCAGGATTACGCGGCCATCGCCCGCGTTCCCGATGCTCGGTAGATTCGGTTCGCCCGGGTTGCGCGAAGCGGCGATCGTCACCCTGTTCTACACCGCCCTCACCATGGTGCTGGCGTACCCGGTGTCGCTCAGCCCTGGCACGACGGTCTTCGGTGACAACCCGGATACTCATCTCTTCCTCTGGACGCTGGCGTGGGACGTTCATGCGTTTGCCTCGCAGCCGCTGTCGGTCTTCGACGCCAACATCTTCTATCCAAACCCTGGCACCCTGGCGTACTCCGAGAACCTGCTGGGCAGCGCGCTGATGGCCGCGCCGGTGATCTGGCTGACCGGCAACGTGGTGCTGGCGCTGAACCTGGTCAAGCTTGCGACCTGCGTGCTGTGTGGCCTCGGCGCCTTCGTGCTCGCGAGGCGGCTCGGCGTCAGCGTGCTTGGCGCGGTGCTGTGCGGCGTGGTGTTTCTCGCCGCGCCGCCGCGTTTCTTCCGCATTGGCCAGTTGCACCTCACCGCCGTGCAATGGGTGCCGTTCGCGTTGGCGTACCTGCACTCTTATCTGGATCGCGGACGCCGGCGCGACTTGCATCTCGCCGTGGCGTTCTTCACGCTGCAGGCGTTCACCAGCGGCCATGGCGCCGTCTTTCTGATCGTGGCGATCGCGGTGGTGGTCGGGTGTCGCGCCGTGCTCGGCGAGCCCCTCGCGCTCCGTCAGCGGTGGCGGGATTTCGGCATTCCCGGCGCGTTACTGGTGGCGCCAATCGTGGCGATGTTCGCGCCCTACCGTGCGGCACAATCCGAGGTCGGTTTGAAGCGGTCACTCGAGAACTGGCTGCCGAGCCCGGCCAGTTATCTGGCATCGCCTTCTCACGCGCATCAATATCTGCGGGCGCTGGTCACAGGTACCGACTTCAATCTCTCGGCGAGTGCGTGGCTGTTCCCGGGTATCACGGTGCTGATCTTCATGGTGGCCGCCCTCCTGTCGATGGGGAGCGGAGGCGAGTGGCGTGTCCGGTGGCGGCAGCGTCCGGCCGTCGCCTACGCGCTGTTGCTCGCGGTGTCGGTCTGCTTGTTCCTGCCGCCGCCCATCGGCCTCTGGCCCTGGGTCCACGCGTGGCCCGGCTTCAACTTCATTCGCGTGCCGTCGCGATTCATGATCCTCGCCATGCTCGCGTTGGCGGTGTTGATGGGCGCTGGGTTCGATCGGCTATTTGCCCGCCGTTCGTCGGTCGTGCGTGGCGCAGCCGCGCTCGTCGTGGGCGCCCTGTTGCTGGTCGAGTATGCGAGCATGCCGCTGGCGTCCTTCCCGTTTGCCATCGATGTGCCGGCCATCGATCGCTGGATGAACACCCTGCCCAAGCCCTTTGCCATTGCCGAAGTGCCGGTGCCGAGTTCCGGCGACCTGGGCGCATACGAGCGGCACAACACCATGGCGATGCTGCACTCCACCGCCCACTGGCAGCGGACGGTGCAGGGCTACAGCGGCATTAGGCCCGCGCTACATGACCGTCTCTTCCGGGAACTGAATGCCTTTCCTGACGCGACGAGCCTCGCCAGCCTGCGCGAGATCGGCGTCACCTACGTCGTCGTTCATGGGGACCGTTATCCGCCCGATCGCCGGGCCGAGATCGACCAACGTTACCGCCAGTTCGCCGACCAGCTGCGGTTGGAGCATGTGGAGGGCGAGGGCCGAGCCTATCGAATCCTGCCAGATCCGCGACCGGTATTGCCGTAGGCGCGCCTTGGCGCGGTCGGCACTGTGCGATAAGATCGGCGGCGTATTCGTGGTGCCAGTGACCTTTGATTCAGCCGCTCTTCTGCCGTTCAAGATCACTCGCGTCGTGGTGGCGACGCTGTTCTTAGGCATCGGGATGGCGTGTGGTAGCACCGGCACACCCACAGCACCCACGCCCACGCCGACTCCAACACCGCCACCGGTTGCTGCCGAGCCGACCTTGGCCTGCCCCGACCCCGTGCTCGCCAGTACCACCGCGGCCGCGGGCATTGCCGTGACCTACGCCGCGCCGACGGCAGAGGGCGGACAAGCGCCGGTCAGCGTCACCTGCACCCCGGAATCCGGAACGATGTTCAGGATTGGCCAAACCAGCGTCGAGTGTTCGGCCACGGACGCGCTCGAGCGGACGGCTTCGTGCGCGTTCCCGGTTGCCGTGACCCGGATTCCGTCCATTTCGAAGACGAGATTTCTCGCCTTCGGCGACAGCATCACCGCGGGAGAAGTGACGGTGCCAGTGGCGTCGTCTGGAGGCTTCGGGCCGAGGTCGTTCAAGCTGGTTCAGGTTCCCGCGGCAGCGTATCCGACCGTGTTGGCCATTCAACTGGCCGCTCGATACCGCGCGCAGGAAGACGCCATCGCCGTTGCCAACTACGGGCTCGGTGGAGAGAAAGCCATCAACGCGCGCGACCGCTTCATTGCCGCGCTAGACGTGGTTCGGCCCGATGCCGTGCTGCTGATGGAAGGCAGCAACGACATTGGCCGCGGCGAAGACGGCGCGGCGAGTGGTGCTGCTCAGGAAATCAGGAATATGGCCGCGGAGGCGCGCCGCTGCGGCATGCGCGTGTTCATTGCCACCATTGCGCCGGGCCGTCCAGGCAGCAAGACCATCGCGCCGTTCTTGATCACCGACTACAACAACCGCATGCGAACGGTGGCCGCTTCGGAAGGGGCGATTCTCGTGGACGTCAACGCGGCCCTATCCACAGACGTCAACCGTTACATCGGCATCGACGGCCTGCACCCCACCGAGCTGGGCTACGCGAGGATCGCCGAGACATTTTTCGCCGCGATTCGCGCCGAATTTGAAGTGCCGTGATCGCCGGTGTCGCTGGTTCGTGAGTGAGCAGGCAGCCTGACGTCAGCCGTCGGACCGCCGGTCCTTCTGTTTCTAGAAACGTCCGCGGGAGGTCCACCGGCCAATCGTGCCGGAGTTCAACGTCACATCGGTCACATCGTTCCAGCCCGCCGAGGGCGAAGCGCCACAGTGGCCGTTGTCCTGGCAGGAATTCTGAATCACGCCGGGGTTGGCCCGTGCGACCGCCTGGACCACGCTCGACATGTTCGGGAGAGGCAGCCGGCCAGACGACGGGTCGGCACTACGTCCACCGTTACCGAGCGGCACGCCGTTACTCGGGCCCGGCATCGGCGCGGGTGGCGGAGGTGGTGCCGGTGGTGCTGGCGTGCGGAACGAGAGGGTGAACACGAGGAGGCGCACGAGGCCTTCAGCATCGCCTGCCATCCTAACTGCATTAGGCTCAGTTAGATATAATGACTCGTGCGCATCCTGATGCTCGCGCCCGAGCCGTTTTTCGAGCCGCGCGGGACTCCGTTCAGCGAATACCACCGCATCAAGACTCTCGGCGAACTTGGCCATCACATCGATCTGGTGACCTACCCGATTGGCCGCAACGTCGAGCTGCCGAATTTGCGCATCTTCCGATCGCTCCGTCCACCGTTTGCGCACAAGGTTCGGATTGGCCCGTCCGTGACCAAGCTCGTGCTCGACGCGTTGATGCTGTTCACGGTCGTGCGGCGCGTGGTGGTCGACCGCTACGACGTGATTCACTCTCACGAGGAGATGGGATTGGTGGGCGTGTGGCTCGCCAGGTGGCTGGGCATCCCGCACCTCTACGACATGCACTCGAGCCTGCCGCAGCAGTTGAGCAACTTCAAGTACAGCCGGTCGGGCGCGCTGACCAGGCTGTTCACCTGGGCCGAGGGCCAGATGGTGCACGGCTCGAAGGTCGTGATCACGATTTGCCAGGAACTGCAGGACACCGTCACCGCGATGGGGGTGGGCGAGCGGTCATTGCTGATCGAGAACGTGATGGGCGGCGACGTGGACGAGCCGCCCAGCCGCACGCCGGCCGAAGTGCGTGCCGCGTGGGGGATTGATTCGTCGGCCCCGGTCGCCCTCTACACGGGAACCTTCGAGGCCTACCAGGGCGTGGACTTGTTGATCGACGCTGCGGTCATCATCGCCGGCCGGCGTCCCGATGCCCGCGTGGTCGTCGTGGGCGGCGAGCCGGCGCAAGTTGAGGCAGCTCGAAGCAGGGCCGTCGCGCGCGGCGCGGCCGGCGTGATGATCTTTACCGGTCAGCAACCTGCGAAAGAAATTCCGGCGTTCGTCCACGCCGCCGACCTGCTGGTATCGCCGCGGGTGCGAGGCACCAACACGCCTCTCAAGATTTACTCGTACTTGCGGTCAGGCAAGCCGATTGTCGCGACCAACTTACTGACCCATACCCAGGTGCTGACGCCCGAGATCGCCAAGCTCGTGGCGCCGGAGGCCGAACCGTTCGCGGGCGCGGTGCTGGAGTTGATTGAGGAGCCGGCGCAAGGGGAGCGGTTGTCCGCGGCCGCCCGCCTCGTCGCGCAAGACAAGTACAGCCGCGAGTTGTACGTGCGGCGCACGGCGCAGGCCTACGAATGGCTGTCGTCCACCCGCCCTAATGGCGCCCGGTCTGCGGCACTCGATCGCAACATGGCGCGCTCGTGACCGTGCTGGTGACGGGAGCGACGGGCTTTACCGGCGGGCACCTCGCGACGCTGTTGGCCGCGCGCGGAGACCAGGTGCGGGCCCTGGTGCGGCCCAAGAGCCGCGCCCGGTTTGACCGGTCGCCGCTCGCGGCCGCCGGCGTGCAGGCGGCGGAAGGGGATGTGACCAACGCGGCTTCCATGCGTCGTGCGTCGGCCGGCGTTGAGGTCGTGTACCACATCGCGGCGACCTATCGCGAAGCCGGGCAGCCTGATAGCGCCTATCGCGCGATCAACGTCGATGGCACGCGCAACGTGCTCGATGCCGCCCACGCGGCCGGCGCGCGGCGAGTCGTGCACTGCAGCACCGGCGGCGTGCATGGACACATCGCCAGCCCGCCTGCCAATGAGGACGCGCCGTTCAACCCCGGCGATGTTTACCAGGAGACCAAACTCGAAGCGGAAGCGCTGGCGCGCGAGTACGGCCGCTCGACCGGGTTCGACGTGGTGGTGGCGCGTCCGATCGGCATCTACGGCCCCGGCGACCTGCGATTCCTGAAGATGTTCCGCGGCCTGGCTCGCGGGCGCTTCCCGATGATCGGCAGCGGACAGGTGTTCTATCACCTCACGTTTGTCGAAGATCTGGTGGAGGGGTTCCGCTTGTGCGGCACGGTGGCGGCCGCCGCCGGCCGCACCTACCTCCTCGCGGGTCCGCGTTACACCACGCTCGACGCCTTGGTCGGCCTCGTCGCCAGGGAACTGAACGTGGCGCCGCCGCGGACGCACTGGCCGGTCTGGCCGTTCTGGACGGCCGGCCTGCTGTGCGAGATGGTGTGCGTGCCGCTGCGCCTCGAGCCGCCGATCTTCCGGCGGCGAGTGGACTTCTACACCAAGAGCCGCGCCTTCGACACCACCCGCGCGAAGATCGAACTGGGTTTTGCGCCGAAAGTGGATTTGGAAGAAGGTATTCATCGCACCGCTGCCTGGTATCGGAGCGAGGGCTTGCTATGACGCCCCGATCCCCGATCCCTGATCCCCGGCCCCTGAACATCGTCCACATCTGCGACCACCTTGGCTGGGAGGGCTCGCGCATGCACGGCGTGAAGCGCCTGTTCGCGTGGATGATTCCGCGCTTCGACGCGTCGCGCTTCAACGTGTCGCTGATCAGCCTGCGCCAGCAAGACCTGTCGGCCGACACGCTCGAAGAGTTCGGCATCGATGTCACCTACCTGGCGCGGCACAAGTTCGACCCCGCGACGTTCACGGCGTTGCTGAAGGTGTTGCGCGAGAAGAAGGCTGACCTCGTGCACCTGCATGGCTACGGCGCCACCACCTTCGGCCGCTTGTGCGCCTGGCGGCTGGGGATTCCCGCCATCCTGCACGAGCACGCGAATCACACCGACACCCCGTGGTTCCAGAAGGTGGCCGACAAGATCCTGGCGCCTCACACCGACCTGGCGATCGCCGTGTCGGCGTCGACCGGCGAGTTCACGACGCGAGCCAGACTAATGCCGGCCGAGCGCACGAAAGTGGTCTACCTCGGCGCGCCGCTTGATGAGTTCGCGCGTACTCGCAGCGCCGAGGAAATTGCCACGGCCAGGCAGGCGCTGGGCATCGCGCCCGGCACGGTGGCGCTCGGCACCATCACGCGGTTGATGCCGTCGAAGGGCAATCGCTACTTGATCGAAGCGGCGCCCAAGGTGCTCGCGCAGTATCCGCAGGTGCGATTCTTCATTGTCGGCGAGGGTGAGCTGCAAGCGGAGCTGCAGGCGCAGGCCAGGGCGCTTGGCCTGGGCGACCAGCTGGTGTTCACCGGTTTCACGCGCGACGTTGGCGCGGCGCTATCGGCTCTCGACATCGTCGTATTTCCCTCGCTGTGGGAGGGCACTCCGTTGACCATGTTCGAGGCGTTGGCGATGGGGAAGCCGATCGTGGCGACCGACGCCGATGGCCTGCTCGACGTTCTCACCGATCGCACAGACGCCCTGATCGTTCCGAAGGCCAGCGCGGCATCGCTCGCCGCGGCCATGACCGATCTGATCGAGCATCCCGAGGTGGCCGCCGGGCTGGGTGCCGAGGCCCGAAAGACTGGTGCCCGCTATGACATCGCGGCCTTTGTCCGAAAGATGGAACGACTCTACGTGTTATTGCACGAAACCTCGCGCCAGACCGGGCGAGCAGGTATCCTGCAAGCGGACTTAAGCTTTCTGACCACTGAACGATGACCGACTTCAAAGTGGCGTCCGGCTTTAGCCGGACCATCGATCGATGACACTCGACAACCGCGTCGCCACGCGTTTGCAGGGACGGAGCCTGGCCTGGCGGCTCGGCGCCAGCACGACGGCCGCGATTGGCGTCGTGCTATTGACGTGGGCGCTGTCGGTCGACTTCGTGAAGGCGTCGAACGGCGGCTTCTTCGGCGATGCCTCGACCTACTACACCCTGGGACACAGCCTGGCCACCGATCTCGACTTCGAGTACCAACGCGACGATCTCGCGCGCGTCTGGAAGGAAGTCCCGTCCGGGCCCGAGGGGCTGTTTCTGAAACGTGGCACCGACGGGCGGCTGTTCTACGCCAAGGCCTACATCTACCCCCTGGTCGCGGTGCCGTTCATCTGGTTCTTCGGCACCAACGGATTCCTGGTGCTGCACGCGATCCTGATGACGCTGTGCTTCCTGTGCGCCTATTCGTTCCTGTGCGCGCGCAGTCATCCGGTGAGCGCGCTCGTGTTCGCGTGCGCGTTCTTGTTCGTCTCGCTGGTGCCCGTCTACCTGGTGCAGTTGGCGCCAGACTTCTTCATCTTCGCCATTGTCCTGATCGGCTATTACTTCTGGTGTTACAAGGAGGTCGCCGGTCCCAGCTCTGACGTTCAACGCGCCTCGTGGCGGACACGTTGGCTGCTCGGGCCTCGCTCGGACGTCGTCGCGGCCGTGCTGCTGGGGGTTGGCACCTTCGCGAAGCCGACCAATGTCCTGCTGATTGCGCCGTTGCTGTTGTCGGCTCTGCTCCGGAGCCAGTGGGCGCGCGCGGTGAAGATCGCGGTCACCTTCGGCGTGGTGGTGGTCGCGTTGTTCGCCGTCAACACCGCCATCACCGGCGAGTGGAACTACCAGGGCGGCGAGCGCAAGACCTTCTATAGCCGTGGCGGCGCGAATTTCGAGGGTGGTTTCCCCTACCAGGACCAGACGAAGACTTTCGACTCGGTGGGGCTCGGCAGGGTCGGGGGCGGCTCGTTCGAGGTGCTGTTCACGCGCGACGCCCTGCTCGAGGTGTTCCGCCGCAACCTCGCCTACTTCGCGGTCGGCCGTCACACCGGCTTCGCCATCTATTGCTTCCCCGGCCTGATGGCGATCTTCCTGTTCCTCGCGGCGACGAGGGATCGGGCAATGTGGCAATGGCTGACCCTCGGCGCCGGTGTCGGCACGGCGGTTGCGTTGTTGCTGTACATGCCGTTCACATGGGCTGGCGGTGGCGGCCCGGTCGGGAACCGCTACTTTCTCGGCACCTATGGCGTGTTTCTGTTTCTCGTCCCGCCGCTGCAAACGGCGGTCGGCGGGTTGCTGGCGATGGCGATCAGCGGGCTGTTCGTCACACGGATCGTGTCCAATCCGTTCTATGCCGCGACGCATCCGGCGGAGCACAGTAAGTCGGGCCTGTTCCGCCGGCTGCCGACCGAGTTGACGATGGTCAACGACTTGCCGGTGAACGTGCAGCCGGACCGCACCCGGCAGCCGCTGGGTGGCACGCCGCCCGTGCTGGCCTATTTCATCGACGACAACATCTACAACCGCGAGCGTGACGCATTCTGGCTCAAGGGCGAATCGAGTGCTGACATCCTGCTGCGTGCGCCGATCGCACCAGAGACGCAGGCCGCCGGCGTCCAGGAGGCGCGGTCGCTTCGCATCGAGAAGTTGACCGTCATTCTCGAAACCGGACCACGGCCGAACCGCGTCACAATCGACGCGGGCACCGGGCGACGCGTGGTCGAGATGGCCGCGAGCTCTCAACAAATCCTCGACGTGGAGATGCCCCGCGGCGTGCCCTACAAGTACCACCCAGACTTTCCGACCAACTACGTCTACATGGTGTCGATCTCCTCGTCCACCGGCTTCGTCCCGATGTTCGACAACGGCGCGGCCGACAGTCGGTTCCTGGGCGTGATGGTGCGGATCATTCCGACCTACGCGGAGCAGCCCTAGTGGCCATCGTCGCCGTCGTCACCTCCAGTCCGCCGTTCGCCGAAGGGGGCCATCTCGTGATGGCCCGCGAACTGGTGAGGGCCTTGAATGAGGAAGGGCATCATGCGGGCTTGGTGGTGACGCCGCAGAACAGGTTTGGCCAGCAGGCCAGCGCTTACTTCGCCGCCTGGTGCACGGACGTTCAGATGGCGCACGAGGAACGCAAGGTCGACCAGGTGATCAGCCTGCGGTTTCCTGGTTACGCGGTGCAGCACCCAAATCATGTGCTGTGGCTCAACCACCGCATGCGCGAGTACTACGACTTGTGGGATCAGTTCAGCTCGCACCTGTCGTGGAAGGGCAAGCTCAAGGAGCGGACGCGCCGCGCGATCATCCATCGCGTCGACCACCACCTGCTCGGCAGGATGAAGCGCCGATTCGTGATTTCGGGCACTGTGCAGGCGCGCCTGCGGCGCTTCGGCGGCATCCAGTCCGACGTCCTTTACCCGCCGCCGCCCCAACGGGACTATCGGAACGACACCTACGGAGACTACCTGTTCGGGGTCTCGCGCCTCTCGCCGCTCAAACGATTCGACCTCGTGTTACGCGCGCTCGCCGAGCCGCGGGCGGCCAGCATCAAGTGCGTGATCGCGGGGGAGGGCGCCGAGATCGAATCTCTGCGACGGCTGCGCAGCCACCTCGAGCTCGACCAGCGCGTCCAGTTTGTCGGGCGATTGGACGAGGCGGGCCTGGTGCACCATTTGGCCCGTTGCCGCGCGGTGATTTTTCCGCCGTTCAACGAGGATTACGGCTTTGTCACGGTCGAGGCCTTCATGTGCGGCAAGCCGGTGATCACCTGCACCGACAGCGGCGGTCCGGCCGAGCTCGTACGCGACGGGGAAAACGGCTACGTTACCGCGCCAACGTCCGAGTCGCTCGCCGTGGCCATGCGCCACCTGATCGATGATCGCAACCTCGCGATTCGCATGGGCGAAGCCGGCCGCGCCCTTGCCACGGGGATGACCTGGTCGGGCGCGATCCGGAAGCTCCTGCTCTGACCTTGAAACCCCTCGCCATGTCCCCTTCGCAACCGATGACGAGGCCCGGCGCGTTCTGAGAGGGTCGGCGACCGCTACCAGCCCTGCAACACTGCGATATCTGGCATCGGATAGTGTTTGAGATTCTGCGTGTACAGCTTGCCGCCGGTGCCGGCCACGGTCGCGGCCAGGAGGGCATCGTTCACGTCGATGCCGTGAGAGGGATGCCAGTGCCGGTAGAGGTCGGCCCCACGATCCACGATCGCCTGCGTCACCGCTTCCGTCTTGAACCGCGAGAGGAACGCCCGGGTGGCCGTCACTTCGCGGGGCCGCATGAAAAAGACCACCTCGGCACGTTGCAGGGCCCCGACCCAGAGATCGGTTCCCGGCTCGGCCGACAACCGGCGCAACAGGTCCGCCGCCTTGACCTCGCCGCGGAGATGCCAGATCAAAATGTCGCTATCGATGTAGGCGCGCATTAACCTACCGTCTCTACCGGGACGCGGGTTTACCGGAGCTTGGCTGGTGCCGCGCGAACCCGTGCTGGAACGCCCGCCTGGCGCGTCGGATCGTCGTTGCGCCGGATTCGGACCGCTGCCACGCACCGAGCGTCTCGGACCAGACGTCGCCCTGTTCGTCCCGGGTCAGCCGATCGACCCGAAGCTGAATGGCTTCTTCGAGAAACTGTCGCTTGGACATCCCAAGCTTCCGCGTCGCGCGCTCCATCTCATTGAGCGTGGCTTCATCGAGCCGCGTCGAGAAGATCTTTTGCATACGTAAGCAGTATAACGTAAGCAAGGGTCCGCCCAGTGGCCTGCTAGAATGGGTGGGTCCATGGGATATCGTTCGCCACTCGAAACGCGCCTGGCCAAGAAGACCACCAAGGCGATCACCGACTTCAACCTCCTTGAAGACGGCGACCGCGTCATGGTCGGGCTGTCGGGGGGCAAGGACAGCTGGGCCCTGATCCAGATCCTGGACGTCTTGCAGAAACGCGCGCCGATCACGTTTTCGATCGTGGCGGTGAATGTCGACTCGGGCTACGAGGGCTACCAGCACCAGCAAGTGGGCGACGCCTGTCGCGACCGTGGCTGGGAATTCCATAGCGAACACACCAACATCGGCGCGGTGATCGACGACAAGCTGGAAAGCGACGAGATGCCGTGCTCGCTGTGCGCGCGGTTGCGCCGGGGCGTACTCTACCGGCTGGCCACCGACACCGGCGCGACCAAGATCGCGCTGGGCCACCACCTGGACGATTTTGTCGAGACCGCGCTGCTGAACCTGTTCTTCGCCGGCGCGCTCAAGGCGATGCCGGCCCGATTGACGTCCGACAGCGGCGCGCACGTCGTCATTCGGCCGCTCGTCTACGTCACCGAAGCCGAGGCGCGGGCCTATTGCCAGGAACGGGAGCTGCCGATCATTGGCTGCTGCTGCCGGGCCTGCGGCGACCTCAGCCTGCAGCGCCAGCGGGTGAAGCGGCTGATCATGGAACTCGAGCGAGAGCATCCCGCTGTGAAGAACTCGATGATCAAGGCGCTCGCCAACGTCATGCCGCGCCACTTGCTCGACCGCCGGCTGAACCCGGTCGGCGAGATCCGTCAGTCTCTTGCCACCCAGCTCGAAGCGTTTGACGATCTGCCGGCGGATGTGCCGTTGATCCCCTTGATGCTGTCGCGGCCTCTCAGCCCCAAACAGTGAGGGCTGTTGTCCAGCGCGTGACTTCGGCGAAGGTCACCGTCGCGGAACGGGTGACTGGAGAAGTCGGCCCTGGCCTGCTCGTGCTACTGGGCGTCGAGCAGGGCGATGGTCCCACCGATCTGCAGTACATCGCAGCCAAGATCCGGGACCTCAGAATCTTCTCTGATGCCGACGGCAAGATGAACCGCTCGGTGCTCGACGTCAAGGGCGACGTGCTCGTGGTGTCGCAGTTCACGCTGTCGGGTGATGCCCGCAGTGGCCGACGGCCGTCCTTTGCGTCGGCGGCGGCACCACCGATTGCCCGCGCGCTCTACGAAGATGTCGTGCGAGAATTGAAAACCAGCGGGCTGCGCGTCGAGACCGGCGAGTTCCAGGCCATGATGCAGGTGTCGCTGGTTAATGACGGTCCCGTGACCATTCTTCTCGACAGCCGAAAAACATTTTAGAATCCCATGAGTCGCACCCTGACTGCCACCTTCCTGGCGCTGGCCTTTGTCTTGGCGGCAGCCGCGTCCGCGCTCGCGCAACAGCGGCCTCTGCAAACTGAAGATCCCGAAGTGATTGGCGCGGGCCGCATCATGTTCGAGACGGGCATCGACTACAAGCGAGACGTCTACTTGCCGGTCTCGGGCTTGCGCGGCAACCACGTCACGGTGCCCGCGTTTGGCCTCAGCCTTGGGGTGAGCTCGATCGCCGAGATCCAGGTCGATTGGGGCATCTATCAGAAGCTCAACATCACGGAACGGGTGGCGGGCGCGCCCCTCGCCCACCTGCTGCAGACCGACGGCATCAGCACCGACGACCTTGGCGACATCCACATCGGCGCGAAGGTGAGGCTGCTGTCTGAGACCGCGCGCCGGCCCGCCATTGGCAGCTGGTTTTCCACACGGTTACCGAACGCGGGCAATGAATCCGGCCTTGGCAAGGACGTCCAGGATTTTTCGTCGGCCCTGACCATTGGCAAGACGGTTCAATCCGTTCGCGTCGTCGCCAACATCGGCTTGTTGATGATCGGCCGCCCGACCGAAGCGGTCGCGCAGGATGACTTGTTGATCTACAGCTTGTCGGTGGCGCGCGCGATCAGTCCCGCTGCTGAACTCGTCGGCGAGTTTGCCGGTCGTGCCAATTTCGCGGACATCGTCACGCCCGGCGCGGAGGATCGTGGCCTCCTGCGGTTCGGCGCGCGTTATACGCGAAGTGGTGTTCGGCTCGACGGCGGCATCATGATCGGCCTGACTTCACGCGACCCGGAAATTGGTGTTACTGGCGGGCTGACGTGGGTGTTCAACGCCTTCCGCGTGCCGTGATGCTGTCGATTGCAAAAGCGCATGCCTACGGTAACGATTTTCTGTTGGTACCGGCGGAGCAGGTCGCAGGGCTCGGGCTCGATGAGCTGTCGCGGCGGCTGTGCGACCGCCATTCGGGCCTGGGTGGTGACGGCGTCATCTACTACACCATTGCCTCGGACGGCGCCGCGCGGATGAAATTGATCAACACCGATGGCAGTCCGTCGGAGCTGTCGGGAAACGGCCTGCGGTGCCTGGCCGCGCTGGTCATGCACCAGCGCGAGGGCGCCGGGATGGCCCCCCTCACCGACGTGCGCGTGGATACCGATGCCGGCCGGAAAACCCTGTCACTCGTCAGCCGGGCGGACGGCCGCTATACCTTTCGGGCCGCCCTCGGTCAGCCAGAGCGTGTCACCGAAGAATCGCTGGATGCCGCCGGCGAGACGTTGACGGTGTCGACACTGGCCATCGGCAACCCGCAGTGCGTGGCCTTGATGCCTGAACTGCCGGACATGCCCCGCTTTCATCGCCTGGGTCCGGCGCTGGCCACACATCCGCGCTTTGCGGAGGGCACCAACGTCGAGTTTGCCGTGATCGAGGCGCCGGATCGCGTGCGCATCCTGATTTGGGAGCGGGGCGTCGGGCCGACCCAGGCCTCGGGCACCGGCGCCTGCGCCTCGGCGATTGCCGCGATTGCGCACGGCGGCGCGGCGCGCGACATCCAGGTGATTGCACCGGGTGGGACCCAGCGGGTCGAGTGGACTGACGAAGGGATCTTCCTTACGGGTTGGGCTGAAGTCGTGGTCGACGGCCGGTGGTTACCGTCGCATGCCGCGCCAATCTGATCGATCAGAAATTTCCCCGGTATCGTCGCGTGGAGATCGCGAAAAGTGCGATCGCTGGGCAAGCGCCCTAACGCTTGCGCCGGGCGGGCGCCGCAAACGGCGGCGCATCGATCTGCGTCAAAGCGGCCTGAAGTTCCGCCGCAATGCCCTCAAGGGCCGGCCCCACGGCCATGTAGTCTTCCTTCGCCAAGGCTGAGCGCGCCTTTTGCAGGGCCATTTCCGCGGCATCGATCGTCTGTTGAGGCGCTTTCAAGGTGCGCGCCGGCAGCGGTGACGCCTTCAACTGGGTTTCGGCGGTGGCGAGCAACGTGGCCACCTGCGCCACGACGCGTTCGGCCTCGCCACGCGCGTTGGCGCGGCCTTCAACGGCCAACTTCGCGGCGTTCTGGGCTCGTTCGAAGCTGTCGAGTGCGTGGTTCAGGGCCAGCCGATAGTCGTTGTCGGCCGCGGCCTCGTTCGACCGCTTGAGGGCATCGCTGGCGGCCGCGAGCTCGGCGGTGGCGAAGCGGTCGGCGCCGGCGGCGCGGGCCGTCTCGATGGCGCCCTGGGCCAGGTTCATTTCTTTGTTGGGGGGTTCGGAGCACGCGGCAGAGAGGACGAACACGATGACCAGCGCCAGGCGGCGAGCGACACAAACCATGTCTCACGAGTATACGACAGCGACGGGCCGGAACCGGCGCGCGGCGAAGGCGGAACCCGCGTCAATCAGCTACCATGAAGGGTCGGGCTCGATGACGAGTGTGCCCGTGGAGGACCGGCCGCGCGAGAAGCTGGCGCGGGCCGGCGTCGACGCGCTCGGCGACAACGAGTTGCTGGCGTTGGTGATTGGCACCGGCATCAAGTCTCGCGGCGCGCTGACAGTCGCGCAAGACGTGATTGCGGCCGCCGATGGGCTGCCGGGCCTGGGCCGGCTCGGCATGGACGAACTGGAGCGCGTGGCTGGCATCGGGACGTCACGGGCTGCGCGGGTGCTGGCGGCAGTCGAATTGGGGCGTCGCACGTTGACTCGCGATACCCCGCGGCGCCTGCGCTTTCTGACGCCGGAGGCGGCGGCCCATTACCTGATGCCGAGGTACAGCGGCTTCCAGGTTGAACGATTTGGCGTGATGCTGCTGGACCAGAAGCAGCGGCTGATTCGGAGCATGGTGATTTCCACTGGCACGCTCGACGCCAGCCTGGCGCATCCGCGGGACGTCTACCGCGCTGCGGCCCTGGCCTCGGCAGCGACCGTGGTGGTGTTTCACAACCATCCATCCGGCGACCCGACGCCGAGCACGCTCGACCGGTTCGTGACGAAGCGGCTGGAAATGGCAGGTGAGGTGATGGGGATCGAGCTGGGTGACCACATCATTCTCGGGAACGCGACGTACTTCAGCTTCAAGGAAGAGTCTAAACGGTGACGATTCTCTACTTCGACTGCTTCGCCGGCGCGGCGGGCGACATGATTCTCGGCGCGTTGCTCGATGCGGGCCTGCCGTTCGACCAGCTGAAGCGCGCGCTGGGCAGCCTGGCGGTCGACGGCTGGGACGTCTCGGTCGATCGCGTGATCAAGACTGGCGTGACGGCCACCAAGTTCCGGGTCCACGCACATGCGCACACCCACGCCCACGCCCATCATCATGACCCTGCACCCGCAGGCCACACACACGCGGGCTCCGGCGCGGCCAGCCACGCTCACAGCCATCACTCGCTGAAAGAGATCGAGGCCGCCATCGGGCGGTCGGCGCTCTCTGACGCCGGCAAGGCGAAGGCGATTACCATGTTTCATCGGCTCGCCACTGCCGAAGCCGCCATTCACGGCATGTCGATCGATCAGGTGCACCTTCATGAAGTCGGCGCGATCGATTCCATCATCGACATCGTCGGCGCCGTGTTCGCCCTCGAATGGTTTAACGCCGACCGCATTGTCGTGTCGCCGCTGAACGTCGGCGGCGGCATGGTGCGATCGGCGCACGGCGTGTTTCCGGTGCCGGCGCCGGCGACGGTGGCGCTGCTCAACAACGCGCCGGTCTACTCGTCGGGAATTCAGTCGGAGCTGCTGACGCCAACCGGGGCGTTGATCCTCACTGAGTACGCGTCGGCGTATGGCCCGGTGCCCGCGATGCGCGTGCACAAAGTGGGGTACGGCGCCGGCGACCGTGAACTGAGCGAGACGCCAAACGTCGTTCGCGTGCTGGTGGGTGAGGCGGACGCCTCGGCTTCGGCCATGCGCGTCGTCACGCTCGAGTGCGAGATTGACGACATGAATCCGCAAATCTTCGGCCACCTGATGGACACGCTCTACGCCGCAGGCGCGCTGGAAGTGTTCTACTCGGCCGTGCAGATGAAGAAGAACCGGCCGGGCACGTTGATGACCATTGTGGCCCGGCCCGAACATCGGGAGAAGCTGACCGACATCGTCTTCCGTGAGTCGACGACGATTGGCGTGCGCTACCAGGAGATGTCTCGCGACTGCCTGGATCGCGAGATGGTCACGGTCGGTACCGCCGTCGGGTCCGTTCGCTTCAAGGTGGCTCGCCGCAACGGCCAGATCGTGAACGCGCAGCCCGAGTTCGATGACCTCGCGAAACTTGCGGCCGAGAAGAGCATCCCCATCAAGGAGATTCAGGCGTTGGCGCACAAGGCCTGGCTGGAGCGATGAAGTACTTCCTGACAACGGCAATCGATTTTGTCAACAGCCGGCCGCACCTCGGGACGGCCTACGAGAAGGTCACGGCCGACGTCATCGCGCGCTACCGTCGCCTGGCGGGGTTCGACACCCATTTCCTGATGGGCAACGACGAACACTCCCAGAACGTGTTCCGCAAGGCGGTCGAGCAGGGGAAGGATCCGCTGGCCTACTGCGACGAGATGGAAGTGGTGTTCCGCGACGTCTGGAAGCGCCTGGATATTTCGTTCGACGACTTCATCCGCACTTCCGACGCCAGGCGCCACAAGCCGGCCGTCCAGAAGATGGCGCAGGAGTGCCTCGACAACGGCGACATCTACGAAGGCTCATACGAGGGCTTCTATTGCGTCGGCTGCGAGGCCTTCAAGCAGGAGAAGGACCTCGTCGACGGCAACTGCCCGATCCACAACACCAAGCCGCAGTGGATCAAGGAGAAGAACTGGTTCTTCCGCCTGTCGAAATATCAGCAGCCGCTGCTGAAGCACTACGAAGAGAACCCGAGCTTCATCGAGCCCGACATTCGCCGCAACGAGATCCTGCGACTGGTCGAAGGCGGTTTGGAAGACATCTCGATGAGCCGCGCCGGCCAATCGTGGGGCATCCCGGTGCCGTTCGATCCCACCAGCGTCGTGTATGTCTGGTTCGACGCGCTGATCAATTACGCCGCGGCGGTGGGCTACGGGTGGGACGACGAGCGCTTCAACCAATGGTGGCCCGCCAGTCTGCACATTGTCGGCAAGGACATCACGCGCTTCCACTGCGTGATTTGGCCGGCCATGCTGATGAGCGCCGGCGTCGCGCTGCCAAAGCAGGTGTTCGGCCACGGCTGGGTGTACTTCAAGGGCGAACGCATGAGCAAGACGATGGGGAACATCGTCGATCCGCTGGACGCGGCGGAGCGCTTCGGTCCTGATCCGTTGCGGCTGTATCTGACGAAGGAAATCCCGTACGGCGGCGACGGTGACTTTACCTGGGAGCGATTTGAAGAGAAATACAACGCCGACCTCGCCAACAACCTGGGCAACCTGGTCAACCGGGTGGCGGCGATGACCGAGCGCTACCAGCAGGGCACGATCCGATCGGCGGGCGGCGGCCCGTTGGCAGCCATTGCTGCGGAGAATGTCGCCACCTACAAGGCGTCGATGGATGTGCATGCGCTGCACGAGGGCGCCGCGGCGGCGTTCCGTCTCATTAGCGCGGCGAACAACTACATCGCCGAGACGCAGCCGTGGGCGCTGGCCAAGGATCCGGCGACTGCCGATCGCCTGAACGGTGTTCTGGCCGACACCGCAGAGGCGGTTCGCATCGCCGCCGTGATGCTGTCGCCGGTGATGCCGGCGTCGGCCACCGAGATCCTCCGACGACTGGGCGATTCGTCGCCGGCGTCGCTGCGTCGGCTGGACCAAGACACTGCCTGGCGTGCGTCAGGCGAAAAGCAGATTCTGAACGCGGGCGCCCTGTGGCCCCGCATTGAAGCAGACAAGGGAGTTGTGACCGTGACCGACGAGACGCCGAAGCCGACCGAGACCGTTGTTGTTGTCCCACCGGTGGCTGATCCCGCCGCGCCTGTTGCCCCGGCGGCGTCTGCCGCCCCAGAGGTACCAGCGATGATCACCATTGACGACTTCATGAAGATTCAGCTGAAGGTGGGCAAGGTGCTCGAAGCCGAGCGCATGCCCAAGTCGCAGAAGCTGCTGAAGCTGAAGGTCGACGCGGGTGAGGCCGAGCCGCGGACGATTCTCGCCGGCATCGCCGAGTCGTACGCGCCGGAAGACATGGTCGGCAAGACGATCGTGATCGTCGCGAACCTGGCGCCCCGCAAGATGATGGGCCTCGAGTCAAACGGCATGGTGCTCGCCGCCAGTCCCGAAGGGGGAGCGGCGATTGTCCTGAACGTCGAGCCAGCGGCGCCCGGAACCAGGGTGAGATGACAGGAGAGTAGGAGTTCAGAACGCCACTCAACTGGAGTTGACCATCGATCGGTTTATGGAAACCAAGATCAACGCCAGGCATCTGCTGGCAACGCTGCCAGATGTTGTCCGCCGCGTCCGCAAAGGCGCGCGCTTCACGGTGATCTACGGAGGTCGGCCGGCCCAGGCGGCCGCCGCTTTCTGGTCGTCGGCACGCCGTCGACTTTGGACGGAACCGCGCCGATCGTCGTCGTGCTGAACTGGATGACGGGACTGAAACAGTAAGTTCTGGGCCCCAAGCCCCAAGCCCCCCATGACCGACTCACACTGCCATATCGCCGGCAAGGAATTCATCGCCGACCTCGACGCGGTTGTCGAACGAGCGCGCGCAGCAGGGGTGCAGCGCGCGCTCGTGATTCTTGCTGCCGAAGACGATGCCGAGATCGCCCGCGTCCCGACGGTGCTTGCGACGTGGCCCGAGTGCCGGTTCGCCGTGGGCGTGCATCCGCATCACGCGCACTTGTTCGCAGGGAATCCGCAGGGAGCGGCCGCAGCTGTCGCCGCGCGGCTCGACGCGCTGCCTCTGGCCCTCGCGGTGGGCGAGATTGGCCTCGATTACCACTACGACTTCTCACCACGCGACGTGCAGCACGCGGTGTTCCGCGCCCAACTGCAGCTCGCGCGTAGCCGCGACCTGCCGGTCGTGATTCATACTCGCGAGGCCGAGGACGACACGCTTCGCATCCTCGGCGAGGAGGGCGGTGCGCAGTTGCGGGGAGTGTTCCACTGCTTCACGGGGGACTCGGCGGCCGCCGCGCGGGCCCTGGCGACCGGCTTTTACCTCTCAGTTCCGGGCGTGGTGAGCTTTCCCAAGGCCGAGCCGCTGCGGCTGGCGCTCGCTCAGGTTCCTGCGGACCGCCTGCTGGTGGAGACCGACAGTCCCTACCTCGCGCCGGCGCCATTTCGCGGCAAACGCAACGAGCCGGCCCACGTGGCAACGGTCGTGGCGCTTGTTGCGGCCGCTCGGGGCGTGACCCCGGAAGTGATCGTCGCCGACACCGATCGCAACTTCGACGCACTATTTCAGCCTTGACGTCGCCGCAAAGCTCACCCCTGCAAGCATTAACAGGCGGCCGCATTCGTTGACACCGTCGTCAGCCTATGGTGAGATTGACGGCACGTGTCCAACGCCGCACCCCGGACCCAAGCCGATCTAATTCAGCTGTTTGAGCCCGTCCGTGAGGACCTGCTCGCCGTCGAACGCGAGTTCGCCGAGCAGGTGCAGTCGCAGATCCATGTCATCCCGGAGATCGGCAATTACCTCCAGAAGAGCGG
>SHUG01000032.1 GCA_009694735.1 Acidobacteriota bacterium | reverse complement strand
GTTCAGAATGAAGTTCGTTCTCCCGTTGGTTATCGTGTCAGCCGCCGTGGTGGCCGCCCAACAGCCGGCATTCAAGCGGACCCTGCTCCAGCAGGTCGATCTCTCCATCGCCGGGCGCGAAGCCGTCACCGCGCGGGTGGAGTTCCCCGCCGGCGCAGCGGTCGGCCGGCACACCCATTTCGGCGAGGAAATCGGCTACCTGCTCGACGGCACGATGGAGGTGGAGATCGACGGCGTGTCGAAGACGCTCAAGGCGGGCGAGACCTTTGCGGTCCCCGCGGGCACGCCGCACAACGCGACCAACGCGGGCCCCGGACCGGCTGTGATCATCGCCACCTACATCGTGGAAAAGGGCAAGCCGCTCGCGACGCCCGTGAAGTAGCGCCCACTCCGTGGCCTTCCCGTAGGAGCCTTGCAAGGTAAGATCGATGTCGTGCGCGTAATCCTGCTGAGTACCTACGACCTTGGGCGTCAGCCGTTTGGGCTGGCGTCGCCAGCGGCGTGGCTGAAGCGGGCCGGGTTTGAAGTGACCTGCGTCGACCTGTCGCGCGAGAAGCTGACCGACGACACGGTGGCAGGCGCGCGGCTCGTCGCGATCTACCTGCCCATGCACACCGCCACGCGGCTGGCGATGCCCGTCATTGCGCGACTGCGGGCGATGAATCCGGCGATCACTATCGCCGCGTATGGCCTGTACGCGCCGCTGAACGAGGCACTCTTGCGCGAGCACGGCGTGTCGATCGTGCTGGGACCCGAAAGCGAGCAAGAACTGGTCGATGCGGCGGGTGCATCAGGTGCATCGAGTGCGAGTGCGAAGGCGTTGCCGCGACTAGCTTTCATTCAACCTGATCGCAGTGGCCTGCCGGCTCTGGATCGCTACGCCAGCCTGCAGATGCCCGACGGTAGCCGCCGGGTCGTGGGCGCCACGGATGCGACGCGCGGTTGCAAGCATCGCTGCCGGCATTGCCCGATCGTTCCGGTCTACGACGGCCAGTTCCGCGTCGTTCCGGTCGAGGTCGTCCTGGCGGATGTGCGGGCGCAAGTGGCGCAGGGCGCCGCGCACATCACCTTTGGCGATCCGGATTTCTTCAACGGCCCGACCCATGCGCGCAAGCTGGTCGAGGCGCTGCACACCGAGTTCCCGGCGATCACCTACGACGCCATCATCAAGGTCGAGCATCTCCTGCAACAACGAGAACTGTTGTCGCTGCTTGCGAGTACCGGCTGCCTGTTCGTGACGAGCGCGGTGGAGTCGGTGGACGACGAGGTGCTGGCGAAGCTCGAGAAGGGCCACACCCGCGCGGACTTTTTCGCGGCGGCGACCTTGTGCCGCGCGGCGGGGCTGACGCTGGTCCCCACGTTTGTAGCCTTCACGCCGTGGACCTCGCTCGAGGGCTACCGGGATCTGCTCGACGTCGTCGACGAGCTGGACCTGATTGCCAACGTCGCGCCCGTGCAGTGGGGCATCCGGCTGCTGGTCACGTGGCAGTCGCGCCTGCTGGAATTGCCAGACATTCGCGCGGTGATTGGGCCGTTCGAGCGGTCGACGCTCACCTTCCCCTGGCGGCATCCCGATCCACGGGTCGACCATTTGCAGCAGCGCCTGACGAAACTGGTTGGTGTACGCCTGACTGCGCCACGCGCTGAGACCTTTGAGGCGATTCGCGATCTGGCTCAATCACCACGTCGCGAGATCATCAAATCACCACATCCGCGCACCTCGATCCCTTACATGAACGAGCCCTGGTACTGTTGAGCGGAACCCACTGCGGAGCAGGTGGCTCTGTTATGACCCTTCGACTCGACGCCTTGCTCGCGAAGCTCGCATGACGTCTCGCTCAGGGCAGGCCCTTCGGCTTGAGACCCCGCTCGGGAGACTTCCGTGACGCCTCGCTCGGAACAGCCCCGACGTGTGCTGCTGCTGGCGACGACCACCGGATACCAGACGCGCATGTTCGCGGAGGCGGCGGCCACACTCGGCGTCGAGGTCGTCTACGCCACCGATCGCTGCGACCAGCTCGACGACCCCTGGCGCGATGGCGCCATTCCGGTTCGCTTTCATGAGGAATGGCGATCGGTCGACGGCGTCCTGAAGGCACTCGAGTCGCGTCCCGTGAATGGCGTGCTGGTAGTGGGGGACCGCCCGAGCGTGATGGCCGCCTACATCACCCGGCTCCTCGGATTGCCGGGCCACTCGCCCGAATCAGCCGGCATCGCCCGCGACAAGCGCCTGTCGCGCGCGCGGCTCAAAGCCGCCGGGCTACCCGTTCCTGAATTCCTGACCGTGCCGTCGGCGACGGACCCATCGACACTGCTGTCGCGGGTGACGTTTCCCGCTGTGATCAAGCCCACCGTACTGTCGGGCAGCCGCGGCGTGATTCGCGCCGACGATGCGCTCAGCTTGGTGACGGCGTTTGGCCGGGTGCAGCGCCTGCTCGCCTCGAACGAGATCCGGGAACTTCGCGATCCCGAGTCAGACGTCATCCAGATCGAGTCCTACATCCCCGGCGCCGAGTACGCGCTCGAAGGCATTCTCGAGCACGGTGCCTTTCACACGCTCGCGATCTTCGACAAGCCCGATCCGATGGATGGTCCGTTCTTCGAGGAATCGATCTACGTCACCCCGTCGCGGGTCAATGTCGGCATCCAGCGCCAGATCCAGGACATGGTTGAGCGCGCCGCCAGGGCGGTGGGCCTGCATCACGGCCCGGTGCACGCGGAGTGCCGCGTCAACAGCCGTGGCGTCTACGTGCTTGAGGTCGCGGCGCGGCCGATCGGCGGCCTGTGCGCCAGGACGCTGCGATTCGTGAAGCCCGGTGAGCCCTCGATTGGGCTCGAGCAGTTGCTGTTGCGCCACGCTGTCGGCGAGCCCGTTGGCGGGTGGACGCGCGAGGCCGAGGCATCGGCGGTGATGATGATCCCGATTCCGCGCAGCGGCGTGTTTCGCGGCGCTACCGGCGTGGACGAGGCGAAGGCCGTCGCGGGCGTGGACGACGTGCTGGTCACGGCGAAGCCGGACCAGCAGTTGCTGGCCCTACCGGAAGGGGCGAGTTACCTGGGGTTCATCTTCGCGCACGCGCCCACCCCGGAGGCGGCGGAGCAGGCGGTGCGGACGGCGCATGGCTGCCTGCGGCTGACGATCGATCCGTGGCTTGAAGTGCTGAACCAATAGATCGCTGTCTAATCTGTGTTAAATCTGCGGCTGCATTGTATCGGTGGCCTACTTTGACTGCTGCGGCACGAAGTCGGGCGGCAGCGCCGAGCCTTCGCCGAAGAAGAAGTCCTCCATCTGCTTCTTGATCAGCTCCTGGCCTTCTTTCTGCCAGGGCATCAGGCGGTACTCGTTGAGGATCATCTTCTGGCGTTCCTCCCAGAGTTTCCACGCCTGGGCCGACACGTTCTCGTAGACGCGCTGGCCGATTTCACCGGGCCACGGCGCGGCGTCGAGGCCGGGAAGCTCCTTCTGGAACTTGACGCACAACACCTTGCGTCCAGACTTGTTGGCCACCTGTTGGTTGGCCGGGCCGGTCGGACCCCCACACATGCTCATCGTTTGCGCCTCTGCCTGAATTCTACCTCGGCCCCTGCCGGGACCGGCAAGCCTCGGGATTCCCGGCTATGATCGCCCCGTGGAGCCTGAGGAACGACACCGCTGCTGCTGGTACGGCCGGCGCACCGCCGATCTTCCCGAGAACCTCGGCTCGCACACGATCGTCGACGGCGAGTTGGTCTACTGCGCCCACCCCATGTATTGGCCCGTCGTCCGCTACGAGTTCGACCTGCGGAACTGCGAAGACTGCGATGTCTTCAAGGCGCGCCGTAGCGAGCGCCCGGCGTAGGCGCGAAGAAGTCGTCCTGTTTGTAGGTGTGGACGCGCCGGTAGCCACGTGCCTCCAGGAACGTGATGATGTCCGTGCGCTTCGGCTCTTCCTCGTTGTGCTCAATGGCCATGGCGCCGAAGCGATACGTGTCGAATGGAATGCCGCGCAGCGCGTCGAGCTCGGCGCCTTCGATATCGAGGCTGAGGAAGTGAATGAAGGCGGGCGCTTTCGCTTGCTCCAGCACCTGGGCCAGCGTGACCGTCGTCAGCTCCACCGCCGGCGCCTTTGAGGCTTCGTCCTTCCACTTGCCAAGGGTGTCGGCAATGCCGCCGAGGCCGTCGTGGGTGTGAAACAACACCTTCTTGCCGGCCTCGCTCGAGATCACCTCTTTGATCATCTGGCAGTCGCGCCCCTCCATGGCGGCGGGAAAGGGATCGACGCAGATGCCGGACCACCCGCGATCTTCAAGCGCCTTGGTGTTCGAGCCAATCTGCCCGTGGCCGGAGCCGACATCAAGGAACACGCCGTCACGAACGCCGGGGAACATGACTTCGGCCACCCACTTGTCCTGCCCGATCTCCGATGGATAGGGCGCATTGCCGAGCGTCTCTTGAATCGCAATCGCGAAAGCCCGGGCGACCTGGAGCTGGCAGCAGCGCAGGTTTTCGGCCAGGTGTCCGGAGAAGGCTTGGCCACGAGGGCTGAGGTAAGCAGTGCCAGCCAGCAGCGTCAGGCCGGCCACGACCAGCGCCAGCCTCGATTTCGTCATCATCGGATTGTATTGATCCTCGGCAGTATCTCGCCCTTATGTAGCAATTCGATACCATGGATGGGCTGGTTGCGATTATGTCTCTAATTGTCTCTACGTAAGTTACTGATAGATAACATTTTACGCGATCGATAAGTCAGTTGAGCTGGCGCGAATTTCGCCAGGGAAATGGAGTAGCTATATAGACGTAGTTCGACCAATGGGAGGTCACCGTGTTTGAGATCCGAAAAGCACGCCGGGGTTTTGCCTCGATGTCAGCAGAGAAGCGGCGCGAAATTGCCAGCAAGGGCGGCCGTGCCGCTCACGCCAAGGGCACCGCGCACGAATGGTCGGCCGATGAAGCACGTCGCGCCGGACGCAAGGGTGGCCAGGCCAGCCGAGGCGGACGGGGCAAGCTCCCTACTTCATGACGCGTTCCACTTGCACGCGCGCGTCGTTGAAGCACGCGCCTCCACCCAGGTCTGACAACGAATCCGGCGAGAGCGCGTTCGACGTGTAGCCGTTGGTCGTGTTGCGACGCCACAGCCCCTTCGGCATGGCCACCGTGCCCGGCCGCAGCAGATGGGTGAGGTGCGCCTTGATGCGGACTTCGCCGAGCGCGTTCCAGAGCCGCAGTCGATCGCCCTCTTCCACGCCGCGCGCCGCCGCATCGTCTGGATGCATCTCGAGGCGCACTTCGGGACGAGGCAGTTCGCCCAGTGTGGAGCTGATGGTGCGGTCACTCGCCGGCGAGATCAGCGCGAGCGGAAACTCCGCGGTGCCGGGGTCTGGCTGATAGCCGTATAGCCCCATCGGGGCCTGTGTGTCGAGGGCCGGAGGAAACAGGTCGACCCTGCGATCGGCCGTGTTCGGAAACACATCCACGAACTGCACCGGCCGGCCATCGTGGGGTGGCCGCGCCGTCCAGTTCTCTCGCAGGTCGTTGCCGACCTTCTCAGGCAGGTGGTTGAGGACGGCCAGCATGGATTCGAGGTCGTCTTCGGGGTCGCCCTCGACCGATAACTCCAACCGCCGTGACAGGTCGAGGAACACGTCGCTGTTCGGACGCGATTCGCCGACCGCGTCGATCACCGGCCTGCCCAGCTGCAACGTGATGGGGCCGTAGCCGCGCGCGAAGTCGTAATGCTCCAGGAAGGTCGTGGCGGGCAACACGACGTCGGCGTACATCGCCGAGTCGGTCATCACCTGGTCGAACACCACGGTGAAGAGATCCTCGCGCTCGAAGCCGCGGATCACGCGGCGCTGGTCGGGCAGGATCGCGACCGGGTTGCAGTTATAGACGAACAGCACGTTGACGGGCGTGCCTTCCGGTTCGGTCAGGACGCGGCCGACCTTGTTCATGTTGATGGCGCGCGTCTTCGGTTCGGTGTCGGCCAGCCACGTGCGGTCGATATTCCACGAGGCGGAGTTGCTCATGGAGAAGCCGCCGCCGCGGACGCCAAACTTTCCGGCGACCGCCGGCAGCGCGAGCACGGCCGCCGCGGCACTGCCGCCGTTGCGGTTGCGCTCGAGTCCCCACCCGCACTTGACCAGTGCCGGCGACGCCTTCGCGTAGCGCTCGGCCAGTCCGCGCAGTTGGCCGGCGTCAATGCCGCTGGTCTGCGCGGCCCGCTCGAAGGTCCATGGCTCGGCCTTCTTGCGGAGATCGGCGGCGCCGTTGGTGTGCTGCTCGAGAAAGGCCTGGTCGGCGAATCCTTCTTCGAAGAGATAACGGTGAAGGGCCAGCGCCACTGGCAGATCGGTGCCTGGCCGCACCGCCAGGTGCAGGTCGGCCTGGCGAGCCACGGTGGTTGCGCGCGGGTCGAGCACCACGACGTAAGCACCGTTGTCGCGCGCCTCCTTGAGGAACGGCATGAGGTGAATGCCCGACACCCCGGGGTTCACGCCCCAGATGATGATCAGCTTGGCTGACGGGTAGTCTTCGTAGCTGACCGATGCCATCTTGCCGTAGAGGCCCAGGTTGGCCGCGCCGGTCGGCGCGGCGCACACCGTGCGGAGCAACCGCGACGTGCCGAGCCGGCGAAACAGGATCGCGTCGGCGTAGTCCTGCGTCATGAAGCCGTTAGACCCGCCGTAGCAGAGCGGCAGGATGGTTTCGGCGCCCGCGGTGTCGCGTGCGTGTTGCATCTTCTCAGCGATTAACGCCAGCGCGTCGTCCCAGGTCACGCGCTTGAACTGACCCGTGCCCTTGGCGCCGCGGCGCACCGCGGGGTAGAGCAGCCGGTCGTCACCGTACACGCGCTCGTGGAAGGTCCGCACCTTGGCGCAAATGTAGCCGTTGGTGATGTGGTTGTCTTTCGACCCATCGATCTTCGTGATGCGCCCGGAGCGCAACGTCACGTCAAGCGTGCATGCATCAGGACAATCGAGCGGACACGCGGTTTGAACGTTCGACTCGGTGAGAGCAGCGCCTGGCTTGGCCATACGCCTCAATTGTAATGAAGGTTCGGTAGACAATGGCGGCCGACCTTACCGATCGGCGAAGCGTCCGGTTGATCACACGCAATCAAGGCTCGTCGGTGCAATCACGGTGTTAGCGCGCCTTCAGTGCTATTCTCCTGAGGTCGGAGACCAGTAGAGCCGTGCACGCCGGAACCGCCGTCGGACCCTATCAGATCGTCCGCCAGCTAGGCGCTGGCGGTATGGGCGTGGTGTGGCTGGCGGAAGGATACCCGGCTGCAGCGCAAGGTGGCCCTCAAGACCGTCAAGGGCGCTGACGCCGACACCACCGAGGGCCGCCAGCGACTGATGCGCGAGGCTCGCGCGGCCGCTACCCTCAATCACCCGAACATCGCCACCGTTCACGACGTGCTCGACGTGGATGGCCAGGTCATGGTGGTCTTCGAATACGTCGAGGGCGACACGCTGGCCGCCCGTCTGCAGCGCGGCCCCATGACGGTGGCCGAGGCGGTGGAGGTCGCCAGGCAGCTGGCCGACGCCTTGGCGGCGGCGCACGCGCAGGGTGTGATTCATCGTGACCTCAAGCCCTCGAACGTGGTGCTCAGTCCCGATGGCCGGGCCAAGGTGTTGGACGTCGGCATCGCGCGGCTGGTGCCGGCCGGCGCCGACATCTCGGCCAGTGTGCCCGGCACGATTGGCGGCGGGCTGGTCGGCACGCCGGGTTATGCCGCGCCCGAGCAATATCTGTCGCGCAACGTCGATGGCCGCGCCGACCGCTATGCCTTGGGCGTGATGCTGTTCGAGATGCTCGCCGGCCGTCGGCCGTTCCCGGGCAGTGATGCCATTCAGCTGGTGACGGTGGTCCTCCGGGATGACGCGCCGAAGCTGACCGGCAGTGGCCTGTAGGTGCCGCCGGAGCTGGCGCGGCTGGTGGAGCGGTTGCTCGAACGCGAGCCTGCCCGTCGGCCGGCGTCGGGCGAGGAGGTGCTGGTCGAGCTGAGTCCGATGCGCGACACCGAGTCGTCGCCGCTGGCGCGCCGCACCGTGTTGCTGCGGCAGCGCGTGCCGACCAGCACGCTGGTGGTCGCGGCACTGACCCTGGTCGTGGTCGCGGGCTTCGTCATTCGGCTGCAGTGGAATGCGCGTCCGCTCGGCCCGGAGGCGCCGGTGGTGGCCGTGTCGCCGCTGACCAATTCGAGCGGAGACGCCGCGAACGATTACCTCGGCGCCGGATTGGCGGAGAGCCTGATCACGAGCCTCGCCTCCGTGCCGAGGGTGACCGTGCTGTCGCGGTCGGCGGTGGAAGAGAGCCGGCAGCAGAATCCCGATCACGCCAGCTTCGTGCGGTCGCTCGACGCCAGCTACATCGTGACCGGGTCGGTGCAGTCGGGGGGCGATCGCCTGCACGTCACGCTAAATCTCGAGCGGCCTGACGCATCGGTGGCGTGGGGGGAAACGGTGGAAGGGCCGGTCAAGGATCTGTTCGCATTGCAGACCCGCTTGGCCACTTCGCTCGGCAACGCCATCGCCGACCAGACCCCGTCCGGGCAGCGTGTGGCGCCGGCGGCGCTCACCACGACCAGCGAACCGGCACAGTTGGCCTACTGGCGCGGTCGTGCTCAGCTCGACCGCCGGGAGCTGACGGGCAGCATTCAGGCTGCGCTGAAAGAATTCAGCGATGCGGTGGCGCTCGACCCGAGGTTCGCAGTCGCGCACGCCGGTCTCGCCGAAGCGCAGTGGGCGATGTATGCGCAGACCAATGACAAGACGTGGGCCGAGAGGGCGATGACGTCGACGACCACAGCCATCGGCCTGGAGCCGGAACGACCGAGCGTCCGTTACACCGCGGCGCTGACTTTGTTCCGAAGCGGCCGGTTCCAGGAAGCGAATGCCGAAGTCGATCGGGCGCTGGCGTTGCAACCCACTTATGAGGAGGCGATTCGTCTGCATGCCTCAGCACACATGCGCAGTGGCGAGGTCGACCGGGGACTCGCCGAGTTCCAGCGGCTGATCGCCATCCGGCCGAGCTCGGTCTCGCTGTTCAGTGATATGGGGCTGGCCCTGTATACCGTGTCGCGGTTTCCCAAAGAAGCGCTGGATGCGATTGAGCGCGCGGTTGCCAGCGGCATCGCGCGTAACGTGATTGCCGACGACGAGGACTTTGCACTACTCAAACCATTACCGCGTTTTACGGCCGTGACCGACGTGGCGCCCGGCAAGCGTAACAATGCTGCGACCATCTTCCTCTACAAGGTTGACGGGAACTGCCGGGTCCGCACCTCACCCCGGTTGATCGGCGCCGCGCCGGGGTACATCGAATGGACTGTCGTCAACCTCGCGTCCGACGAAGAGGTCGAGGTGGAAATCATGTGGCCCAAGGGCGGCCCCTGGGGCGGGGGCCCATTGCGGTTCAAAGGCAACGAGCGCAAGAGCCTGGCCGCTGCCACGCCTGGCCGCTACAAGTACAACGTCACCGCGAACGGCTATACCGAAGACCCCGAGCTTGAGTTCCCAGAGGGCAGCTAGCAGCGGTTAGCGCCGCTCCGGCCGCAGCACGCGTCCCGCCAGCGCCGACGTGAACTTCCCGTCACGCCGCACCAGTTCGCCGTTGACGATGATGTCGTTCATCCCTTCGGCGAGTTGGTGCGGTTTCTCGTAGGTGGCCGCATCGTTCACTTTCGCCAGGTCGAAGATCAGCACGTCCGCAAACGCGCCCGCCCGCAGTTGGCCGCGGTCCTTCAACCCAAACACCGTGGCGGGCAGCGTCGTCATCGATCGCACCGCGGCGGCAATGTCGACGGTGTTGCGCTCGCGGACGTAGCGCTTCAGCTTGCGCGCGAAGGCGCCGTAGGCGCGCGGGTGCGGCACGCCGACGCCCATCGGCACCAGGTCGCCGTCGGTGCACGTCATCGTCCACGGCTGGCGCATGATGCCTTCGATGTCGCCTTCAGACATGTTGAACGACACCAGGCTGGCATCGCCCTTCTCCAGCATCTTCAGCGCGAATTCTTCCGGCGCCATTCCAGCCTTCGCGGCCAAAAGGGAGAGCCGCTGACCCTCAAACGACGGATCGGCGGAGTAGCGGCTGACCATCAGCGTCTCGGCGCCGCCGCGGCGCGCGATGTTGGTCTTGACCTCGGCGCGGATTTCAGGGCGCAGCTCGCCGAGCACGCGCTTCATCATGGCCTCGCGGCCGCCGACCTGGGCCGAGCGCGGCATCAAGGCGCCGACGATGCCCGTGCCGCTGGCTTCGTACGGATACTGATCCGCGAACACCTGCACGCCGCGCGTGCGGGCGGCTTCGATGCGGTCGATCAGCGTCTTCGACAGGCCCCAGCTCGCGGGCCCCAGCGCCTTCATGTGCGACACCACACCGGTCACGCCGCCTTGCTCGGCAATCTCGATCACTTCCTGCACGGCGGCCACCACGCCAATCGTGTAGTCCGATTCGTCGCGAATGTGGCTGGAATAGACGCCGCCAAACGGCGCCGTGGCCTTGGCCATGGCGATCACCTCGGCGGTCTTCGAATAGCTGCCGGGCGCGTAGTAAAGGCCGCTCGACAGGCCGACGCCGCCAGCCAGCATGCCCTGGCGCGTGAGCTCCACCATCCGGGTGAGTTCGGCGGCGTTGGGATCGCGGTCCGACATGTTCATCACCGCCCGGCGAATCGAACCGTGCGGGACGAACTGCCCGACGTTGGTGCCGATGCGTTGCCGCTCGTAGGTGGCGCGCTGGCCGGCCAGATCGACTGGCCCGCCGCCATCGGGATTCACAAACACCGTCGTCAGGCCCTGCGCCAGCAGGGGCTGACCGTGCTTCAGCCCTTCGGTGGCGAGCCCGTCACCAGCGTGCGAGTGCACGTCGATGAATCCCGGCGTCACGAAACGGTCGGCGGCGTCGATGACGACTTTGGCGGTCGCGCCCGTCAGGGCGCCCATGGCGCGGATGCGATCGCCGGTGATGCCGATCTCGGCGCGATACCAGGGATTACCGGTGCCATCGAGCACGCGCCCGTTCTTGATCAGGATGTCGAACTGCTGGGGGGATTGTGCGGCGAGTGGCGCGAGAAGCAGGAGAGCGACCAGAACAACGCGTATGAACATGGTGGCGGCATTCTAGGCTGTTTTACAGGAGGCAAGAAGATAAGGAGAATTCCTTATCTTTTTATCTCCTGTTATTACTTGAGCGGCAGGACGTAGCGGATGTGTTCGCCCGCATAGCCCCGCCGCTCGTAGAAGGCGCGCGCGCGGCTGTTGGTGACCAGCGCGCTGAGCGAGAGGCGATCGGATCCGCGCTCTCTGGCCCAGGCCTCGGATTGGTCGAGTAGGGCAGAGCCCACCCCTTTACCTTCGGCCTCCGCCGTGACCGCCAGCACCGAGAGGTGCGCGTGCGGGCGCTCGTTGAAGTAGTCAACCAGGGTCACGAGGTAAGCGCAACCTGCCGGCCGGCCGTCATGCCCGGCGACAAACAGCGCTTCGCCGGGCTTCGGTCCGCGAAACCACTCCGCGAGCGCGCGCCGATCGCCCTCGGCCAATTCGTCCTTCGTGCGAAACGCCGGCACCTCGAACGACACCAGCCGGTCGGCCAGGGCGAGCACGAAGTCACGATCGGCCGCGACCGCGCCACGGATCGCGAGCCCTTCGTTATTCGTTATTCTCAATTCGTTATTCTTTTCGGATATTTTCGTTCGACGTAGTCATCGAGCAGTTGCTGGAAGGCGACGGCCAGTTCTTCGTAGGTGCCCTTGAGCGTGGTGGCGTGCACGCCGTCGATGAACACGGGGCAGTGGGGCGCTTCGCCAGTGCCCGGCAGCGAGATGCCGATGTTGGCGGCCTTCGATTCGCCAGGACCGTTCACGACGCACCCCATCACGGCCAGCGTCAGCGACTCGACGCCCTCGTAGGTCTTCTTCCACGACGGCATCTGCTCACGAATGTAGCCTTGCACCGCTTCCGCCAGCTCCTGGAACGTGCTGCTCGTGGTCCGCCCGCAGCCGGGGCACGCGGTCACGCTGGGGGCGAACGTGCGCAGGCCCAGGGCCTGCAACAGTTCACAGGCCGCGTACACTTCCTCGCGTCGGTCGCCGCCGGGGCGGGGCGTCAGCGAGACGCGCACCGTGTCGCCAATGCCGTCGGCGAGCAGCACGGCCATGGCGGCGGCCGACCACACCAGCCCCTTGGTGCCCATGCCGGCTTCGGTCAGTCCGAGATGAAGCGGTTGCGTGGTCTGCCGCGCGAGCGCGCGGTAGACGTCGATCAGGTGGCGCGGTCGCGACAGCTTGCACGAGATGATGATCTGGTCGGCTCGCAGCCCGGTTTCAATCGCCAGCTCCGTCGACTGCACCGCCGACAGCACCATGCACTCGCTGATGATGTCGTCCGAGTCCTTGCCGAGGTTGCGGTCGGTGTTCTCCTGCATCTTCGCCATCACCAGCTCCTGATTGAGGGAGCCGCCGTTGACGCCAATGCGCACCGGCTTGCCGTGATCGATGGCGACCTGGCAGATGGTGGCGAACTGCTCATCGCGCCGCTTGCCGGTGCCGACGTTACCCGGATTGATCCGATACTTGTCGAGCGCGCGGGCACAGTCGGGGTGCCGCGTGAGCAGCAGGTGACCGTTGTAGTGGAAGTCGCCGACGAGCGGCGCCGTGCAGCCGGCGTCGAGCATGCGCTGCTTGATCTCGGGCACTGCGGCGGCGGCTTCCGGTACGTTCACCGTGACCCGCACCATCTCCGAGCCCGCCTCCCACAACTCGATGCACTGCTGCGCCGTGCCCCGGGCATCGGCGGTGTCGGTCATGGTCATCGACTGCACGACGACGGGCGCGCCGCCGCCGACCATGACGTTGCCCACCTTCACGCCGACCGTTCGATGCCGCTTCTCAATCGTGAGCATTCGTCACTCTGAAATCACCAATTCGCCAACTCATCAAACCGCAAGATCCCCGGCTGCACCTATTCAGGATACAACGCCGCCTGGTCGCGTGCCGAGCCGACCAGGGCCGCGAGGGTGGCGGCGGTGCCACGGCTATCGGCCAGGGTCACCACCGAGGGCGCGCCGTCCAACACCGAGGCTTCGAAGTGTTCGATCTCGCGCACGAACAGCGTCGGCGAGCCCGCCACCTCGATCGTCTCGACGTGACCGCCGCGCTCGAGTTCCAGCAACTCACGATCGCCGGGCTTGAACGGATTGGGCACCGTGAGCGCGCCCTCGCTGCCCATCACCTCGAGCCACGTGCGCAAGGCTGCGCGAAAGCCCGAATAGATGGTGGCGGTGGTGCCGCCAGGGAAGCGCAGCATCCCCATGAACTGTTCGTCCACACCGCTGGCGTGCCATTGCGCCGAGCCGAACACCATCTTGGGATCGCGGCCGGTCAGCAGGCGCGCGTAGGTCACGGGATAGCAGCCGATGTCCCAGAGCGAGCCGCCGCCGAGCGCCGGATCGAGCCGCACGTCGGTGGCGTGGCTGAGCGCAAACGTGAAGCCCGACACGATCGCGCGCACGGTACCGAGCGCGCCGCCGTGAACCAGTTCGAGCACCTTGGCGGTCAGCGGCTCGTGCCGGTACATGAAGCCCTCTTCCACCACCACCCTGGCCGCCGTGGCGGCGACCTGGATGCGATCGATGTCGGCGGGATCGAGCGCCATCGGCTTCTCACACAGCACATGTTTGCCGGCCGCCACCGCCGCCATCGTCCAGGGCACGTGCTCGCTGTTAGGGAGTGGAATATAGACGGCGTCGATCCCGGGGTCGTCGAGCAGCGCCTGGTAGCCTTCAACGGCCCCGGGGATCTGCCATTGAGCGGCGTAGGCATCGGCCCTGGCTCGCGTCCGGCTCGCCACGGCCACCAGATCGCTGCGCCGCGCCAGTCGCATGGCGGGAATCACGCGCCGGTTGATGCGCGCCGTGCCAAGAATGCCCCACCGCAGTCGCATCGGCCGTCAGCCTTCGGCCTTCAACTTGGCCAACACGCGTCGATTGAACTCCTCGGATTGCCCGCGCGGGATCGACAGCGTCTTCCAACCGGTGCCCCGCAGGTGCTTGGCGAGCAACAGGATTTGATAGGCGTGGCCGGCATAGTGCGCCACCTGCCGGCTGATGGCCTTGTAGACCGAGTGCGGCTCACCGCGAATGATGACGGTGCGCTGCAGGTCGGCGTCGGTCAGCGGCGTCAGCGCGCTGAACAGGCACTGCCAGCCGTGCTCCCACTCTGCCATCAGTTCGGCGCGGGTCTGCGCGACCTCCTCGAACTCCCGATCGCGCAGGCGGCCGGGTTTTTCGCCGTCGCTCGCCAGGAAGTCGACCCATCGCGACCGCATGTTGCCGGCCAGGTGCCGCATGATCACGGCGACACTGTTGGCTTCGGCGTCGATCTTCACATGCAGTTGGTCGTTCGAGAGTTGCTCGATCGACTTGTCCGCGAGTTTCTTGATCTTCTGAAATTCGTCGAGGGCGGCGGCGAGGATGGGCGATTCAGTCATGCGCGCCGGCATCATACCTGTCCGCGGGCGGCCGGTTCGACACGAAAAAAGACCACTCAGCTTTCACTGAACTAGAACGAACGCGCGAACAGGCCTTCGATGGCCTGCCGCGCGGCGGCGTTGACCATCCGCGTGCCGGTGCCGCTGAAGTGCATGTGGGTGATGACCGGCTCACCGCTGCCGGTCCGCTCGCTCCACTTCGACCCATCGCCGTCCCACTCAAACCAGCTGGCGCGCTCCTGATCGAAGACGAACAGCGGCTTGTTGCACAGCTTCGCGAACTCGGCGCCCCAGCCGGTGCCGCCGCGCACGGTCTGGTCAGGCTGAATGGTGCCAATCACGTAGATTTCCTGGCCGTGGTTCACCTGATACCAGATGCTCTGCAGGATTTTCCGGAACGTCGGCGTGTCGGGATAGCGGCGGTTCATCAGCCGCGAGACATAGGCGAGGCTGACCTCGCCGGCGTGGAGCTCTTCGTGATTGAGGCTGCGCAGGCCGCGGGTGCGGACCGGCTTATGGCCATCGAACGAGAAGTTGACCTCCTCGATCCCGAAGCGCTCCGCACAGGCACCGAACTCCGCTTCGGCGCCCTGGGCACCGCCGCTGAAGAGGATGACGTCCTCGCGCTTCGGCATGGCTCCCTACTCCTTGTCGTCTCCGTCGTCGGTATCCGGGGTCGTATCAACCGCCGTATCAGGCGTCGTCTCGGTGGTGTCCGGCGCGTCGGGATCCGCCTCGTCCTGCTTCATGAAGTCGGGCATGGTGTCGACCGCATCTTCTTCCGAGTCGTCCAGGTCGTACATGCGACCCGTGAACTTGGTCGGAATGGGACCGCGCGGCTTGTCTTCCTTCTTCGCGAAGGGCTTCTTCTTGTCCTTCGGCGGAGCCGGGGGACCGAAGTTCTTGGCGCCTCCGGGGGCGTCGCCGCCGTAGCCGCCGGGCCGCGGGCCGCTAAACCCGCTGCCGCCACTAAAGCCGCCGCCGCCGCTGAAGCCACCTGGCCGGGGTGGACCACTACCGAAGCCGCCGCTTGGTCGCGGCGGGCCTCCGGCCTCCCTCGCGCGGGCTTCGCTGACTGCCAGTGGACGGCCCATGAACAACTGGCCGTCGAATTTCTTGATGGCTTCTTCGGCGGGGGCGCGCTCCGCGTACTCGACAAACGCAAATCCGCGGGCGCGGCCGGTTTCCCGGTCGAGCGGACGGACAATCTGCGTGGGTGGACCAACCTGCGCGAAATGGGTACGCAGATCGTCTTCGGTCGCCTGGTAGGGCAAGTTGCCCACGAACAATCGGACTGGTGGCACTGGTGAACTCTAACGGGTGACGGCTGAAGGCAATGGGGTATTCGTGGTCAAATCCAACGTGGCTATGGAATGTTGGTTTGTCTTTGGCTTGGCCAGTGAGCTTAGCAAATCTGCCCGGTCGTCACAAGTCCTTCAGTTGATCTTGGATGGCGTCCAGCCGTAACTTCAGCATTTCGCGATGGGCCGGGCGGCAGGCGGCACCCATTTGGGCCTGGGTTTCGGCGAGTGCGAGTTGCAGCCCGGCTCTCTGCTGGAGCCGCGCTCGTTCATCGGGCGTCAACGGCGACCGCTCCGCGGGCTTCCGCTCCGCATCGTCTTGCTGCGACTCAATCGCCTTGCTCTCCCACCCGCGCGCCATCCCCGGAGCATAGCAGTTCCGCAAACGGACAGATCCAGCCGATGACTCAAGGGGCTGAATCACCGTAACTCACTGGTTTGACAACCAGTTGCAGGCCGTAAGTGGTTTAGCAAGCAAGCTGCAATATCGCGGTCCGCATGGACCGCTTCTCTCAGGACCTCCGCCACGCCCTGCGCATGGACGGCCAGGCCTTGACCTTCGCGGTGCTGCTGTCACTGCTGACCGGCGTATTGTTCGGCGTGGTTCCCGCCTGGCAGGCGTCGCGGCCGAAGTTGCAGAGCACGCTCGACGCCGTCGTTGGCGCGTCCTTCACGCAGCGCCGCTTCAACATGACGCTGCTGGTCGTGTTCGCCGCCATCGCGCTGGTGCTGGCGCTCGCCGGCATCTACGGCACCGTGGCGTACTCGGTCGCGCAGCGTACGCAGGAGATCGGCATTCGTGTCGCGCTCGGGGTGCCGATCGTGCTCGGTGTGATGGCGTTCATGGCCGGCCTGTTGCCGGCACTGCGCGCCACGTGCGTGGACCCGCTGGTAGCGCTGCGCGTTGATTGATAAACTTCGCCGGTCCCTCGCGGGGGCTGGCCCCAACAGCACCCCCACTCGGCGATTGGTTCTCGCAGATCGCCGGACGGAGGTAACGCGAGCCTTGGCAGGAGTGTGCCCATGACCCGCTTTACATCCGTCACCCCCAACCTCGTCGTCCGTGATTTGGCCAGGAGCCTGGCGTTTTATCGCGACGTGCTCGGCTTCACCATCAGCATGAGCGTGCCGGAGGCCCCGTCGTATGTGTTTGTCGGCCTCGAGCGCGACAGTGTCCCGGTGTTCCTCAACGATGTGAAGGCCGCGGTCGAAGACTATCCGGCGATGGCGTCGACGCCGCCAGGCGGGACGGCCACCATGTTCTTCATCGTCACTGACGTCGACGCCTTGCACGAGGTGGTCGCGCCGCGGGCGCCGATCGTGATGCCGCTCAAGACCCAGTTCTACGGCATGCGCGAGTTTGCCGTGACCGATCCGGATGGGCACGTGATCACCTTGGCCCAGCGAGTCGCGGGCGACTGATGTTCCTCGCGGCGCTGGTGGCGATGCAGATGGCGACGATGCCGGTCGCGACCTGCCTGCAACCTGGCCGGACCGGCGAGCTGCGGTCCGAGTGGATGGTGTCGGCCGGTGCCGCCCGGAGCGTCGCGTTGTTCGACTCGGCGGGCAATCGTATTTACGGTGTGCAAGCGGTGTCGTGGGGCCGGTCGTTGACGAGGCCCCATGGACCCGGATGGCTGCGCGGCTGCTTCGCGTGGGCGGTCGAAGCCACGCCGCTCCTGGTGCAGTTCGCGCCGACCCGGCTCTACGGCGCCGGTGTCGCGCCGGTGGTGTGGCGCTGGAACTTCCTCCCACTGCGCACCTGGTCGGTGTTTGCCGAGATGTCCATGGGCGGACTGTGGACCACCAATCCGATTCCCGAACAGACCAACGCCGTGAACTTCACCGCCCACTGGGGCGGAGGCGCGAGGTGGCACACCTCGCCTCGCGACAGCCTCGTGGTCTCGTACCGGTTTCAGCACTTCTCGAACGGCAACCAGTTGTCGTCGAACCCGGGCGTCAACAGCCACGTGTTGCTTGCCGGCTGGTCGCGCCGATCAGCGCGCTGATGGTCCGGCTAAAGCCGGACTCGACGTTGGCATCCAACCCAGGACGATGTGGCGTCCGGCTTTAGCCGGACCATCACCTCTCGTAACTCTCGCGCTTCGACGAAGCGGACAGCTTCACCAAGTAGCGCATCGGATCGTCCCGGAACATCTGCCGCAGTTCATCCAGGCTCCGTGCGCCGCCGTAGCTGATCGACGAGCAGAGGTGCTTGAGGATGTCCTGCACGATCGGCCGCACTGACCCGCGCGCCGGCACACTCACCTCGGTCCCTTCGGCGCCAAGCGCCTCGAGGTCCACGACCTCGTCGTCTTCCACGTCCAGCCGATCGCGAATGGCCTGGATCGAGGCCATCCCGCGCAAGACCTTGAACGGCACCTTCACCGATCGCTGCTGATCGGGCAGCACCACGGATTTCCGCACCACGTCGCCCGGCGTCTCTTCAGTGCCAGCGAACATGCTGCCGAGCATCACGGTGTCGCCGCCAAACAGCAGCGCCTCCAGGATCGCCCCATGACGCTTGATGCCGCCATCGGCGATCAGCGGCACGCCGAAGCTGGTGGTGAGGCGGGTGGTGCAGCCGCCGCCCGGACCAATGCCCACCTTGATCGCGTTGACACCCCGCTCGGCGAGAAACCGCACGCCATCAGCCGTGGCGACGTTGCCCGCCACCAGCTCAGCGTCGGCAAAGGCCTTGCGGAATGCGTCGATGGCCTTGGCCATGACCGTGGAATGACCGTGCGCGATGTCGATCACGATCGCGTCAACGTGCGCCTTCACCAGGTCCGCCGCCCGCTCGAGAAAATCTCCGGTGGCGCCAATCGCCGCGCCGACGCGCAGCCGGCCGTGGCCATCGCGGGTGGCAAACGGCAGCCGCTCCTGGCGGTAGATATCCTTGGCGGTGATCAACCCGATCAAGACGCCGTGGGCGTCCACCAGCGGCAGTTTCTTCACCTTGCGCTCGACCATGATTCGTTCGGCGGCGGCCAGGGTCAGCTCGCCGCGCCCGACGACCAGCGCCGCGGCCGGCGTCATCCGTGACCCGACGTCGCCGTGTGTGGTGTCGACGAAACGGACGTCGCGCTCGGTCAGCAGGCCCTTCAGCCGGCGCTGCTCATCAACGTCGTCGCGTCGGCCAGCGAGGTCGCCGGCGTCACGGCATACGGATCGCGGATGATGATGTGCTGCATCCGCTTCACTTTCTCCACTTCACGCACTTGCGGCTCGATGTCGCCGCTGCGGAACCCGCGATCGATGATGCCGAGGCCGCCTTCTTCGGCCTGGACGATGGCCATCGGCGCGCGGGTGACGGTATCCATGTTGGCCGACACCAGTGGCCGCTTGAGCGTGATGTGAGTGGAGAAGCGGCACGACAGGTCGATCACCGACGGATCGCGGCGTTCGATCACGCTGAACTGCGGCCGGAGGAGAAAGTCGTCGAACGTGGCGCCGCGCACCAGTTCCGCGAGGACGTCGAAGCCTGAAGCCATGCCAATACTTTACCCGTCCCGCCATAGCTTTAGCGAAGGCGGACTGCTACTCTTAGCAGCGTCCATGCAGCTGGATTTGCCGTTTCGCGTCGCGCCGACGGTGTTCGTGCGTCACCGCTGGGCCCGGCGCTACATCCTCCGTGTCCTGGACGATGGGACGTTACGGGTGACGTTGCCGCGCTGGGGGTCGAAGCGCGAAGCACTCGCGTTTGTCGAGCAGAGCCAGCCGTGGATCGAGCGGCAGCGCGAGTCGCGAAGGGCCCGGGCGGCCGTCGTGCACCCTGACCAGCCGGCGCTGCGCACGCGCGCTCTGCAGGAACTGCCGCCGGCGCTGAGAATGCTGGCAGGCGATCACGGCATTGTGGTGACCCGCATTTCGGTGCGCAACCAGCGGTCTCGGTGGGGCGCCTGTTCGGCCACTGGCGCCATCACCCTCAACTGGCGGCTCATCCTCGTGCCGCCGTTCGTGCGCGAGTACGTGATGCTGCACGAGTTGATGCACCGGCGCGAGTTGAACCACTCCGAGCGGTTCTGGCGGCATGTGCGCGCGGTGTGTCCCCGGCACCAGGAAGCGCGCCAGTGGTTGTTGACCGAAGGGCAGCGGCTGTTTACCGGCCCGTCCGTGAGCAACGAGTGTGAGGAGATGAGATGAAGCGGATGGTCGTGTTCGCGATGTGTGTGTGTGGTGTGGTCGCGAGTGCGACCCGGGCCGAAGCCCAGTTGAGCATGAGTTCGTTTCGTGGCTACTTCACCGGCCAGGCCGGTTTGGCGACCGGCGGCGATGTCTCGAACCCGGGATTGACGCCCGGTGCCTCGGTGTCGGTGCAGGAAGCCAACGGGTGGGGCGCCGAGTTTGATTTCGGCTACTCGGCCGACGTTGATGCCGGGCGCCAGGTGCTCGACGTGGCCACCTACATGTTCAACGGCAATTTCATCCAGCCCGAAGGACGACTGAGGCCATTCGCATCGGTCGGCGCCGGCGTGATGCAAGTGGATGGGTGCGATGCGCCGTGCACGCGGCCGGCCAAGACCTTCGACCTCGGCATCAACGCCGGCGGCGGTGCCCTCTTCGCCATCAACGACATGGTCGCCGTGCGGGGCGACGTGCGGTATTTCAGGACGCTTGCCGACCACCCTGACCTTCGTCGTCCCAATAACTTCAGCTTCTGGCGGGTCTCGTTGGGCGTCTCACTGTTTTGGGCGATCGCTCCCTGAAAGCCGGGTGCCTAAAATGCGTACAGTGCCTGGAGTGCCTCAAGGGTTGGTGCCCACTGCAATCGCGATGATCGCGATGATCGCGATGCTGATCGCCGTGGCGGACACTGGTGCCAAAACCCGACAGGACTCAGCGTGGGAAGTCGTGGTGCTTGGCATCGCCCAGGACGGCGGCATTCCGCAGCTTGGCTGCGAGCGACCGATTTGTCAGGAGATTCGCGCCGGCAAGCGCCAGCCGGAGAAGGTGTCGAGTCTCGGCTTGATCAACCGCCGTACTGGCGCCGCATATGTGTTCGACGCGACGCCGGACTTTCCCGCGCAGTTGCAGCGGCTGTCCGGTGGCAAGCTTCCCGCCGGCATCTTTCTCACGCACGCGCACGTCGGGCATTACACCGGGCTCATGTTTCTCGGGCGCGAGTCAGTGAATGCGGCAGCGGTGCCGGTGTATGTCACCGACCGCATGGGCGCGTTCCTGCGCACGAACGGGCCGTGGAGCCAACTGGTGGCGGTCCCGAACATTGCCCTGCGGACGATGGCCTACGACCAGCCGACCGTGCTCGATGGGGGAGTGTCGGTCACCGCATTCCGGGTGCCGCATCGCGACGAGTTCTCCGACACGGTCGGCTTTCGCATCGCCGGCCCCAGCCGTTCGGCGCTGTTCATTCCCGACATCGATCGCTGGGAGAAGTGGGACCGCAGCATTCGCGACCTCGCCAACACCGTCGATTATGCGTTTCTCGATGGCACCTTCGCAGCCGCGACCGAGATTAACCGGCCGATCGAAGAGATCCCGCATCCACTGATGAGCCGTACGCGCGAGCTGCTCGCGGGTGTGAAGGCGAAGCTGTGGTTCATCCACATCAATAACAGCAACGCCGAGATCGATCGCCCAGATGTCGCGAAGGAAGGCATGACCTTCCCGATGTAGCACTTGCGAACGACAGCCGAGCTGTCCTGTTCACCGCACAAACCAAGGTGTTTTCGTCCTGAGAACACCGTATCCGTCCTCGCTTCTAGTCGATTGCCAGGCGATTCTGCTGGCATGTTGAAAACCATCCTTGGTTCGGCGATTGGCGGCCTCATGGCTGGCGCAGTCGCACTCGGCGTCTCAGCGTTTGCGCGACCGGCGGCCGCGCCTGTGATGGGTGTGGATCCCAACAATCCCTATGCGATGACGGCAGCCTACCCAGGCGCACCCGGGCAGGGCGGCGCGATGATGACCCAGCCGGCGTACTACGCTCAGCAACCGGCGTACTACACCCAGCAACCGGCCTACGCGCCCGACATCGTTTCCATGCCGGTGCAGCGCGCTCGACCGGTGGCGCGCAGGGCCGCACGACCCGCGGCGACGCGCGAGCGCGTGGTGTATCGCGAAGAAGACCGGCGTGAGGGCCGTTCGTGGGGCAAAACGGCCACGATCATCGGCGGCAGTGCCGGCGGTGGTGCCGGCATCGGTGGCCTGATTGGCGGCAAGAAAGGCGCGCTGATCGGCGCCGCCATCGGTGGCGGCGCGGCGACGATCTACGAGTCGGCCAAGCGCTAAGCGCGGCTCGACCAGGTGACGCAGGGGCAAATGTCCCCTGCGTCATCTGGTGTCGGTTGCGGTTCTGCCACTCTTCCGGCTGCCGCCCCTGCAAGGCCATCCGATGGCGGTAAGATGATGGCTCGATGGTCGCCGCCGGTCCAACGTTACCAACGGCCGAAATGCCGTTTCCGAACATCCCGCTGATTCATCGGCCTGGCGAGGTTGTTGTCCCGGCAACGTTGCCGCGCCCGCCGCTGCCGGTGCGCAAGCGCGTGCTCGTGGTGGACGATGAGCATCCGCTGTTGAAGTTGTTGGTGCGGGTGTTGTCGGTCGACAACTACGAGATTCAATCCACCGACTCCGGCGTCGGAGCGGCGAAGCTGCTCGACGTGCCCAGCTTTCGCGGCGTCGACTTGCTGGTGACCGACCTCATGATGCCGCGGATGAACGGGCGCGAGCTCGCCGATGCCGTGCGCCAACGCTATCCGTCGGCGCGCGTCCTCTACGTCACTGGCTTTGCCGATGCCTTGTTCAAGGGCGTCAACGAGCTTGGCGAGGGCGAATCGTTCATCGAGAAGCCGTTTGGCGCCGAGGGCATGCTCGAGGCCACCCGCCTGTTGATGTTCGGCCACAGCTGCGATGGCCAGGAACCGGCAGACAAGCGTGACTCCACCGAGGAGTGGACCGACGATCGCCTGCGCACGAAGGTCGTTCGCCTGTTGAAGCGACTGCGGTTCGCCTAACGTGCCTGGCGATGCGCGTCCGGTGCGGGCGGGCGAGCAACTGAACTGGGCGAGCGTTGCCGCCTATCTCGAGCGACACCTTCCAGCCAGCGGCATTGACCGGCTCGACCTCTCTCGCGAGCCGCGGATCGAGCAGTTTCATGGCGGCCATTCCAACCTGACCTATTTGCTTCGCTATGACGATGTGGAGCTGGTGCTGCGACGCCCGCCGCTCGGTCCACTGCCGCCAACTGCCCACGATATGGCCCGCGAGTATCGATGGCTCGACGCGATTCATCCCCGATTTCCGCTCGCGCCGCGCACGTACTTGCTGTGCGAGGATCCGGCCGTCGCCGGCGCGCCGTTCTACGTCATGGAACGCCGCCACGGGATCGTCGTCCGCGCGGAGGAACCTCCGCAGCTTGCCGATCGGCCCGCGGAACGTAGGCGTGTCAGCCGCGCGATGATCGAAACCCTCGCCGATCTGCACGCCATCGACGTCGGGGCTGACGGCCTGTCGCACTTGGGCAAGCCCGCCGGGTTTGTCGAACGCCAGGTGCGCGGATGGACGGAGCGCTGGTCGCGATCGAAGACCGATGAGATCGCCGAGATGGACGCACTGGCCGCGTGGTTGCCCGCCCGGCTACCGCCCGACGCCGACCCGCCGGCGATCGTCCACGGCGACTTCAAGCTCGATAACGTGATGCTCGATCCGGCCGACGCCGGTCGTGTGGTCGCCGTCTTCGACTGGGAGATGACGGCGCTCGGCGACCCGCTGGTCGATCTTGGGATCTTCCTGGCGTACTGGTCGCACGGCACGCGCCTGGAACCGAACGACGCGCTGGCGTCGGTGACCGATCGGCCGGGCTGGTTCAGTCGCGACGAGGTGATCGATTGCTACGCGGCGAAGAGTGGGCGAGACCTCTCGCGGCTGGCGTTCTACGAAGCCTTCGCGTTGTTCAAGGTGGCGGTGGTGATCCAGCAGATCTACTTCCGCTACCAGCGCGGCCAGACCACCGACGAGCGGTTCGCACAGTTCGATGTGCGCGTCCGCCACCTCGCCCGCAAAGGGTTCGAGGCAACCCTTGCTTGTCCGCCATAGCGCTTCGCGCGACGGCGGAAGGTTTGTCTATCCAGGGTAGTAGCGCACCTTCCAGTCCAGCACCACGCACGGCTTGTCGTGCCCTTCGCGTTCGATCACGACGCCCCATGTCACCTGGATGCCGTCGCGCGCCTTCTCCACTGATGCGAGCGTGAATCGCGCGCGGATGCGCGAGCCCGCCGGCACCGCCGAGACGAAGCGCACGCGGTCGCAGCCGTAGTTGATGACCATGCCGGTGCCATCGACGGCGACGGTCTCTTGCAGCAGCACGGTGACCAGCGACAGCGTCAGAAACCCGTGCGCAATCGTGGCGCCGTACGGCGATTCGTCCGCTGCGCGCGAAGCATCCACGTGAATCCATTGGCGATCACCGGTCGCGGCCGCGAACTGGTCGATGCGCTCCTGTGCGATCGGGAGCCAGTCGCTGACACCGATCTCGGTGCCGGCGCGGTCCGCCAGGCTGGCGAAGGGCAGGTGCACTATCATTCCACGCATGACTCTACCTCAGCGGCTCACGGCGTTCATGGACGAGCAGGTCTATCCGAACGAAGCCGTGTTTCACCGCCAGGTGGCCGAGGGCGACCGCTGGCAGCCGACGCCGATCGTCGAGACTCTGAAGGCCCGGGCGCGCGCCGCGGGGTTGTGGAACCTGTTCCTGCCGGCCAGTGAGTACGGCGCGGGGTTGACCAATCTGGAGTACGCGCCGCTTTGCGAGATCATGGGCCGCTCGATCCCCATGGGACCGGAAGTCTTCAACTGTTCAGCGCCCGACACCGGCAACATGGAAGTGCTGGTGCGCTACGGCACCGTCGAGCAGCGTCAGCGCTGGCTCGACCCGCTGCTGGCCGGCGAGATCCGGTCCTGCTTCGCCATGACCGAACCCGACGTCGCTTCCTCAGACGCCACCAACATCCAATCGCGCATCGTCCGCGACGGCGAGCACTACGTGATCAACGGACACAAGTGGTGGATCTCGGGCGCCGGTGACCGGCGCTGCCAGATCGCCATCTTCATGGGGAAGACCGATCCGCACGGGCCGGTGCATCAGCAGCAGTCGATGATCCTGGTGCCGATGGCGACCCCCGGCATCGAGACCCGTCGCATGCTGCCGGTGTTTGGCTATGACGATGCGCCGCATGGGCATGCGGAGTTGGTGTTCACCAACGTACGCGTGCCGGTTTCGAACATCCTACTGGGCGAAGGACGCGGTTTTGAGATCGCGCAGGGCCGCCTCGGTCCGGGCCGCATTCATCACTGCATGCGGCTGATCGGCTGCGCCGAGCGCGCGCTCGAAAGCCTGTGCCGCCGCGTCAAGGCGCGCGTGGCGTTTGGCAAGCCGCTGGCCGAGCAGGGCACCATTCGGGAAGGCATCGCCGAATCGCGGATGGAGATTGAGCAGGCACGCCTGCTCACGCTCAGGGCGGCGGAGTTGATGGACACGGTGGGCAACAAGGCGGCCCGCCGTGAGATTGCGATGATCAAGGTGGTGGTGCCGCGCATGGCGGCCGGCGTGATCGACCGGGCCATTCAGGCGCACGGCGCGGCGGGTGTGTCGAATGATTTCGGCCTGGCCGCCGCGTGGGCCTACGCCCGCACCATCCGGCTGGCCGATGGTCCAGACGAGGTGCACGTCGAAGCGATCGCGAAGATGGAGCTCAGGTAATCGACCAGCCGCCGTCAACCACCAGCACCTGGCCGGTCATGTAGTTCGAGGCATCGGCGGCCAGGAACACCACCACGCCTTTCAGCTCATCGTCCGCGCCCACGCGTCCCATCGGGCTGGTGGCTTTCAGCTCGGGCTCGACCATCTCGATGGCGCCGTCGGCCAGCCGCGAATGGAAGTAGCCCGGCGCGATCGCGTTCACGCGAATTCCTTGCCGCCCCCACGACGCGGCCAGTTCCCGCGTCAGTCCCATGATGCCGGCCTTGCTGGCGGCATACGCCGCGTAATGCGGGCCGTTGACCGATGCGATCAGGCCGGCGATCGACGCTACGTTGATGATGCGGCCGTAGCTGCTCTTCAACATCTCGCGGCCGGCGGCCTGCGAGAACAGAAACGTGCCGGTGAGGTTGGTGTCGATGACCTTGCGCCACTTGTCCAGCGGCATGTCTTCGGCGGGCGCCGCCCACGTCACGCCGGCGTTGTTCACCAGGATGTCGAGGCGGCCGTAGGCCGCGATCGCCTTGTCGACGACGGCCTGGACGTCGGCGGCGTTCGAGACATCGCAGGTCATGCCTTCGACGGTGAACCCGCGCCCCCGGAGATCGGCGATGGCCGGCGTCAACCACTCCTCACGCCGGGCGCAGAGCATGAGCGAGGCGCCGGCTTCGGCGAGGCCCGCGGCCATCTCGAGACCAAGTCCGCGCGAGCCGCCGGTGACGATGGCCACGCGGCCGGTGAGGTCGAACAGCGAACTCAGATTCCTCATGTCGGGAGATCTTGCCTCCAATCCAGATTCGTGTCATCAAAACTTCAGGGCCGCAGATGACACAGATAACGCAGACCCATCTCTCGAATGCGCGCTAGCATGAAGGCTTACCATGACTATTTCCCTTACGTTCGGCCTCGCGCTGATCATGGTCGGCGCGGTCGTCGGTGCGCAGACGCCGGCGGGCCAGCCGGATGTCCATCGCCGGCTGCTCGCACTGGGCGACTTCGGCTACTGAGGGGAAGCAATGGCACATGAGGCAGGGCAGCACGTACGGCATCGGTCGCGGCCCGAATGGGGTGTGGGAAAGGTGGAGGGCACCAACGGCGAGAGTGTCTTCGTCCGGTTCGGCGACCAGCTGAAGACCATCAAGATCTCGTTCGCGGAGCAGTTCCTGCAGCCAGTAACCGCTGAGGAATTGGCGGCTGCCAAGCCGGCGGCGCGGGCGGGCCCCGCCGTTGGCCACATTGCGCAATGCCCTGAGTGTGGCAAGGCCTTGACGCGAAACGCCGATGGGGAGTGGAGGGCGTGCCCGAACTGCTCGTAGTGGCGCGCACCGTCGGTCATGAACCACGGCTCCGCGGGCTCGCGTCCTAGTCTCCATATGAAAGCTATCTGGAACGGCGCAGTCATTGCCCAGAGCGACGACATCGTGATTGTCGAAGGCAATCACTATTTCCCGCCCGATGCGATCAAGCCGGAGTTCTTCCGCCCCAGCGCCAAGACGACGGTGTGCGGATGGAAGGGACTGGCGTCGTACTACACGGTGTCGGTGAATGGACAG
>SHUG01000003.1 GCA_009694735.1 Acidobacteriota bacterium | reverse complement strand
CGCGTCGGCGCGTAGCAGACCTTGTCGTCACACGCCTGATACTCGAGCCGCCCCGAGATCTTGACCGTGGGCGACGCGGCCAGCAGCTTCTGCGCGTCCGGCGTGGCAAGGATGGTAATGTCCTGCACGATCCTGAAGGGCTTGCCGTAAGTCTCCACTTTCTCGTCCAGTTCCTTGAAGTGGTAGATCTCCGACGGCGGATACTTTGCCGGCTGCAGGCGCAGCCACGGTTGTGGGTCCAGCTTCACGCCAATCACCTGGTAGTCGTGCTTGCCGGGCGCGTAGACGTGCATCAGCTTCTTGGGCGTGACGTCGAACGTGATCGAGATGCGCTTGCCGGGCGCCACGTCGGTGTCGCTGATCGAGGTGAGCACCGTGAGGTGCATCGTGTCTGAGCGAATCGCACCCGGCGCGCCCTGCATGCCAGACGCCTGGCGCACGAGAATGCTGTTGACGGTGCTGCGCTCCTGGTACGCGTCTTCGAAGTATCGCGCGGTGACCACACCCTTGCTGTCGAGCATGAACGTGCCGGGGTGCGGCACGCCGTAGAAGCGGGTCTTGGGATCAATCGTCTCGTTGAGCAGGCCGTACTGCTTGATGATCGTCGACCCCGGGTCCGACACGATCGGAAACGCGATGCCGCGCGAGTCAGCGAATTTCTTGATCGTCTCGACCGGGTCGTAGCTCACGGCCACCAGGCCGAGGCCCTGCTTCTTGATGTCGTCGTAGCGGCTTTGCAGCTCCACGAGCTGCGTTTTGCAGTACGGTCACCAATCAGCGGAGCGGAAGAAGACGAGCATCGTCCCCTTCGGCCCCGCGGCCGACTTCAGCGACTGGGTAACGCCATGCTGGTCGGTGCCCGAGAACACCGGGGCCACGGCGCCGACCTTGGGGCCGATCTGGCTGACGTCAACCTTCAACGCCGATTGGCCCAGCACGGCGGGGCCGCCGATGACACAGATGACGCAGAGAGCGAGCAGAGATGCACGGTTCATAAAGCTGTCCGATACGATGCCATCAATCCCATAAACGATACTGCAACTGCTAAGATCCGCGGAAACCATGTCGGCTCGCCCCCCCACCCGAATTCTGATCGCCGAAGACGACCCCGACATCGGCAGCCTGCTCGAGCATTACCTCCGCAAGGCGGGCTTCATGGCGACCATCGTCACCTCGGGGCGTGAGGTGATGCCGCAGATCAAGCGCGAGGCGCCCGACCTGGTGGTGCTCGACCTGATGCTGCCTGGTCTCGACGGCTTGCAGGTGTGCCGGGCCATTCGCGCCGACGCGAACACCGCGGCCATCCCGATCATCATGCTGACGGCGAAGGCGGAAGAGTCGGATCGCATTGTCGGCCTTGAACTGGGCGCCGATGATTACATCACCAAGCCGTTCAGCCCGAACGAAGTGGTGGCGCGGGTGCGGGCGCTGCTGCGCCGCGCCCATCGCGCGCCGCCGGCCAACAGCCGCCTGACTTACGGCTTGCTCTCGGTCGACGTCGACCGCCACGTGGTCAAGATCGACGGCGAGGAGGTCAAGCTGACCGCCAAGGAATTTCTCCTGTTGCAGTACCTGATGCTGCACCGCGGCCGCGTGCTCTCGCGCGACCTGTTGCTGTCGGACGTGTGGGGCTATTCCTACACCGGCGGCACGCGCACCGTGGATGTGCACGTCAGGCGCCTCCGCGAGAAGGTGCCGATGCTGGCCGACGCGATTGTGACTGTCAAGCAGTTCGGCTATAAGCTGCTCGACCCGGCACCGGCGTGATGCCCTTCTCGACGACCACCCTGTTCCTGCTTGGCGTAGCCGCCGGCGCCGCCCTGGTGCTGAGTGTGATCGCGTTGCTCCGATTGGCCAACGCCGGTGGACGCTCGCAGCGCGTGACGGCCATTCTCGCGGTGTCGCGGCGGTACGCGCTCGGCGACCTCAGCCGTCCGGCCCCCGACTACGGCGACGACGACCTCGGCAGCGTGGCGCGCAGCATGGATCAGGCGGTACAGGAACTCGGCCGGCGCGTCGACGGCCTGGCGCGTGACCGCGCGCGCATGGAAGCGATCCTGTCGAGCATGATCGAGGGGGTGCTGGTGATCGACGAGCAGGGCCGTCTGCAGCTGGTGAACAACGCGGCGCGCCGGATCCTGAAACTCGAGCAGAGCGCGATCAACCACTCCTATGTCGAAGCCATCCGCCATCCCGGCATCGTCGAACACCTGGGCCGCGCGCTGGCCGGCGGAGAGACCAGCGCGTTCGAACTGTCGGTCACGCGCGACACCACCCGCACCCTGGTTGCCCAGGTGGCGCCGGTGGTGAGCGCGGGTCGCGGCGCGGTGCTGGTGATGCACGACATCACCGAACTGCGCAAGGCCGACCTGATTCGCCGCGACTTCGTCGCCAACGTGTCTCACGAGCTGCGCACGCCGCTGACCGCGATCAAGGGTTACGCCGAAGCGTTGCTGGACGATCCCGATGATGCCGATGCGCATGGGCGATTCGTCGAGATCATCCACCGGCACGCCACCCGCATGGAGCGGCTGGTGAAAGACCTGCTGCGGCTCGCCAGGCTCGATGCCGGGCAAGAGACGGTGGAGATGGCGCCGTGCGACATCAACGCCCTGGTCCGGGGCATCGCCGGCGACTTCGAGGCCACGGCGGTGGGAAAACAGCAGACGATCGCCGTGACGGTGACCCCCGAGGCGGCCATGCTCAACACCGACGCCGCCAAGCTGCACGACATCGTGCGCAACCTGGTCGAGAACGCGGTCAACTACACGCCGGCCGGCGGCGCCATCGACGTCATGGCGATGGTGGTGGCCGGCCGCTTCCGGTTGAGTGTGGGCGATACTGGCCACGGGATTGCGCCCGACGACCTCGGGCGGGTCTTCGAGCGTTTCTACCGTGTCGACAAGTCGCGCGCGCGACCTGGTGGCACCGGCCTCGGGCTGTCGATTGTCAAACACCTGGTCCAAGTGTTGGAGGGTGAGGTGATCGTAGAGAATCAGGCCGCCGGCGGCGCGCTCTTCACGGTCAGCTTGCCCCTCAGACAATCAGCAGCCGAAAGGTGACAGTGAACGGCTCACTGTCTCGCTTAGCAGCCCGTGGTGGAAGTGGTGGCGAGCACCGAGACCGGTGCTGCGCCCCGCCGACCAGGCGCGAGGACTGAAAATATTGAGCATATTTGAAGGACGAGCAACGCAGTCGGCGGGGATGCAGCGCCGGTCGAATGCCGTCACCACTTTCACCACGGGCTGTTAGGGCAGGCCGATGGCGTGCAGCAGATAAAACGTCACCGCCGCGATGCCGGCCGAGGCGGGAATCGTCAGGATCCACGCCCACACAATCTGCCCCGCGATACCCCACCGCACGGCCGAGAGCCGGCGCGTTGAGCCGACACCGATGATGGCGCCGGTGATGGTGTGAGTCGTGCTCACCGGGACGCCGAGCGCCGTGGCGGTGAACAGTGACACCGCACCGGCGGCCTCCGCCGCGAAGCCGCCCACCGGCTGCAGCCGCGTGATCTTCGAGCCCATGGTGTGGATGATGCGCCACCCGCCCGCGAGCGTGCCGAGCGAGATCGCGGCGTGCGCGGCCATCACCACCCAGAACGGAATCCTGAACTCGGCGAGGAACCCCCCGGCATACAAAGCGCCGGCGATGATCCCCATCGTCTTCTGCGCGTCGTTGCCGCCGTGGCCGAGGCTGTAGGCAGCCGCCGACAGCAGCTGTAGCTTGCGGAAGTGGCGGTCGACGCGTGACGGTGCGGTATTGCGGCAGAGCCAGTAGACCGCGACCATGAAGATGAAACCGAGCAGGAAGCCGGCGCCCGGCGCGAGCACAATGAACATCAGCGTCTTCGTCCAGCCCGACGGAATCAAGGCCGACATGCCGACCTTTGCCACGGCGGCGCCGGCGTAGCCACCGATCAGCGCGTGCGACGAGCTTGTCGGCAGGCCGTAGTACCAGGTGATCAGGTCCCACATGATGGCGCCGATCAAGCCCGCCAGGATCACCGACGTCGTGACGATCGTGATGTCGACCATCCCCGACCCGACCGTTTTGGCGACCGCCGTGCCGAAGACGAAGGCCGCAACGAAATTAAAGAACGCCGCCCACACCACCGCCTGGCCCGGCTTCAGTACCCGGGTGGAAACGACGGTGGCAATCGAGTTGGCAGCGTCGTGAAAGCCGTTGATGTAATCGAAAATCAGCGCAACGACGATGACCAGCGAGACGAGGGCGAGTTCCACTGCAGCGCTACCCGTGCTTGACGACGACGCCTTCGAGCACGTTGGCACAGTCTTCGCAGCGGTCGGTGGCTTCCTCGAGCAGGTCGAGCACTTCCTTCCACTTGATCACGGTGATGGCGTCCTTCTCTTCCTCGAACAGCCGACGCAGCGCCTCGTCGTGCACATCGTCCGCCGCGTTCTCGAGGCGATTCACCTCGACAGCGAGATCGTGGACGCCAATCTTGTGCTCGAGCGCTTCGACGGCGACCTTGACCTGCATCGCCGATTGCCACGTCAGCGACGCCAGTTCGCGCGCGCCGTAACGAAGCGACGCCATGCGGTAGCGTCGCGTCACCGCCGCCGCTGCGTCAATCGCGTCCATCACATCGTCGAGCGACTTGGCGAGGGCGTGAATGTCTTCGCGATCGATCGGCACCACGAACGTCGAGTTCAGGCGCTGAATGATGTCATGCGTGAGGGCGTCGCATTCACTCTCGACCTGCTTGATTTGCAGGGCCATGTCCCACGCGGGCGGATCGGACGACAGCATCCGCTCCAGCAAAGTCGCGCCGGTGACGATCCGGTCGGCCAAGGTGATGAAATCGCTGAAAAATTTCAGTTCGCGGGGAATGAGGCGGAATCGCACGCCCGGAAGTATGCCACACAAACGTTACACGAATGTTACATCTTGCCCAGGCAACCGACAGATCGCGGTGCTAACCGGCGTGCTTGCGACCACGCCGCGTCAGTTTTCACGGAATTAACGCGCCCGTCACACCAGCGATGGAGCCGCCCCGATACCTTGTCGGGTGTGAGTGTGTCCCGTTTGAGGAGGTTGTCCATGCAGTTGTTATTCCGCGCGTGCACGTTGATCGCGCTGGCTCTTTTCTTGGCAGGCGCGCCATCGCTCGCCGCCGCACAGCAGACCGAGTCGCGCATCAGCGGCAAGATTCTCGACCAGAGCAAGGCCGCCCTGCCGGGCGTCACCGTGGTGGTGACGTCGAAGAGCACGGGTGCCGTGCGCACCGCGGTGACCGACGGCGACGGCGCCTACACCGTCACCAATCTCGGGCCCGGCGCCTACCTGGTGACCAGCGAGCTGGCCGGCTTCGCACCGCGCACGCGCGAAGTGGTGCTCGGCGTGGGACAAATCGAGCGCGTCGAACTGGAACTGGCGGTCGCGTCGCTTGCGGAAAACGTCACCGTGACCGCCGATGCCCCAGTGCTCGACCTCTCCTCCGCGAAGATTGGCGTGAACGTGTCGCCCGAAGAGGTGCAGAACCTCCCGGTCAACGGCCGCAACTTCGCCAACCTGATGACGCTCGCGACCGGCGCGACCAGCGATGGTAACGGCGGCTGGGCGTCGGTCCGCTTCAACGGCAAGTCCAACCAGCAGAACTACCTGAACTACGACGGCATCGACGGCACGTATGTGTGGGACGCCAGCCCCGGCTACCTGAACTCGACCGGCTCGCAGTTCCGCCTGCAGACCTCGATGGAATCGGTCGCCGAATTCCGCGTCAACTCCGGCCTCGCGCCCGCCGAAAGCGGCCTCGGCTCCGGCGGCAACATCACCGTGATCAGCAAGTCGGGCAGCAACACGTTCCGCGGCTCAATCTTTGAATACAAGCGCGACGATGCGCTGGATGCCGCCAACAAATACGACCACATCAAACAGCCACTGACATTGGATCAGTTCGGCGGTTCGTTCGGAGGCCCGCTGGTCTCGAACAAGACCTTCTTCTTCGGCAGCTACGAAGGCCTGAAGCAAAAGACCGGGCTGAGCTTCACGGAAGCCGTGCCAAGCGACGAGGCGCGACGCCGTATCCTCGCCGGGGAGCCGATTGGCAGCGGCGCCGGCCAGAGCCCCGAGCGCACCCAGGCAGTGGCGTCGCTACTGAACGGGTTTCCGCGTGGCACGGTGGCGACCGCCAACCCGCTGCTCGGGCTGGCGACCAACACCACCGAGGCCAGCCAGCAGGAGAACACGGCGGCGTTCCGCGTCGACCATCGCTTCTCGAACGCACAGTCGGTGTACGTCCGTTATCTCTTCAGCAAGGGCGACCTCGACACGCCGGATCGCACGGCGACCGCGCGCCGCGTCCGCGCCAAGCAGAATCCGCGGAACCTTGTTGGGAGCTTCCAGTCGATCCTCGGTTCCAGCCTGATCAATGAGTTCAAGGTCGGCGTCAACAAGCCACAGACCAGCGCTCTCGCCTTCGGCGCCACGCCCGGCTACGACCCGGTCGGCGTGTCGCTCTCGGGCACGGTCACTTCGTCGAGCGTCGATGCGCGCGGCACCACCGGTATCGCCCGCAGCGGCCTGCTGATTCGCGCCAGCAGCGCGGCCTCGACCATCGGGTCGGTGTTTGACCCCAACTCACTGTCGTTCACCGATTCGCTGACCTGGACTCGCGGTGCGCACACCGTCAAGCTCGGCGGCGAGTACCGTAGAATCGATGGCACGTTCCAATTCCTCGGCAGCACCGAGATCACCTACAACAGCGTCAACGACTTCATCGACAACCGCCCGGCCGCGGTGCAGGTGGCACTCGACTCGCCGAACTTCAAGCCCCAGCAGTTCTACGCCATCGGCTTTGCGCAGGACTCGTGGCGCGCGACCGACAAGCTCTCGCTCGAGCTCGGTCTGCGCTACGACTACTACTCAGTGGTCAAGGAAGCGCAAGGACGGGCGAAGCCGTTCTTCGTCGAAGACAACGCATTCGCCACCGACGTCAACAATTTTTACAATCCCGACAAGAACAACTTCTCGCCGCGCCTGTCGGCGGCCTACCAGATTAACGGCAAGACGGTGATTCGCGGCGGCTGCGGGTTGTTCTACGGCCCCGGCCAGTTCGAAGACCGCATCCAGCCGATCGAGAACTACATCGAACGCCGCCGTGCGCAGACCGCCGACGTGCCGAACAACGGTCTCGCCTATCCCTTCACCGGCATTAATTTCGGCAACCTGCTGTCGATTCGCGGCTACACCCACGAGCGCCCTGATGAATACAACAGGCAGTACGGCGTGAGCCTCTCGCGCGAGCTGCCCGGCGAAATCAACCTGACGGTCGGCTACACCGGCAGCCAGGGCAAAGACATGTTCCTGCGCGGTGTCGGCAACACGCTCGACCCGGTCACGCGCACGCGCCTGGTGCCGTCGGTCGGCCAGGTTGACTACAAGACCTCGGGCTGCACCAATGGCCTGACCATCAGTGGCCGGGCCATCACGGGCTGCGGCTACGCGGAATACAACGCCCTGCAGGTCAGCGCCACGCGCCGCTTCCGCGCCGGCTTCACGGGCGGCCTGCAGTACCAATACTCGAGCAACAAGGGCACCACCCAGGGTTCGAACGAAGCGGCGACCACGCAGAACACGTTCAACTACGAGACCGAGTACGGCACCAACCCCCAGGACATCCCACACACCTTCAACGGTTCGCTGGTCTACCTGCTTCCGGGTGAAGGCCTCTGGCGCGGTGGCTGGCGTGTCGGCACCATCGTCAACGCCCGCAGCGGCGTGCCGATCAACGTGGTGCAGAGCCGACCCGACAACGCCACGGTCGGTGGCGTCACGGTGGCAAACATCATCGGCGGTAACAGCCGCGGCACCCAGCGTCCTGACCTGGTCGCCGGTGTCGACCCTTACCTCAAGAACGGCGTCCGCTGGTTGAACCCGGCCGCGTTCGCGACGCCGCAGCCCGGCACCTTCGGCAACCTGCCGCGCAACTTCCTGCGCGGCCCCGGCTTCTGGCAGGCGGACCTGATGGTCAGCAAGGACCTCCGCTTCATGACGTCGCAAAGCCTGCAGTTGCGCGCGGAGATCTTCAATATTCTCAACCATCTCAACTACGAGAACCCGGCCGCGAGCCTGCCGAACGGCACGCCCGGTGTGCCACTAACCGAAGCACAAGCCGGCACCTTCGGCTACATGCTCGGCCCGCTCAACCGCACGGTCGGGCTGGGAACGGCTCGACAGACGCAGCTCTCGATTCGCTACAGCTTCTAAATCGCCTCGCCTCCATTCAAGGACTCGCTCCCACACGGGGCGAGTCCTTCTCTTTTTCCGGCGAGGGTGCCATGATGAAGACTGATGCCTCGCCGGGGTGGCGAAGCTGGACGCGTTAGAGGAGCAACATGACCCGGATACTTTCAGCAATCGCGCTCTCGTCTGTGGTGACGCTCGGCCTGTCGGCGCAGGGCATGAAGCACATCGACTTAAAGGACGCCTAGGGCGCTTCGGTTGGCATGGCCATGATCTCGGCGGCCAAGGACGGCGGCATCTCGATCGACCTCGATGTGAAGGGCCTGACGCCCGGCGAGCACGCGATCCACATCCACTCGGTGGCCAAGTGCGAAGGCCCCGCCTTCACCACCGCTGGTCCGCACTTCAATCCCGCCGCGAAAAAGCACGGCATGCAGAGCCCCGACGGCTCGCACGCGGGCGACATGATGAACTTCACCGTCGCCGCCAACGGCGCCGCCAAGACCACCATCACCAACAAGAACGTGACCATGGCGGACGGCGTCAACTCGATCTACGCCAACGGCGGTACCGCGCTGATGATCCACGCCACCGCTGACGACATGAAGACCGATCCGGGCGGCGCCGCCGGTGACCGCATCGCGCTGGCGACGATGCCGAACTTACCGAAGCGGTTGCCGAACACCATGCCCCAGTTCTGACCCGGCGCACCGTCGGCTGCCACCGGCCGCCACTGATTACCGAGCAGCTTGCCAAAGGACGTGATTTCGTCAGGGCCGTAGCCGACCTCGGGGGTGTAAATGCCGCGGCGCACGATCTTGTTGTTCGGAATACCCGCCGGCAGCGCGCGCGCCATCGTCAAAGCCGAGCCAATCACGATTGCCCAGCGAGCTCATCGGAATCGACTTTCCCGTGGCATTGGATTGAACATTCAGCCCGTAGGAAAAGTCGACGACCGGCCGGCTGGGGAACTTGAGCGGGACGATCTGCACCAGGCCACCGGCAAACTCCGCGGAGCGGTCGGGCGAGTACGACTTAATGACCTGCACGCTGTCGAGCAGGCCCGCCGGGAACAGGTCCAGGGGGACGACCTTCTTGTCTGGCTCGGTGGTCGGCAGCGTCGAACCGGCCAGCGTCGTGTTGCTGTAACGCTCGCCGAGGCCCCGCACGAGCACATACTGGTTGTCGACCACCGACAGACCGGTCACGCGCGACATCGCGGCGGCAGCGTCTGAGTCGGCGTTCTTCTTCATCTCCTGCGAGCCCAGGTTGTCGGTGATGACCGCGGCGTTCTTGCGCTCGGCGATCTGTGATTCAGCCGATGAGGTGACCGAGTTCACCGCCACATCCGCCGTGACCGTTACGGTTTCGGCGAAGCGGCTCATCTGGAGGCCGACATTCGCATCAATGGCGCGGGAGCCGGCGGCCACCTCAACCTTGATAAAACGCGCCTCGTAGCCGTCCATAGTCACGCGCAGTTCGTGGCTGCCCGGAGCCAGGTCGAGAACATACCGCCCATCGACGTCGGTATAGACGGTCTCTCCACCCGCAACTTCCACTGGGATTCCAGGCAACGAGATGTTGTTGGAGTCGTCACGGACCACGCCCGTCACGCGGACTTTCCGCGCCGTGGTGGTTTGGGCGGCCGGTTCGGCCCACACCGGCACGACGGCACTGGTCAATAGCCAGCCCGACAGGACCGCGACGCTAATGGTTCGATGGCTCATGCACCCCTCAACTTGAAGACTTAAAACGGCGTTGCCAGGACCAACCGTGGGCCTGTCAACCACCGGTTCAGGTTAATGGCGCGGTATGAATCGAAGATGACGAGAATGTTACAAGCGGGTTAACGATCCGCGCGCGAGCACTGGCAAAGGACTTGACGGTATGATGGCGAGTAGAATCCGAGGAACCCACTGATGTCGAGATGGACACTACTGCGAGTCAGGCTGTGCGTACCGATGGCGATCGTACTGGCGGGAGCATGTGGAGGCGGCCCGGACCAGCCGGCCGGCTCAGCCGCGCCCGCTGCCAGCGGAGCGGCCGCGCCGACCGACACGGCTGATGGCCCCGGCATCGTCGCCGGTACCATCACGTTCGAGGGCACGCCGCCGCCCGTGCGTCCGCTCCGGATGGATTCAGATCCGCTCTGCGTCCCGGGGCCGGGGGCGGTATCCGAGCTGCTCGTCGTCGGACCGGACCATGGCCTGAAGAACGTCTTCGTCTACGTCAAGGATGGCCTTGGCGCGCGCACCTACGCGACGCCCGCGACGCCCGTGCTGCTGGATCAGAAGGGGTGTCAGTACCTCCCGCACGTCGTTGGCGTGCAGGTGGGGCAGACCATCAAGATCTCCAACAGCGACGCCCTCGTCCACAACGTACACGCGGTGCCGAGCGTGAACCGCGAGTTCAACTTCGGACAGCCCGCGACGGTGCCGCCAGTGCCGCGGGTCTTTGACCGACCGGAAATTGGCGTACCCATTCGTTGTGATGTGCATGGATGGATGAACGCGTACGCGAACGTCGTACCGCACCCGTTCTTCGCCGTCACTCGAGAGGACGGACGATTCGAGATCAAGGGCCTGCCGCCGGGTAGCTACACGATCGAGGTCTGGCACGAACAGTTGGGGACGCAGTCGCAGTCGATCACGGTCGACGGCAGCGCGCCGGCGAAGATGACCGCGACGTTCAAGGGCGGACCACCCTGATGGTTGGTCCTTACTGAAGAAACGACGCCTCTTTCGCCAGCCAGGCATCGAAGTCGGCCTGCGTCTGACTGGCGTAGATCCCGCGCATCCGGAAATGCCCGAGACCGCAGAGTTGCGAGCAGGCAATGTCCCACTCGCCGGTGATCGAGGGTGTGAACCAGACGGGCTGCACGAGGCCGGGCGTGGCATCCAGCTTCACGCGCATTTGCGGCAAGCCGAAGCTGTGAATGACGTCTTTGGTGGATAGATACACGAGGACCGGCTTTCCCACCGGAAAGTTCATCCGATTAATGGTCGTAATGTCGTCTCGGCCGGCCGGGTCGCGGCGGTCAAGCCCCAGCGGGTTATCAGGCGACAGGAATCGGATCGCGGCGCGCCCGAACACCCGATCGGCTCCGGGGTAGTGCATGTTCCACGCGAACTGCTCGGCTATCACCCGGACGACCGTGCTCTCGTGCGCCGCCGGCAGTCGATCGACGCGCGCGCTCCAGATCGGGATCGAGAAGAACACCAGGAGGCCCACTTCGGCGGCCAGCACGCCGCCCTCGAGCCATGGCGCCCAAGGCGCCCGTACGCCGTGGTAGTCGGCCACGGGTTGCCGGCCGCGCCTGAACCGGACGAGCACGAAGACGAAGAATGCGCTCCAGCCGACGAACAGGACCAGCATCAGCCAGTGCACCAGCACCATGACCTCGTCGACAGCCGCCGCGTGGGCGGACGCGGCCACCGGGAGGCCGAGCCAGTCCAGCATCACTCGACCGCCTTCTCGAATCGCTCGTCCGTCAGGTGCGCGGCCGCTCGAGATCGGCGCGCGAGTGAGACGAAGAAGCGGGCGAAGCACCCAAGGACCACGAGGGTCACCCCGAGCAGCACGCTAATGCCGGCCGTGATGCTCTCGCGAACGACCGGGTCCTCGCCGCCAAAGCACACTGGACACGCCATCACTGAGTCCCTCCCTGTGATTCAAACGGATTGGTGAACTCCGTGCCCAACACGTGATCGGCTTCCGTCCACAGGATCAACCCGAAGAGTGCCGCGCAGAAGGTGGCCGTCAGGGCCAGTGTGAGGAACACCGTCGCCCGCGCCGATGTGATGTGCATGAACGCGACCGCCACCAGCGACGCCTTGACCGTCGCGATCGTGAGGCCAAGCAGCATCGCCGGCGTCGCCGGCAGCGCCAGCCACGAGACGGCGACCGTCGCGACCGTCAGGGCGAGCAGCGCACCGAACGCGACCAGGTAGGGTGTCACCCGCACGCCATCATGCTCGGACATGGGCATCACAATAAGTACAACACCGGGAAGATGAAGATCCAGACCAGATCGACGAAGTGCCAGTAGACGCCGGCAATCTCCACGCGGTGTGTGAAGCGCGCCGGATCGGACCGCCACATGCGCGCGCCCGGCAGCCACAGGTAGGCGTTGACCACCATGCCCGCCAGCACGTGAACCGCATGCAGTCCCGTCAGCGTGAAATACAGACCCAGGAAGTTGTTGGTTGCCGGGACCAGCCCGTGCGAGAACTTGTCGCCGTATTCGAACGCCTTCACCACCAGGAAGAGCGCGCCGGCGAGCAGCGTGAGCCCCATGTAGAGACGAAACGCCGGCAGGCTGCGCTTCTTGAGGGACGCCCATGCGAGTACCATCGTGACCGATGAGGCGATGAGGATCACGGTGTTCAGCGTCGCCAGCGGCACACTCAGCACCGACGATTGATCCGGCCACGTCGACGCGCCCACGCGCAACAGCACGTACGAGGCGAAGAGCGACCCGAACAGCATCACCTCCGAGGCGAGAAACAGCCAGATCCCGAGCGTGGGGCTCGTCAACCCGGTGTCCGGCCGAATCTCCGTGGTGTACGGAAGGTCCATCACGTGCCTGCGCGCGTCTCGTCGGTGCCTGCGCCCTGCGGCAGAAAATCCGCGGCGGCGCCCGGCACGCTGTACTCGTACGGACCGCGAACGACCCGCGGTGGCGTGTCGAAGTTGCCGTGAGGATGGGGGGCGTCGGCGTGGCCCACTCGAGCGTCGTCGCCTCCCAGGGATTCGCGCCCGCGACGCGCCCGAACCGGGGCGCCCACACCAGGTTGATGATGAAGGGGATCTGAAAGAGCGCGAGCGCCACTGCGGCATACGCCATGGGCACGTTCAGATACAGCGTCTCCTGCGCGTGGGTGTACAGCGCGCCGCCGTCCCACAGGCGACGGTTCACGCCCGCCAAGCCCTGCACGAACATCGGCATGAAGATCACGTTCATGGCGACGAGCGACCCGAAGAAGTGAATCTTCCCCAGGGTCTCGTTCATGAGGCGGCCGGTGATTTTGGGGAACCAGTAATAGATCCCCGCAAACAGGGCGAAGATCGTCCCCGGCGCCACCAGGTAGTGGAAGTGCGCGATCACGTAGTTCGTGTCGTGGAGCGGGATATCGGTCGTCGCCAGCCCCAGCGGCAGACCGGTCAGCCCGCCGATCCCGAACATTGGGAGAAAGGCCAGCGCGAAGAGCATGGGGTGTTGAAACGGATCGACCCGCCGTAGAGAGACAAGATGAGCGCACTCAGCACGACCACCGACGGAATCGAGATGATCATCGTCGTCGCCTGGAAGAAGGCGCTGATCGTCGTCCCCATGCCCGTCAGAAACATGTGGTGGGCCCAGACCATGAACGACAGGAAACCCAGCACGAACAGCGAATAGACCATCAGCCGGTAGCCCCAGAGCGGCTTGCGCGTGTTGTTGGCGATGATTTCGGCGATGATGCCCAGGGCGGGCAAGACCAGCACGTACACTTCGGGGTGGGCTAGAAACCAGAACAGGTGCTGCCAGAGCAGCGCGCTACCCTCGCCCGCGCGTTCCAGCGGCTGCCCGCTCACCACCAGCCCACTCGGCATGAAAAAGCTCGTGCCCGCGAGACGATCCATCCCCTGCAGGAGCGCCGCCGCCTGCAGCGCCGGAAACGCGAGCAGCAGCAGGAACGCCGTCACAAACTGCGCCCAGACGAAGAACGGCAGGCGGAACCAGGTCAGCCCGGGCGCCCGGAGCTGCACAATCGTCGTGATGAAGTTCAGCGCCCCGAGCAGCGACGACATGATGATCAGGAGCATGCCCGCCAGCCACCACGTCTGGCCGTCAATCGCCACCACTGACAGCGGTGCGTACGAGGTCCATCCAGACCCGGCCGCGCCGCCCGGCGTGAAGAAGCTGGCCAACATCACCAGGCCGCCGGCGAGGTAGAACCAATAGCTCAGCAGGTTCAGGCGGGGAAACGCCATGTCGGGCGCGCCAATCTGCAGCGGAAGCACGTAATTGCCGAACGCGCCAACCGCGAGCGGCACCACGCCGAGAAACACCATGATGGTGCCGTGCATCGCGCCGAGCTGGTTGTAGAACTCAGGGAGGAGAATGCCGCCGGGCGCGTTGCCGCCCAGCCACCCGCCGATGATCGGCAGGGGTTGACCGGCGTACGCGTGCTGCCACCGGATGATCAGGACGAGCACAAACCCCACCAGCAGGAAGAACAGGCTTGTGAAACCGTACTACAGGCCAATGACCTTGTGGTCGGTCGACAACAGATACTTGCGCAGCAACGTAGCCGCCATCGTATCCAATGGATTCAGTGGGGCGCAAGCAGCATATAATCCCAGCGAGTTGCTCGTCAGCTGAAAAGGAGTCGTAATGAGGAACCGTATTGTGAAGACTGTCGTGCTGGGTGCCTGGACGCTTGCTCTGGCCGCCTGCGGCGGTGCTGAAGCGCCGCCAGCCGCCGGGAAGGTGTTCTTCGTGTCACCGAAGACCGGCGACACGATCAAGCCGATGTCGAGCATCGAGTTCGGCAGCACCGGCGCCACCGTCGCCGCCGTTCCACCCGGGGTGCTCACGCCCGAACAGGTTCGAGCCGGCATGATCCACTATCACCTTGGCCTGGACACCGACTGTCTTGGCGACGGCGTGGTCATCCCGAAGGCCGATCCGTGGATTCATTTCGGCGATGGGAAGAAGGTGATCGAGATGTCGCTCACGCCCGGTCCACACCGGCTGGCGGTGCAGGCCGGTGATGACATGCACCGCACGCTGCCCGGCATGTGCGAAGTCATCAACGTGACGGTCGCGCCGTAGTTCCAGACCGGGATCGGGGATCAGGGATCGGGGATCAGGGGTCAGCGGGCCCTGATCCGGGCGGCGCCGCCGGCGACCGCATTATCTGCGGTGCCGCCAGGTTCTTTCAGGCCGCCCGATCCCCGATCTCCGGCCTGTCACTGGCAGCAGCGTGGCCCGCAGCAGGCCTTGGCCGCGCGGCCCGGCTTCGTCGCGCGCACGAAGGCGCTCATGAACTTGCCGTCGACCGTCTCGGCGAACTGCGCAAGCCCGGGACCAGCACTCTCGAGAAACGCCTTCGCATCCTCGACCTTGTAGATGCGGGTGGGCTCCACGTCCACCTGCTCGAAGCCCGCCGCCGCGAGCTTGCTGCGATAGTCGCTCTCCTCGAGCGCACCGGCGATGCATCCGATCCAGAGCTCCATGCTGCGCCGCACCTCGGCCGGAACGTCGTGCCCCCGGACGACGACGTCGGAAACGGCGAAGCGGCCGCCGGGCTTCAAGACGCGGAAGGCTTCACGCATGACCGCATCTTTGTCGGCTGACAGGTTGATCACGCAGTTCGAGATGATCACGTCAACCGTGTTGTCGGGCAGCGGGATGTGCTCGATTTCGCCGCGTAGAAACTCCGCGTTGGTGACGCCAGACTTGGCCTGATTGCTGCGCGCCAGTGCCAGCATTTCGTCAGTCATGTCCAGTCCGTAGGCCTTGCCGGTTGGCCCGACGCGGCGGGCCGACAGCAGCACGTCGATACCGCCGCCCGAGCCCAGGTCCAGGACCACCTCACCTTCCCGCAGTTCAGCGAGGGCGGTTGGGTTGCCGCACCCGAGCGACGCGACCACCGCCGCCGCGGGCAGTGAACCGATCTGCTCGAGATCGTAGAGATTTGAGGTGATCGGATCGCAGCAACCGCCGTCGGTGGCCCCGCAACCGGCACTGGTCTGCCCCGCGGCCGCACGGGTCGCCGCCTGGCCGTACTTTTCCTTGACGATCTCTTTAACGTCCATCTCACTCCTTATATTCACGTAGGCGAATGTATTACCGGCAAGTTATATTCGGCCTAACGCATATGTCAAGACCCTGTTGCTCGGCCCTGCCGACGCGGCCGATCAAGGACCTGCACGCGCTCACCGGCGTCTATGCAGCCTTGGCCGACGCCACCCGCCTGCGAATATTGGCGCTGCTGCGCGACGGCGAGATCTGCGTCTGCCACATTCACGCCAGCCTCGACGTGCCGCAGCCGGCGGCGTCGCGGCACCTGGCCTATCTGCGGAAGGCGGGCCTGGTGGATGCCCGTCGCGAAGGCATCTGGATGCACTATCGCCTGACGCCGATCGCCAACCCGGTGGTGGCGACCGTCGTCGCGTCCGCGCTCCACGCCTTGTCCCACACGGCCGCGAGCGTTTCCGACGACCGCCGGTTGCAAGTGGCCCGGAAGGCGTCGTGATTACCGTCCTGTTCGCGTGCGTGCACAACGCCGGCCGCTCCCAGATCGCCGCTGCCCTGTTTAATCGCCGCGCCGACCCGACGAAGGCTCGCGCCATTTCCGCTGGCACGCAGCCGGCCGATTGCGTTCATCCCGAGGCGGTTGCGGTCATGCGCGCCAGGGGCGTGGACCTGGCGCTGTCACAGTGCGGTCACAGTCACTGGCTACCATCCTCAATCACCTCGCTGGCGACGACACCGCGCCAGATGCAACTCGGTGTCAAGGTAAACTTCTAAGGCCATGGCCACCACCAACACGATTCGCTTCTACGATCGCGCGCTCTCGCGGCTCTCGCGGCGCGAGTTGCTGAACATCGCGTGGAAACTCGGCGTCGCGGCGATTGCCCAGCCGACCGTGTCGCTGGCGGCCTGGGCGCAACCGGCGTTTCGCACCTATCCCTTCTCGCTCGGCGTCGCGTCAGGCGATCCGTGGGCTGACAGCGTCGCACTGTGGACGCGGCTGGCGCCAGAACCACTGACGGGGGGTGGCATGCCGACCGCCAACGTGGAGGTGGGCTGGGAAGTTGCTGCCGACCCGGCGTTCCGGACGATCGTACGCAACGGCACCGCCATCGCCCGTCCGGAACTGGGCCACAGCGTGCACGTCGAAGCCGGTGGCCTGTCACCCGCGCGCGAGTACTGGTATCGATTCCGGTGCGGCGGTGAAGTCAGCCAGACCGGCCGCACCAAGACGGCGCCCGCCGCCGGTGCCGCCGTCGACCGGCTGCGCTTTGGCGTGTGTGGTTGTGGCCACTATGAGACCGGCTTCTTCTCGGCCTACGGCCGCGTCGCCGATGAAGCCTTCGACTTCATCTTTCATACCGGCGACTACATCTACGAGGGCCGCGGCGACACCGGGCGCAACCCGAGCAATGTGCGCCGACATCTCGGCCAGGAAATCTACACGGTCGTCGACTATCGCAATCGCTACGCGCAGTACAAGTCGGATCCGGATCTGATGGCGGCGCATCACTCCGCGCCGATGATCGTCACGTGGGACGATCACGAGGTCGACAACGACTACGCCGGCGACCGCGACGAACGCGACACGCCGCCAGAAGTCTTCCTGCTGCGCCGAGCGGCTGCCTACCAGGCGTACTTCGAGTCGATGCCCCTGCGCGCCTCAGCGATGCCGACCGGTCCGAACCTGCCGCTCTATCGCCGGCTGCGCTTCGGCAACCTGCTCGACTTAAGCGTGCTTGACACCCGCCAGTACCGATCCAAGCAGGCCTGCGCCACGACGACGCAACCTGATTGCCTCAAGACTGCGACCGACCCGGCCCGGACCATTCTCGGCGCCGCCCAGGAAGAGTGGTTGTTCAAGAATCTCGCCGCCTCGACGGGAACCTGGACGGTGCTCGGCCAGCAGGTGCCGACGTTTGGCCGCAACAATTCAGGCACCAATCCCGACGCGCCGTTCTCGATGGACAAGTGGGATGGTTACACGGCCGGCCGCCAGCGGCTGTACCAGCGGCTGGCCGACGCGAAGACACCGAACCCCATCGTGCTGTCCGGTGATGTCCACACGCATTGGTGTGCGGACCTGAAGATGGACTACTCCAGCCCGAAGTCGGCGACCGTCGGCGTCGAGTTCACCAACAGTTCGGTCACGTCCGGCGGCGACGGCTCTGAAACCCAGGCCAATTGGGAACGGCTGCACGCCGATAACCCGCACCTGACGTATCACAGCAACAAGCGCGGCTACATCGCTTGCACCGCCACGCCCAAGACCATGCAAGCCGACTTCCGCGTGATCGAGCGAATCACCGTTGCCGGTGGCGCCGCGCGCACCGCGGCCACTCGAGTCGTTGAGGCCGGCAGGCCCGGCAGTCACACCTCGTAGGCAAACCAGCTACACCAGAAACAGTCGCGTCAGGCCGAGGAACAGGAAGAACCCCATGCCGTCGGTCACAAACGTCAGCAGGACGCTGGCGCCGTGCACCCGGTCCGTCACAGTATTGAAATGCGCTAAACTGAAACGCCATGACGACGCCCCGCCGCGAGTTTCTGCTGCGAGCCGCCCTTGCCGGGAGCGCGGCTGTCACGGTGCCCCTGGAAGCGCTCTGGCGGCCGGCGGCGGCTGGGCGCCTGGCGCCCGATGACCCGGGATACGGGCCCCTGCAGCCGGTCAACGACGAAACCACGGGGCTGCCGTTGCTTCAGCTTCCTGGCGGATTTCGCTATCGCTCGTTCGGGTGGACCGGCGATCCCCTCGACTCTGGCGCGCGCACGCCCGGCGCCCACGACGGCATGGCCGCCTTTCCTGGCGCCGATGGCACCATCGTCCTGATTCGCAATCACGAACTGCCGCCTGGGATCACCTTCGACGCCAAGCTCGCATACGACGCACAGGCGGGCGGGGGCACGACCACGGTCCGGTTCGATCCCACGACTGGACTGGTGACCAGCTCACGGACCAGCTTGGCAGGTACGATCAACAACTGCGCCGGCGGCGCCACCCCCTGGAACTCGTGGCTCACGTGCGAGGAAACGACGCTGGGCCCCGCGGACCATCCGCTGCTGCAGCGTGGGCACGGCTACGTGTTCGAAGTGCCTGTGGATGGAAGGCCGTCACTGCAGCCACTCATCGAGATGGGGCGATTCGTTCACGAAGCCGTCGCCGTCGATCCCGACACCAGCGTTGTCTACCAAACCGAAGACCGGCGCCGGTCGGGCCTTTACCGCTTTACCCCACGGTCGCCGCGGCGCCTGGCCGATGGCGGGCGGCTGCAGATGCTGGCGGTCGATGGCGCGCCGCGCGCCGACCTTCGGCTCGGACAGCGCGCCGGAGTCAAGCGTGGCATTCACTGGGTGGACATCGGGCAGCCTGACAAGGCGCACGTCGATGCGGCCAAGTTCGATGGCGGCGGGGTCTTCGCACAGGGCCTCGAGCGCGGGGGCGCGATCTTCGGCCGCCTTGAGGGCGCGTGGTACAGCGGCGGACGCATCTACCTCACCAGTACCGATGGCGGCGAAGCGAAGATGGGCCAGGTGTGGGAGCTCGACATCCGCGAGCAGGAGATCAGAATGATCTTCGAATCGCCGGGCGCCGAGGTCTTGAACATGCCCGACAACCTGGTGGTCAGCCCGCGGGGCGGCTTGGTGCTGTGCGAAGACGGAACGGCCAATCCCTGTGTGCATGGCTTGACGCGCGATGGCAAGATCGTGCGCTTCGCCCGCAACAACATCGTGCTCAATGGCGAGCGCAACGGCTTCGTCGGTGACTTCCGCGACCGCGAGTTCGCCGGCGCGACGTTCAGCCCCGATGGCCGCTGGTTGTTCGTGAACATTCAGACGCCGGGCTTCACGGTGGCCATTACTGGCCCGTGGGAGCGGGGAATTCTGTAGGGCTCACGAGCGGCGTAGCCGCGAGACCGAGTAAGATTCCTCCCAATGTCGCGCACTCGCGGGCTGGCCGCGCTGGTTCTCCTCTACCTTGTCCTCGCCCACCTGATTCCTGCGCCGGCCACCATCACCCCCCAAGGCTGGCGGCAAACCGCGATCTTCATCTGCGTCATTGCCGGCATGGTGACCGAACCACTGCCGGCATCAGCGCTGGTCCTGATCGGCCTGACGGCCATGGCCGCCAACGGCACGCCCATGCGCGAAGTGCTGGGCGGCTTTGCCGAGCCGTCGGTCTGGCTGGTGATCATCGCCATGCTGATCGCGAAGGTGATGCTCGATTGCGGGCTGGCGCGCCGCATTGCCTTGCTGTTCGTCCGGGCCGTCGGCCGCACGTCGCTCGGCGTCGCCTACGCGCTCCAGATGACCGACGTCACGCTGGCCTCAGGGGTGCCGTCAATTACCGCGCGCAGCGCCGGCATGGTACTGCCGATTGCCCGCAGCATCGCCGAACTGTTCGACTCACGGCCCGGTCCGACCGGTAAGCGCCTCGGCACCTTCCTGATTACCGCGATGTATCAGGGCTCAGCGGTGGCGTGCGCGATGTTTCTCACCGGCCAGGCCAGCAACCTGCTTGGCGCCAACCTGGCGTTGAAGCTGGCAAACGTCGAGGTGACCTGGGCCAGTTGGTTCGTCGCCGCGATCGTCCCGGGCTTGCTGTCGTGCGCGGTGGTGCCGTGGATCGCGTATCGCATGCTCAAACCCGAGGTCACCAGCACGCCGGAGGCGCCGGTTTTCGCCGCCGGCGAACTGAAGAAGATGGGCCCGCTCAGCCGCGACGAGTGGATCACGCTGCTGGTGTTCGGCGGCGTCGGGCTGATGTGGATCACGTCGGCCTGGCATCGCCTGGATGTCACGTTCGTGGCCATGGTCGGCATCGGCGTGCTCCTGGCCTCAGGCACGCTGACGTGGCAGACCGCCGCGGGCGAGCGCGCGGCCTGGGACGTGTTCGTGTGGTACGGCGGCATGCTGCGCATGGGCCAGCTGCTGAACGACACCGGCTCGACCCAGGTGCTCGCGCAGAATGTCGCCGCGGTGTTTGTCGGCATCCCGTGGGTCGTCGTGCTGGTCGGCATCCTGATCATCTACTTCTACGCGCACTACTTCTTCGCCAGCATCACCGCGCACATGCTCGCGATGTTTCCGCCCTTTGTGGCGGTGTTGATCGGCATCGGCGTGCCGCCGCAGCTGGCGGTCTACAGCCTGCTGTGCACCGCCAACCTCACCGCTGGCCTGACCCATTACGGCACGACGACGGGCCCGATCCTGTTCGGCGTGGGTTACGTGTCGCGGGCCGATTGGTGGAAGGTCGGGTTCGTCACCTCGGTGGCGAACATCGCCATTTGGCTGACCGCGGGCGCGGCGTGGTGGAAGTGGCTGGGATTCTGGTAGGCGCGCGGCCCTGCCGCGCGTCGGGCTCGGCGCTTCGCGCCTTGTAGGGCTCGCGCCTTCCACCTTCGCCAAGGCTCCGGCGGACAAGTCGGCGCTCGTGGGACTCGGCGCTTCGCGCCTCGTGGGGGGAATGCCTTGCCCCAGGAGCGAGTGTGGCGAGCGACCCCGACGAGCGGCGCAGCCGCGAGCCCTCTGGAACCAGAGCGTAGTGAGCCGGCATGACAAGGCGATCACGCCCGCGTGACACCTCGGTTGACAGCGACTGATCCCCAATGCGGCGATCCAGTGGATTTGGTAACCCAGAATTAACGTCACCGTCACTGGCCGGAAACCTGCGATCGCTACCGTGGTGCTGCCCCTCCATGCAGGTAAAGGATCGCAGGATGCAACAGAACAGTTTGGCTCGAGCCGATCACGCTTCACCCTCACCGAGTCCAAGAGTCTCCGGTGTGCCCGGGGCCAACAACAAGACCCGTGTCCTCGTGGTCGAAGACGAGAAAGACATCTCGGGACTGATCAAGCACACCCTGGAACGAAGCGGCGATACCATTGTCGACATCGCGGCCAGCGGCGATCAGGCTCTCAAGCTGGCCAGCGAACAGCAAGTCGATCTGATCATCCTGGACCTGAACCTGCCGGTGCTCGGTGGCCTCGAGGTGTGCCGTCTGTTGCGGACGCGGCCGGCGACTGCCAAGACCCCGATCATCATGCTCACCGCGCGCAGCAGCGAGAGCGACCGCGTGGTCGGCCTGGATGCCGGCGCGGACGACTACGTGACCAAGCCGTTCAGCCCCCGCGAGCTGTCAGCGCGCGTGCGTGCCGTGCTGCGCCGGGGCCGTCCGGATGACGTTGGTCCGCCGCCGATCTATCGCGGCGAGCACCTGGTGGCCGACTTCGACGTCGTGTCGATCGCCGTCGATGGCGTCTCGGTGCGCCTGACCCGCCGTGAATTCGAACTGCTGCGCCACCTGGTGGAGAACCGCAACCGCGTGCTCTCGCGCGACCGCTTGCTCGAGCGTGTGTGGGGCTACGACCGCATGGTCGAGACGCGGTCAGTCGATGTGCACGTCGGCCGCCTGCGCGGCAAACTGGGCGCCGCCGGCAAACAGATCGAAACGGTGGTCGGCTTGGGCTACCGGTTTATTGAAGCAGAGAAATAACGTCCAGAAGAAAGAGCAAAGAACGAAGGACCCTATTGAACTTCCGCCCAGCCCTGGGTTTGGAGGTCGTCCAGCTCATTCGCGATCGAACGCTTGGCGCGCTCGACGCGGTGCCAATCCTGATAGGTGGCCTGGCGGACCAACTGGCTGTCACGCTCCTCGCGAACTTCCCAACCGACGTCAGTGGTGAGAATCGAATACCGGCGCGTGTGTTCGAGGAGCTGGATCTTCTTGGTGAAGGCGTACATCGCTCACTGAGCCTGGCCTAGACGGTTGCCGACCGGGTGTAAATTCTTCGCGACAACTTCTCGCTCACATGAGATAAGCCATTGAGCAATCAGCTTTTAACTCTCACCTGGAGCGTTCGCGGACGGGTACGCAGCGCGACCGTAGTCGGCCCCTGGCGGGGCTCGCCGTCCACGTGAAACGAGATGTCATGGTCGGACGAAATATCCATTTCGGCCGCCGTTCTCATCCAGAGGGTCTCGTCGGCTCGCAGGCTGCCGTTGAAAAATGCGGGAATACGTGACGCGATGCGCAGCAGCGACTGCGGCCTGACCACCACGAGATCCAACTCGCCATCGTCGACTCGGGCGTGCGGGGCGATCTGCGCACCGTTGCCGTACTGGCGCGAATTCGCCATCGCGATGAACAAGGCCGAGGTCGCAAACGGTGAGCCGCCGGCGCCGTTCAGGGGCGTGATCGAATAGTCGCGGGCCACGTACGACGGCAGTTCGCTGAGGGTAGCAACCACGTATCCCAGTAACCCGCGGCGAGCGCCCGGCGCGGCCATTCGCATGGCGATGCGCGCATCCAGTCCGATGCCCGCGACATTGAAGAACAGCGAGCCGTTCAGCTCGCCGGCATCGATCAGGCGGGCGGATCCAGACGCCGCCACCTCGAACGCCGCCGCGGCGTCGAGCGGCAGGTCCAGATCGCGGGCCAGGCCGTTGCCCGAACCTCCTGGGATAATCGCCATCGCGACCGGGGTGCCGGCCAACGCCGCACCGACACCGTTCACCGTGCCGTCGCCGCCCCACGCCACCACGAGCGCATGCCCCGCTTCGACCGCCGCCGTTGCGAAGCGCTGCGCATCGTCTGGCGCCGTCGTGATGCGGACATCAGCGTCGAAACCGCCGCGGCCAAGCGACTCACGCGCGAGTGCAGCGCAGGCGTCGAGCGTGCGGGCGCGCCCGGGGCCGGCGATGGGGTTGATGACGACGGTGGCTTTCATCAGGGCCACGGATTCCACCGATTTGACACAAATTTCTGCCGGGCTCTAGGGAGCGAGCGCGCGCAGCGCCCGTGGTGTCAGGAGCCATCGCAACGTACCGGGGCCGCCGGGGGTGGCGCCATCCACATCAATGGCGCAGATCGCGCCTTTTTTGAACTGGACGATGCCGCGCGCGCCGAGCAACCGCGCGGCGAGCTCGCCCAGATCCGGCTCGTGCCCCACCAGCGCGAGGCGCCGATGCCGTTTCGCGTGCGTCTTGATCGCTTCCATCACGGCTTGGTGGCGTCCGCCCGGCGCGAGGGCCTCGATCTCGGTCATCGCTGGTTTCGGTTTCAGCCCAGCCGCCAGCAGCGTGGCGGTGTCGCGGGCGCGCACCAGCGGGCTGGTCAGCACGAAGTCGATGACCACATCCAGCTCGAGCAGGCCGGGAACCGCGGCGGCAAACCGCTTGACGCCGGTCGGCGTGAGCGGCCGCAGGCGATCGTCGGGGTATTTGGGTCCACGCTCGGCGGCCATGCCGTGGCGCACGAGGTACAGCTCGATGGTAGCGGCCATGAATGTCCGGGGCTAGGCAGCCGTCGAGCGCGATTGCCCGGCGGTGTCGATCACTGACTCACAGAGCTTCAACAGGGCCGGGCGCGCGTGCATGTAAGTGGCGTGTCCCGCGCGGCACTCGTCCTCGAGCACGCGGATCAGCGCGTCGAGTTCGCCCATGCCACGCCGGTTGCGGGCGGCCAGCGTGGCCTGCACGGCACGCGTGCGATCGATCAGAATCTCGAGGTCGTGCATGCGGCCGAGCAGGCTCTGTTGCGTCTTCAGCCGGTCGAGATGGAGGCGCGATCGTGAGCGTGTGAGCTCGCGCTGGATCTCGAGGGTGTAGCGTAACTTCTTGGCCTCGATGCGGACGCGATGCAACCGTTCGGCCAGGTAAATGCCGCCGGCGCGTTCGATGGCCGCGCGCAAATGCCGGGCCCGTTTGCCTGCCTGCGCCACCGCTTCGGCGACGGCGTTGGCCACCGATCCGCGGTGCGACTCGGGCGCCGTCACGTCGACCAGACGCTTGCGCAGCTGCTCGAGGCGCGACGGGGTGATCGCATCGAGCATGTCGCGGCGGCGATCCAGTCGTTCGGCGATCACCGCCTCGCGCACGCGGCCGATGGCGTCGGCCGATGCCACACCGCGCTCCTCGAACTCGGCCAGCAACAACAGGGCGACATCGAGTTCGCGCACGGGTCCCAACGCGCGGGTAATGCGGCGCACACGGCGATCGACACGGTCGAGGGCCTCGGCGTCGGCGCTGGCGCCGAGCATTGGCAAGGCGCCGCGCAACCGGCGCGACGCGACGCGGGCCTGGTGCACCGACGTTTCGTCGCCCGACTGCGCCGCGGGCATGGCGGTGAGCAGCGAGACCAGGCGTTGGCGAAGGATGGCGACGGAAAGGGCTGACTGCTCCATGCTAGGATGAATTTTAACCTTTTTTACCCATGCGCCTCGCCGCCATCGACATCGGCACTAATTCGGTCCACATGATTGTGGTGCGCGTCCGGCCTGACTTTTCGTTCGAGGTCGTTGACCGCGAAAAGGAAATGGTCCGGCTGGGTGCCGGCGGCCTCGACGGCAAGAAGCTCACCCCTGAATCGATGCACGCGGCACTTCAGGCGCTGTCGAAGTTCCAGCGCCTCGCGACGTCGCATCAAGTGGATGAGATTCTCGCCGTCGCCACCAGCGCCACTCGCGAAGCCGAGAACGGCGGTGCGTTTCTCAAGGCCATCGAGCGCAAGACCGGCATTCGCGCACGACTGATCACCGGTACCGAAGAAGCGCGGCTGATCCACCTGTCGGCGGTCTACGGCGTCGACACGCCCAAGCGTGCCGTGGTGATCGACATCGGCGGCGGCAGTGTCGAGATCACGCGCGGCAGCGGCAGTGCGGTCGAGTTCGCGCGCAGCTTCAAGCTGGGCGTCATCCGCCTCACCGAGCGGTTCGTCGACTCCGATCCGATCTCGAGCCGCGACGAGCGCAAGATGACCGAGTTCATCAGCGAACAAGTCGACCGCTACCTCGGCCACCTCGTCGAGGCGGGCTACGACCGCGTGATCGGCACGTCCGGCACCATCCTGTCGCTCGGCGTCGTGGCCACCGCCATGGATCGCGGCACGGCCCCGGAGGAAGTGCGCAACCTGCGCGTGCCGGCGAAGAGTTTGCGCCGGCTGCGCAAGGCCGCGGTCGAGATGGACCTTGAAGAGCGCATGCACCTGCCCGGCCAGGACTCCCGCCGCGCCGACCTCATGGTGGCGGGCGCCATTTTGCTCGATACGCTGCTGAAAAAACTGGGCGCGGACGAGATCACGCTCTGTGATCTCGCGCTGCGCGAAGGCGTGCTGCTCGACTACATCCACCGCCATCGCAAGGACATCGCGCGCGTGGACTCGTATCCCGATGTGCGCCGCCGTTCGGTGGTCGAGCTGGCGGAGCGCTGCCGCTGGGAGGCGGAACACTCCCGGCAGGTCGCCGCGCTGGCTCTGACGATGTTCGATTTCACCAAGCGGATTCATGGCCTGGGCGACCGCGAGCGCGAGTGGCTGGAGTTTGCCGGGTTCCTCCACGACATCGGCAATCACATCAGCTACGAGAAGCATCATCGGCACTCGTACTACCTGATCAAGAACGGCGACCTGCGCGGGTTCGAGCCGGAGGAGATCGAGATCATGGCGCTCGTCACGCGCTATCACCGTCGCGCGACGCCGAAGGATCATCACATCGGCCAGCAGGACCTCAGCAAGCAGCACCGCCGCGCGGTGGAGATCCTGTCGGCGTTCCTCCGTCTTGCCGAAACCCTCGACCGCAGCCGCCACGGCGTGGTGCGCGGCCTCGAGATTCGCGAGCGGCTGGGCGAGCTGCGCATCAAGGTGCAGGCGGTTGGTGATGGCGAGCTGGAAGTGTGGGCGGCGCATAGGCAGGCTCGTGCGCTCGAGGTGGCGCTCGACCGGAAGATTTGGATTGAGAAGGTGCCGTACCGGAAAGGTCTCAAGGGCGTTAACACGGAATTAACACGCCAGAAACTACCGCGAAACCCCCGCCGCGTAGGCTAGTGACCATGTTGCTGTCCCCTGTCCGTCACGTCGCGCCCCTCGTGGTGCTGGTTTTCACGCTTGCCGCCTGTGGCGGCAGCTCATCCAGCGGCACATCATCCGGGGGCACGGCTCTCGTGACGCTTGACGGGTCCAGCACGGTGTTTCCGATCAGCGAGGCAGTCGCCGAGGAATTCCAGAAGTCCAACCAGAACATCAACGTGACCGTCGGGATCTCCGGCACGGGCGGTGGCTTCCAGAAGTTCTGCCGCGGTGAAATCGACATCAGCGATGCCTCGCGTCCGATCAGCGCCAGCGAGGTGGCAGCCTGCACCAAGTCGGGCATCGAGTTCATCGAGATGCCGGTGGCCTACGACGGCATTGCCATCGCGGTGAACCCGAAGGCCGCGTGGGCTGACAAGATCACGGTGGCCGAACTGAAGACGCTGTGGGCGCCGGATGCGCAGGCCAAGGTGAAGAAGTGGAACCAGATTCGCGCCACCTGGCCGGATCGCGAGATTCACCTGTTTGGCGCCGGCGTTGACTCGGGCACCTACGATTACTTTACCGAAGCCATCAACGGCAAGGCCAAGGCCAGCCGTGGTGACTTCACCTCGAGCGAAGACGACAACGTGCTGGTGCAGGGCATCAGCAGCGACGAGCTCGCGCTGGGCTTCCTGCCCTTCGCCTATTACGAAGAGAACGCAGAACGGTTGAAGCTGGTGCCGGTGGACGATGAGAAGGCCGACAACGGCGCCGGCCCGATGCTGCCGTCGCCTGACTCAATCAAGACTGGCACCTACCAGCCGCTGTCGCGGCCGGTGTTCATTTACATCTCGAAGAAGGCCGCCGAGCGTCCGGAAGTGCAGAAGTTCGTGGAGTTCTACATGAAGAACGCCGAAACCCTGGTCCGCGAAGTGAACTACGTGGGCCTGGGCCCGGAGATCTACGGCATGGTCACCGACCGCTTCGCCAAGCGCCACACCGGCTCGGTGTTCTCCGGACAGAACACCGTCGGCGTCACCATCGATCAGCTGCTCAACAAGGAACGCGCGCAGTAGCGCAGCGTCATGACGACCCGGACGCTGGCCCCGCGACGTGCTCGGGGCGCCTTGAGCCTGCTGAAAGGCGAATGGATCATCGAGCGGGCGCTGTTCCTGTGCGCCGCGCTCTCAGTGCTCACCACCGCCGGCATCATTGCCGTGCTGGCAATTGAGACCTACGAGTTCCTGCGCGAGGTACCGGTACTCGACTTTCTGACCGGCACCGAGTGGACCCCGCTGTTCTCGAACCAGAAGTTCGGCGTGTTGCCGCTGGTGGCCGGCACCATGCTGGTGTCGAGCATTGCCATGGTCGTCGCCTTGCCGATGGGCTTGCTCTCGGCGATCTACCTGAGTGAATACTCGCCGAGCGGCTTCCGCCGAGTCGTCAAGCCGGTGCTGGAGATCCTGGCGGGCGTGCCGACGGTGGTCTACGGCTACTTCGCCCTGATGTTTGTCACGCCGCTGCTGCAGCAGGTCTTCCCCACCCTTTCGGGCTTCAACGCGCTCAGCCCCGGGCTGGTGATGGGCCTGATGATCCTGCCGCTGGTGTCGTCGCTGTCGGAAGACGCGATGCGCGCCGTGCCGCAGGGCCTGCGCGAAGGCTCATACGCGCTGGGCGCGACACGCATGCAGACCGCGCTCAGGGTCGTCGTCCCCGCCGCGTTCTCCGGCATTACCGCCGCCTTCATTCTCGGGGTCTCGCGCGCGATTGGCGAGACGATGATCGTGGCGATTGCCGCGGGCCAGCAGCCGCGCCTCACCGGCAATCCGTTCGTGCCGATCGAAACCATGACTGCCTACATCGTCCAGGTGTCGCTCGGTGACACGCCCCAGGGGACCCTCGAGTATCGAACGATCTTCGCGGTCGGCATGCTGCTGTTCGTGATGACCTTCAGCCTCAACCTGATCAGCACCTGGCTGCGAGAGCGCTACCGCGAGGAATACGCATGAGGAAGCACGCCGACCTGATCTTCCAGTTGGTGTCGCTCAGCGCGCTGGTGATCGCACTGGCGGCGCTGGCCGCGCTGGTCTTCGACATCGTCTCGGACGGCGCCGGTCGCCTGAGCTTCCAGTTCCTCACTAACATCGCGTCACGCAAGCCCGAAGAGGCCGGTGTCTACCACGCCCTGATGGGCAGCATCTGGGTGATTGCGCTCACCGGCGCGCTGGCGCTGCCGATCGGCGTGGCCGCGGCGATCTTCCTCGAGGAATACGGCTCGCGCAGCCGCATGGCGCGCTTCATCGAGCTCAACATCTCGAACCTCGCGGCGGTGCCGTCGATCATCTATGGCCTGCTGGGCCTGGGGCTGTTCGTCCGCTTGATGGGCATGGGCCAGAGCGTGCTGGCCGGCGCCGCGACCCTGGCGCTGCTGGCGCTGCCGGTGGTGATTCTGTCCACCCGCGAGGCCTTGCGAACCGTGCCTAATTCCATCCGTGAAGGCTCATACGCGCTCGGCGCCACCAAGTGGCAGACGATTTGGAACCAGGTGCTGCCGATGGCCCTGCCGGGCGTGCTCACCGGCCTGATCCTGGCGCTGTCACGAGCGGTCGGCGAAACCGCGCCGCTGATCACCATCGGCGCGCTCACCTACATCCCGTTCGCGCCCGACGGGATCTGGTCGAAGTTCACCGTGCTGCCGATCCAGGTCTTCAACTGGGTTTCGCGGCCACAACCCGAGTTCAAGGCGAACGCCGCCGCTGGTATTCTTGTGCTCATGGTGCTGCTGTTGTCGATGAACGCGATCGCCATTGTCGTCCGGGACCGCCAACAGCGCCGGGGGCGCATATGATCGTGACCAGCCGCCCCGTGCCGGCCAGCCTGGCCGGCATCGCCAGCCGGCCCGGACAGGGTCCGGCGGCATTCGACACGCCGGTCAAGATCGACGTCAACGCCCTGAACTTCTACTACGGGCCCAAACGCGCGCTCGACGGCATCTCGATCCAGATCCGCGCCAACCTCGTGACCGCCTTCATCGGGCCGTCCGGGTGCGGCAAGAGCACCTTCCTGCGCACGCTCAACCGGATGAACGACATCATCCCGATGACGCGCGTCGAGGGCACGGTGCGAATCGACGGCGAATCGATTTACGACGCCGGTGTTGACGTCGTGCATCTGCGCCGCAAGGTCGGCATGGTGTTCCAGAAGTCGAACCCGTTCCCGAAGTCGATTTTCGAGAACGTGGCGTACGGCCTGCGCATCAACGGCCTGGTGAAGTCGAAGTCCGAAATGATTGATCGGGTCGAAGAGAGCTTGCGCCAGGCCGCCATCTGGGACGAAGTCAAGGATCGGCTGCACGACTCGGCCCTGGCACTGTCGGGCGGTCAGCAGCAGCGTCTCTGCATTGCGCGGGCGCTGGCCATTCGCCCGGAGATCCTGCTGATGGACGAGCCCGCCTCGGCGCTTGACCCGATCGCCACCCAGCGCATCGAAGAGTTGATCTACGAGCTCAAGAAGCAATATACGATCGTCATCGTCACGCATAACATGCAGCAGGCGGCGCGGGTGTCGGACTTCACGGCCTTCTTCTGGCTGGGCCGGCTGATCGAGTTCGACCGGACCGACCGCATTTTCACGGCGCCAGCGGAGAAACTCACCGAAGATTACGTGACAGGCAGGTGCGGCTGATGGAACGCGTGTTTCGACACTTCCAGGACGAACTCGACGCGCTCAAGCAGCGCTTGCTGGCCATGGGCGGCCTGGCCGAGGAACGGGTGCGCGAGTCGCTGCGCGGCCTGATGGACCGTGACAGTGCGACGCTCGAGGCCGTGCTCGCTGGCGACCAGCCCATCAACGACCTGCACATCGAGTTGGACGACCGCTGTTTCAAGTTGCTGGCCTTGCACCAGCCGATGGCCGCCGATCTGCGCGTGATCGTCGCCGCCGTCAAGATCAACACCGACCTCGAGCGGGTGGGCGACCTGGCCGTGAACATCGGCGAGGCCGGCAAGCGCTACCTGCGCCACGCGCCGGTCAAGCCGCTGATTGACATCCCGCGGATGGGCGAGCTGGCGCAGTCGATGCTGCGCGACGCCCTCGACGCCTTTGTCCGCCGCGACATTGCCCTGGCCGAGGCGGTGCTGGCGCAGGACGACACGCTCGATGCCCTCAAGACCCAGATTTTCCGCGAGCTGTTGACCTACATGCTGCAGGATCCGGTCACCATCGAGCCGGCGCTGGACCTGATCCTGATTTCCCGCCACCTCGAGCGCATCGGCGACCACGCCACCAACGTGGCGGAAGACGTCATCTTCATCCTGTCGGCCAAGGACGTCCGGCACACCGGGGCCGGGCCGGCCAAGGCCGAATAGATCCCCGGCCGCGCACTCAATCCGTGACGGCGCTGGGCGGGTGATCTAGAATGAATCGGATCATCCTATGCCTGAAACGCTCTCTATCACTGACAACCGAACCGGGAAGACCTACGAAGTCCCGATCGCGGAAGGCGCCATCCGCGCCACCGACCTGAAGAAAATCACGACCGGCGGCGAAGATCAGGGCCTGTGCACGTATGACCCGGCGTTCATGAACACCGCTGCGTGCAAGAGCAAGATCACGTTCATCGACGGCGACAAGGGCATCCTGATGTACCGGGGATACCCGATCGAGCAGCTCGCCGAGCACAGCACCTATCTCGAAACGGCGTACCTGATCCTGTTCGGCGAGCTGCCCACCAAGGGCCAACTCGACGGCTGGACGCACTCGATCGTGATGCACACGATGGTGCACGAGAACATCAAGAAGTTCATGGAGGGCTTTACCTACGACGCCCATCCGATGGGCGTGTTCATCAGCACCGTCGGCGCCATGTCGACGTTCTATCCGGACGGCAAGCAGATTTTCAACGCCGATTCGCGGCAGAAGCAGATCCATCGCCTGATCGCGAAAACGCCGACGATTGCCGCCTACGCCTACCGCCACAGCATTGGCCGGCCGTACGTCTATCCCGACAACGATCTCAGCTTTACCGGCAACTTCCTGAACATGCTGTTCAAGATGACCGAGGTGAAGTATCAGCCGAACAAGGCGCTCGAGCGAGCGCTCGACGTGCTGTTCATCCTGCACGCCGACCACGAGCAGAACTGCTCGACCAGCGCCATGCGCGCGATCGGCAGCTCGAACGTCGACCCGTTCTCGGCCCTGGCCGGCGCGGCCGCCGCGCTCTACGGCCCGCTGCACGGCGGCGCCAACGAAGCCGTGCTGCGCATGCTCAAGGACATCGGCTCGGTCGATCACATTCCCGCCTTCATCAAGAAGGTCAAGGCCGGCGACGGCCGCCTGATGGGCTTTGGCCACCGCGTCTACAAGTCGTACGACCCGCGCGCCAAGATCATTAAGCGCACGGCCTACGAGGTGTTCGGAGTCACCGGCAAGAACCCGTTGCTCGACATCGCGCTCGAGCTCGAGCGCATCGCGCTCGAAGACGAGTACTTCGTCAGCCGCAAGCTCTACCCGAACGTCGACTTCTACTCCGGCCTGATCTACCAGGCCATGGGGTTCCCGGTCGAGATGTTCGCCGTGCTGTTCGCCATTGCCCGGACGGTCGGCTGGGTGGCGCAGTGGGAAGAGATGCTGCTCGACCCGGAAACCAAGATCGCGCGTCCCAAGCAGCTGTACGAGGGCGCCACGGCGCGGGACTATGTCCCGATGGGCGGGCGATCGGCATATTGACGAACGACCGATTGACGATTGATTGATTGTTGGGTGAATGGCGATTCGGGTGAATTCGTGATTCGATTGATCCAATTGGCGATTAGCGGCGTGCTGTTGTCGCTGACGGTTTCCGCTCAGGCGCCGGCGGCGTTCGACAGCTCCAGGGCGTGGGAACACTTGCGCCAGCAAGTGGCCATCGGGCCGCGGCCCTCGGGCTCGCCGGGCATCGTCAAGAATCGCGTGTACATCACCAAGACGCTGGCGGCGGTCGGCCTCAAGACCGTCGAACAGGCCTGGACGGCGACCACGCCGATTGGGCCGATCAAAATGGTCAACCTGATCGCGACCATCCCGGGCCAGCGCGCCGAGCGCATCGTGTTGGCGAGCCACTTCGACACCAAGTTGTTCCGCGAATTCCGCTTCGTCGGCGCCAGCGACGGCGCCTCCAGCACGGCGGCGCTGCTCGAACTGGCGCGGGTGATTAAGGCGCGCCCGCAGCTCCCCTTCACGATTGAGTTACTGTTCCTCGATGGCGAAGAAGCCACCGGCGCATGGCAGGGCACCGACAACACTTACGGCAGCCGCCATTACGTCGAGGTCGCGCGCACGGCCGGCACGCTCAAGTCGCTGCGCGCGATGATCCTGCTCGACATGATCGGCGATCGCCAGCTGAACATCCGGCGCGAGACCAATTCGACGCCCTGGCTGACTGACATCGTGTGGAGCGTGGCGCGACGGCTCGGACACCAGGCGCACTTCATCACCGAGTCGATGGCCGTTGAAGACGACCACCTCCCGTTCCTCAAGGCCGGGGTACCCTCGCTCGACATCATCGATCTCGATTACCCGGCATGGCACACCGCGCAAGACACGCTCGACGCCGTGTCAGCGCGCAGCCTGCAAGTGGTGGGTGAGGTGGTGGTGGTGGCGCTGCCGGAAATCGAAGCGCGGCTGTTGAAGAACTAGCGGCAGTCCGGCTAAAGCCGGACGCTACAGGCAAGTAAATGTGGCGTCCGCCTTTAGGCGGACCGACTAGCGGTAAACTTCCGCGAGAATTTCGGCTTCTGTTAGGACCGTCGTCGACTCTTTGGCTTTCGCGAAGACACGATCGACGACCGGGTCAGTGGCCGGAATGCCGTGCTGCTCCAACCAGAACAACACGTTCGACTTCCCTGACATCGGGCCGACTTCGATCTCCTGGTGCCGGCCGACGAGGCTGGCGGGAATCGACGAGTAGACCGCGTCCATCAGCTCGATGTCACCCTTGCGCCAGGCCTTCACGACCGCGGCGGCGTGCACCCCGGTCGCGGTGCGGAAGGCATCCCTGCCGACGACGGGATAGTTGTCGGGAATCGGGACGCCGCAGGCCTCGGACACCGCGTCGCAGTACGGCATCAGCGCCGTGAGGTCGCGCTCGATGAAGCCCATCACGACCAGGTTCACAAGCAGCAGGTCCATCGGAGTATTGCCGACGCGTTCGCCAATTCCCAGGGCGGCGGCGTGCACGCGCGAAGCGCCGGCTTCGAGTGCGGCGATGCTGTTGATGATGGCCAGGTCACGATCGCGATGACCGTGCCAGTCGATGCCGACATCGGCGCCTTCGTCCTTGATCACCTGCGCCGCGAACTTGACCACGGCGGTGGCGCCCCACGGGGTGGCGTGCCCGACGGTGTCGGCGAGGCAAATCCGCTTGGCCCCGGCGCGAATGGCGCAGACGTACAACCGGCGCAACGTTTCCGGATCAGCCCGTGTCGTGTCCTCGGTCACGTACATGACATCGAGGCCTTCGCCCACGGCAAACGTAATGGCGTCTTCGGTGCTCTTCAACAGCCAGTCGATCGTCCAGCCCTCGGTGTACTGGCGGATCGGCGACGAGCCGATGAACGTGCCCACCTCAATCGGCAGACCCGTGCGCTGGGTAATCTCCGCGATCGGCCGAATGTCGCTGATGATCGTCCGTGCCGCGCAGTTGGCGCGCACCTTTAACCGCGCGCCGACAATCTCGCGCGCGAGCCGCTCCACGTCCTGGACGACGTGCGGGCCGGCTCCCGGCAAGCCGATGTCGGCGGTATCGATGCCGAGCCGATCGATCAGATGGAGGATCTTGATCTTCTGGGCGATGGTGGGCGTCTTCACCGACGGCGACTGCAAGCCGTCGCGCAACGTCTCGTCGTTCAGCATCACCCGTTTGGGCACCGCCGGCGCGCCGATTTTGTTCCAGTCGTAAATCAGCGAATCCAACATCTACTGTTTCGACGCTCGTGAGGCCGCGACCGTCGCGATGACGCCGGTGATCAGACTGAGGCCCAGCCAGGCGCTCGACCGAAGGGCGGCCGAGCGCACCATGGGGCGGAAGCCCTCGGTGATGGTGGCGACCGGGAGGCCGGCGGCGTGGCGCTGCACCTGATGGCTGGCGAACAGCAGTCCCGCCTTGCGGGTCTGCCAGTCGAAGGTCACGCTGAACACCACCAGCGCGAGGACCGCCCACAGCCCGATGGCGACGCGCGCCACCGTGGTCATGACGGTCCGGTGTACTTCACGATCAGCGCCGTCACATCGTCGTACTGCTCGGCGCCGTGCGCGAACGTCGTGACGGCGTCGACCAGCTTCTCGAGCACGACGGTCGCGGGTTCCTGGTGGTGGCGTTCGAGCACCTCGACCATGCGCTCTTCACCAAACTCGTCACCGTTGACGTTGTGCGCTTCGGTGACGCCGTCGCTGTAGAGCACCATGGTGTCGCCGGGCTTCAGGTCCACCGAATCGGCGGAGTACGGCGCCATCTCGAACAAACCAACCGGCATGCCGCCCACCTCGATGCGGCGCAAGCCGTCGACGCCGTAGATGAGCGGTGGGTTGTGGCCGGCGTTGCAGAACACCAGCTTGCCGGTCGGCGCCAACTGCCCGTACATCAGGGTGGCATAGCGCGCGTCGATCTGACGACGGGTCAACACCTTGTTGATGTGGTTTACCGTCTGCGCCGGGTCGTCGCCGATCGACGCGAAGGCCGAGAAGATACCCATGATCTTGGCCGTGAGCAGCGCCGCCGCCGGCCCCTTGCCGGCGACGTCGCCGCACAAGAATCCGAACATGCCGTCGGGCGTGTCGATCAGATCGAAGAAGTCGCCGCCAATCGAACGGGCCTGGAGCGAGGTGCCGGCCGACTCGAAGAAGACACCGTTGTGCGTACCCTCGGGCAGAAGCGCGCGCTGGATTTCCGCGGCGAGCTTCAGCTCGTGCTCGAGGCGGGCCTTATCGAGCGTCTCGCGATAGAGCCGGGCGTTCTCGATGGCCACGCCGGCCTCGTTGGCCAGTGTGTCGAGCGCCGTGCGGGTATGCGGCGCGAGCAGGCTGCCCTTCTCGCGGCTGTCGAGATAGAGCACGCCGATGTTCTTGGTCTCGCTCGCCATGTCGGCACGATCCAGGTAGCGGACCATGCGCAGCGGAATGCAGGCCACGTGGCGAATGCCAAGCGCCACCGTGCCCATGTGCACGTTGGCGAGGTCGCCATCGAGCAGGTCGGCAAAGATCTTCAGTTCGCCGGTGGCAAAGACCTCTTCGGGGATCTTGCGGCTGGTGTTGAAACCGGTGGCGGGCAGGGTAATGCGGCCTTTCGCGCGCGCCAGCTTCAACTCCAGCGGTTGGCCGGTCGCCGCCAACATGATGAAGCCGCGTTCGGCGCCGGCCACGTCGATGGCGGCGTCGAGCACCAGCGCGAGCACTTCGTCGAGGACGCGGCCCGAGCCGAGCGCGCGCAGGCCTTCGAGCAGCGCGGCGAGCTGGCGCAGGTCGTTGACGGCGCTGGCCTGCGAGCGGTCGGCGTGCGCGGGCGCATCGCCGGTCAGGAACACGACGTCGGCGCCGCTGGCCCGGCCGAACTGCACCTTGTCGCCGTGCGTGAGCTTGTGTTCGGTGACCGATTCGCCGTTGACGAAGGTGCCATAGCGCGACCCCTTGTCGCGCAGCAGCCACTCGCCATCGATCTCGACGATCTCGGCGTGTTCGCGCGAGACGTCGGTGCCGACGAGGCGCAGGTCGCTCTCGGGACGGCGGCCGATCATCAGCTGGGCCTTCGTAATCGGGACGATTCGCTGGCCGAGGCCGTCGTTTACTTCGAGCCGCGCATTTGCCATAGGGACGAGCGGGCGCCATTTGGGAGGCCCGAACGCCTCATCATAACAGGCTTCCGCACGCCACCTGGCGGACGACCGCCGCCAGCGCCAGCCCCAACAGCACCAGGCCCGCCAGTGGCAGGCGCGAGCGCCGCGGACGCGATGCCGGCGGGGTGATCCGCGGCTCCTCGGTGGCGGTGCCGCACTTGTAGCAAATGAGGGCGTTAGCCGCAATTTCGGCGGGGCACGAGCGACATTTCATCGTTATTCGCTATTCTAACTGCAGGCACGTCATTGATTCCGCTGCGCGACGTCATTCCCTCTCGCACACACCCCGGCGTAACGATTAGCCTGATCGCCGTCAACGTGCTGGTCTACCTGTTCCAGGCCATGCTGTCAGAGCGCACGGCTGAAGCGTTCGTCAACACCTTCGCCATGGTGCCGGCGCACTTCTCGCTGGTCGACGTGTTCACCTCGATGTTCGTGCATGCCGGCGTCGCGCACCTGGCGGGCAACCTGCTGTTTCTCTGGATCTTCGGCGACAACGTCGAAGACCGCCTCGGCCACGGCCGTTTCGCCGTGTTTTACCTGATCTGCGGATTCGTCGCCGCGTTCGCGCAAACGGCGCTCAACCCTGACTCCTTGATCCCCATGGTCGGCGCGAGCGGCGCCATTGCCGGCGTGATGGGCGCGTACCTCGTGCTGTATCCGCACTCGCGGGTGCTGATGTTGTTCCCGTTCCCACCGATCGTGTTCGAGCTGCCGGCGGTGTTTTTCCTGGGCTTCTGGTTCGTCATGCAGTTCCTGAGCGGAATCAGCACGCTGCCGGTCTTCCAGGCCGGCAATCTCTCTGGCGGGGTTGCGTTCTGGGCCCACGTGGCGGGGTTCGCGTGCGGTCTGGCGCTGGTCATTCCGATGCGGCGCCGCGAGCGCATGGACGTCGACTGGTGGGATACGCGCACGTCCTAGCCCTGGACTAGGACTTCTTGCGTATCTCCGCGGAGACTTGCGCTAATTCCAGCATCAACTTCTCGAACCGCGCGTTCCATTCGGCCTCTGGCATCACGCCCTTGAGCTGCTTGTGCTCTTCGGCCTGCATCTCCAGCGCGCGCCGGCGCTTCGCCAACGCGGCGAGTTCAGGGCTGGCGTTCTCCGCCGCGCTTTCCGCATCCAGGTACGAGATGCGCGCGACGCCACCATCGGGCCCCTCGGCGCTGGCTTCGCGGCCCTTGCCGTCGCCGTTGTCGTCGATCACGGCCCGCTCGGTCGCCAGCTGCCCCTTCTGCTCGTAGTGCTGCTTCACGGCGGCGCTCGCCGCGGCGAACACTTCGAAGAGCGAGGTGCGGCCGTTCTTGTCCAGGTCGGTCGAGGCTTCGCGCATCGCCTTCACGAAGTACTCGGGGAACACGGTGGCGTACTTCTGCGCCGCCGAATCGGTGGCGGTGATCACCACGCGGCCCTTGGCCGTCAGCGACTCGAGAAACGGGAAGCTGGCTTCGGTCGTATTCACCACGGCGAGCCGGCCCTGCACGCCGGCCAGCAGGTCGGTCCAGTCCTTAGCCGTCAGGTCAGGCCCGACCAGGTTGAACTTGGCGACCTCGCCGTCGTAGGTGCCGTGACCAAGCAGCACCACCAGCACGAAGTCGTCTTTGGTCCCGGCCTGTTTGATCTCGGTGAACACCTTGCGAACGTTCGCGCCCGAGCCCTTCTCGCCCGCCGCCGCCGATTCGTCCACCAACAGGCGCACGTGCTCGCTCGTGAAGCCGTAACGATCGACCAGGGCCGACCGCAGGCCTTCGCGCCAATCGCGCATCTGTTCCGCGTACTTCTCGCCCCCGGACGCGCCGGAAATGATGACCGCCCACCGCGTTTCGGCGGCTGCTGCTATTGGCGAGAGCAGGAGAAGCAGCGTGGCAAGTAGCGAGCCTTTGAATCTCATCTGAGTAATCTGCGTCATCCACCTTCGCGCTACGCGCTTCGGCGGACAGGTCTGGGGCCCAGCTGTCTTGGTCGGTATCATCGGTGTCACGCGAGCCCTGCTCGTCTACGTAATAGCCACTCGGCGCCCAGCAGGGCGACCAGCGCGAGAAAGCTCCCGCCATTGTGCCAGAGGTCGCGTGGTTCGGGCACCCCAGCGTCAACCCGCGATTCTCGCAGCAACGCTGGCAGTTCTCCGGCGCGGTCGGCCGGCAAGTAGCGGCCGCTCGTTTCCGCAGCCAGCCGTTTCAGCACGGCGTCGTTCAGTCGTGGCTGCGCCATCTCCTGGTCGGCGCCGCCGACCAGGACCTGCCGCGATGCGGCACCGATGCGCACCCCGGCGCGAGTCGCGGTCGCATCCAGGCGGTAGACGCCAGGCTGGTCGAATCGCGCGGCGACCGCATAGCGCCCATCCTGGGGGCTCGACAGCGCGGGCGTCAGCAACCGGGCCTCGCCGTTGGGTGCGGTCACGGCCAGCGACACTTCGGCATTGGCGACGGGGGCGAACTCTTGGTTGCGAACCGTGACCGAAATGCGCTCGGTTACGCCAGGCACGGTCGGCGTCATCGCCGCAATCGCCACCGGCGCCGCCGAGCCGGCGGTAATCCAGCGCGCTAGTTGCCGCCAGATGGTCTCGTAACTGTGATCCGTCGCCGGCCGCATCATGCGCCAGCGCCACGACGCCTCGCCGGCAAACACCAGCGACCGGCCCTGACCGTAGCGCTGGGCCGCGATCAACGGCTGCGTCACGCCATCACCGCCAGTGGCCACTACCAATACCTGCGCACCAGGGCGGGGACCGCCGATCGGCGCCACCGAAGCCAGCGCGGGCAATTGGGCCCACCGTTGCCGGCTCTCTGCCGTGGTGACCGCCAGGCGGGTGGCCGGATGTCGCGCGCCATCGGCCGTCAACGCCGACGAGTTGGGGGGCGCGGTGTCACGCGGGCTCGAGGCCAGGGCGATCGTCGCGCGGCGATCGGTGAGATCGATCGGCAGCACTTGGTCGAGCGGTGTGCCCGACAATCCCTGTCGGTCAAAGGATCGGGCGCCGAGCACCAGCAACCCGCCGCCGCGCTCGGCCACGAATGCCGACGTCAACTCCAGCTGTTCGCGGGTGAAGAAATCGGCTTCGATGTTGCCGAAGATAATGGCGTCATAGACGAACAGTTCCGAGCGCTTGGCGGGGAACCCGCTCGCCAACGCCGCGACCCGCCCCGGCGCCGCCTGCACATAAAACGTGTCCCGCCCATCGTCGTTCTGACCCTTGCGCACCACGGCGTCGACGTCGAGGCCGGGGTCCTGGGCGAGCGCCCGCTTCAGAAAGGTGTGCTCGTAACCTGGCGCGCCCTCCACCATCAGGATCTTGCGGCGCCCCGTCTGCGCGGGCACCAGCACGCTGCGAACGTTGTTCTCGGCCGACAGCTCGCCATCGGCGGCGGGAATCTCGATCGCATACACCGTGGCCGAGTCGGGCGTTGGTGACACCATGAACACTTCATGGATCGGCGCGCCATCGGCGGTCGGCGTCACCCGCCGCACCTCGATGGGCCGGCCATTGGCGCTGATGCGCAGCTCGACGGGGTCGGTGCCAAACCCGGCGCTGATGGCCGAGACGCTGAGGTCGATCGAGGCGCCAGCCAGCAGCGGCTCGCCGGCCGTGAGGTTGAGCACTTCGCGATCGCGGGACGTCTCGGCGCGGCCCATGCCGACCGCCAGCACCGGCGCATCCACCATCCGCACAACCGCGTCGCGTTCCCGCGGCGAGGTGTCCCCGCCGTCAGACAGCACGATGACACCGGCCACCCGCTCTCGCCGGTGGCGATCGGCCAGGTCGTTGAGTGCGCCACTCAGGTCGCTGCGCCGCGCGGTCGCGGCCATCTCATCGACGTTGCCGGGTGCGAGGGCCTCGCCGAAGGTCAGCAGCTCGATTCGGTACTCGTCCGCCACCTGCGCCTGCAGGTCACGAACGATCGCCCGTGCGCGGTCGAGACGCGATACCCCATCGCCGTCAGTCAGCCGCATGCTGCGCGAGATATCCACCAGTACCGGTAACAGGCTGTTGCGCGCGGCCGCCGGCGGCACCAACACCACGGGACGCAGCAAGATCGCGATCAGCAGGACGAGCGTGACCGCACGCAATCCCGACAGCGACAGCCGCATGGCGCGGGTCAGGGCGATGGGCACGCGGGCGTAGGCCAGCCAGGCGAGAGCCAGCGCGCCGCCGAACAGCAGCGCGTAGCCCCACCATGGGAGGACGATGGCGAACCTCATGGGCGCATCACCCTATTTCGACGGCCTACCGGTTGGGCTTTCGTGGCGCGGCCAGCGCCTGGTAATAGCGATCCACCAGCTTGCGATAGGTCTCAGACACGGCGTCGTGCCGGCCGGCATTCAGCCGCTCCTTGTTCTCTCGCGTGCGCAACCGGTCCGATAACTGCGATTCGGTGCGGTCGAGGGCCACCAACAGGCTCTTCTTGAGCGACTCCCAGTGGGCGAAGTCCTGCTTGAAGGCTTCGGTGCCTGGCGCGGAAACGCTGCGAGACCACTGCTCGGGCGTGGTGCCGCCGGACATTTGCGGATTCTCGCGCTGCACTTCATCGACGAGCTTCCGTGCCTCTCTCAACTGATTGTCGGCGTCGCGCTGCAGGCGTGGCACCGACTCGCCGCGGCCCCCTTCAGCGCTGCCCGGCTGCCCGGTGGCACCTGGTTGGCCTGGTGGTTGACCCTCGGGCGATGCGCCGGCCCGGACCAGGGCATCCATGGTGCGCTGCAGTTCAGTCAGGCGGTCGCGCAATTCCTGCGTGCGCGCCAATTGATCCGACAGCTTGCCGGCCTCGCCATCTTGCGCGCCAGTGGCGGCACCCAGGCGTTCGGCGACCTTGTCGAGGGCACGCCCGAGTTCATCCGGCGTGGCTGCGTCACCCTCGCCTGCAGCCTGGGGCTGTCGCATCACCTGCGCCGACTGCCGCATGCGATCGGCAAGCTTCTGGCGATCGAGTTCACGCGACGCCTCCGACATGGCCTGGCGATCGGCCGCCTCGGCGCCGGCGGTGCCGCCGGCCAGTTGGCGGACGGACTGACCCAGACGGTCGGTGCGGGCCGCCAGCCGCTCCTGTTCCGCCGCCAGGCGGCGGCGAGCATCTTCACCAGCATTGCCGGCACTCGTCCGCTTCGCCTCGTTTCCCAACCGGCGCTCAGCCTCCGCGAGCTGCCGCGCCTCCATCTGGAGATCGCCGATCGCGCGGCGACGTTCGTCGGGCCGCGTCCCTTGCATTTGCTGTTCAAGACGCCGCAGTTGCTGCGACGCCCGATCGCCGCGGGCGCTCGCCTGTTGCGGGTCTTGCCGGCGCAGATCGCCCTCGGCGTTGCGCATCTCATCCGCAATGTCGCGCAGCTTCTGGCCTTCGGCCGGCGAGCCTTGCCCGCCCTGCCCGCCCCGCTGTTGCGGTTGTTTGGAGAGCTCTTCTGCCTGCTTCCGCAGCTCACTCTGATCGCGGGTCAGGCGTTCGAGTTGCCGCTTGATCTCCTCCGCCGTCAGCCCCGGTTGATTCTTGGCCAGCTCTCGCTGCTGGCGTGCCAGCGCCTCTTGCCGACGGGCCAATTCGCGAATGCCGGCCAGCGGATCCTCATCCGGCTTGGCTGCCTCCGCCCGCGTCTCGCTCGTGGACGGCGTCTCGTAGTTGGTCTGCTGGCGCTTGCGCAGTTCCTGCTCGAACAACGTCGACAGGTCGAGCGACTGCCGGTTGCCGTTGCCACCGCCGCCCTGGGCCTGCTGCATGGCGACCTGCCGGCGACGAATCTCGGCCTGGGCCTTCAACAGGCTGCCGAGCGCGGCCTCTTCGAACGGCAACGCTTTCGCGGTACTGAAGCGATCGAGTTCGGTCACGGCCTGGCCCATGGCGGTGACCGCCTGGGCGATGGGATCCTCGGTGCCGGCGCGCGACAGGCCGGGCTGCGCGCCGCGCCGCCGCCGTTGTTGCGCGAGCGCAGCGGCCGACAGGTCGCCGGCAATCTCCTCGGCCTTCTCCCTGACGCCGGCTTGGGCCACCGCGACGGCTTTGATGTCGCCGTCAGCGCGCGCAGCGCGCGCGCGGCGGGCGCGCGCGTCGAGCTTCCAGGTGGCGGCGATAATGTCCTTCTGCTCGGCCACCAGCTCTTCGAGTCCGGTCTGCTCGCCCTGCATGCCGCCCATGGCCTGGCTCTCGGAGGCGGTGAACTCTTCTTCGTACGGCTTCACTTCCAGAAAAAAGATGTCGCTGCGTGCCTCGGTGGCGCGCCGTCCCCGGCCGACATCGCGCGCGCGGGCGTAGTAGGTCACGAAGTCGCCGGGCGACACGCGCAGGTCTTCGAGGTAGACCGTATGGGCGCCAGCCGCCATTGAACCCGTAATCGGTTGTCCGAGCGGCACTACGGTCTGTTTTCCACCCGAGGTCTTGAACACCAACTCCAGCGACTGCACGCCGTAGTCGTCGTCTGCCCGCGCTTCGATCGCCACCTCTTCGAGCGGCGACACGTGCCGGTCGACGGCCGGTCGCAAAATGCGCACGTCGGGCGGCCGATCGTTCAGCATCCGAATGAAATATTCCGTACCCTCGCTCGACAGCCCGTCGATGTCATTCAGCGCAATACGATAGGAGCTGTCCTTCGCCACGGTCAGGGCGGCCGATAACACGGTGTCAGTGCCTTCAATCGCCACGACCGCGCCGTCCGAGAGAGTGAGTTGGCCGTGCGTCACGGCCTTGTCGGTGGTGATGGTGAGGTAGGCCTTCGTGCCAGCAGGCGCGTAGATGTCGCCAGTGTCCTGCTCGGTCTGGGGCGCCAGGCCAACGCCCTTGGGATACTCGTAGCGCACATCCACGCGCGCCACGCGAACCGGGCGGATCACGTCGACCTGGAACTGTGCTGATTGCACGGCGCCGACCGAAACCAGGTACGGGAACGAGGTCTCGATGTTGTTCAACATGAACGTGAACTCACCGGCCGCCGCGCCCGGGGCCATGCGCGCGGAGCGCGCGGCCTCGCCACTGCCGACCGTGAGGTCGGGCACCAGCCCGCCATCAATGCCGGCAATTCGCGCGACCACCGTCAGCGGCTGGCCCACTCGCACTTTCACCGAGCCTGGCGCCACCTCGATGACGTAGCGCGTCGGAAACAGGTAACTGCCGACCACGTCGACGGCACGGCCCGCGGACGGCGCGAAGAACACCAGCGACATCAGCAATGTCAGGCTGGCCAGCGTCGCACCCGCCAGGGCGCGCCTCACCGTCGCGGCGCTGACGATCGAGTCGAGCGGCAGCGACCGCGCGGTCCGCACGGCGTCGGCCACCAGCAGGTCGGTTATCGGCGACGGTCCGGCACGGCCCTTCTCCACCGCTGTCACCAGCACATCGTCCAGGCCGCCGGATTGTTCTTCGATGAAACGGGCGACCTGCTGATCTGACGGCGGCTGCCGCAGCGGCAGCAGCGCGAACACCAGCGCGATCATGGCGACCACGCTCACGGCAGTCACCGCGAGCACCAGCGGCACACCTTCGCGGGCCACCAGCCAAACGGCCAGCAGGCCCACCATCAGCATGGCCGCAGCCGTGACCGCGCCGAGCGTCCATGCGCGCAGCAACGCGCGACGCGTCCAGCGCGCCCTGACATCCGCGAGAATGGTCCGTAGCTCAGCGAACCGGTCGGTCATGGGCCTGTCTGTGTTCATCCTAGCTCACGCGGCGCGGCGGCCAACGAGCGCTTCGCCGGCCAGCGCGACCAGCATCACGAGCAATCCCACCTGCCACCACCGCTGCCGCTCTTCGACCTCGCGCGCCACGTTCACCGGCGCGCGCTGATCGGATCGGTTGGTGCGGCTGATGTCGTTAGTAAACTCCTCCACCGTGGTCGCCGCCGGGCTCGACTCGCGGACGTCCACATTCACCACCATTCGGCGCGCCGCGGCGCCTTCGCCCGTCGTCACGACCCCCGGCGCCATCGCCGCGCCGGCGGGCACCTCGGGCAGTGTCAACTGCTGCCGCAGTTGCCGTCCGTGCGTCAGGTAGCGCGCGGTTTCGACGGCGAACGGCACAAACGACGGCTGCAAGGGAAAGCGGCTCCACTGGTTGTCGAGGTCCGACACGAACACCAGCAATCGCCCCTGGCCCACGACCTGTTCGGTCAGCGCGGCATCCCCGCCCGTGAGTCGCGCCAGCACCGTCCGGCCTTCCTGATCCTTGAGACGCCGGTATTGGTCGACCTGGACGTCTCCGAGCGCACCAGAAGGGATGAGAAACGGACGAAAGATGGGATGCCGGCTGTCGCTGGCCACCAGGGTTGCGCCTGGTGCACGCACCGGCGCCGGCACCACGCCGAGGTCCGCGCCAATGACATCACCCAGGGTTCCGGGATCGACATCGGGTCCCAACGTGAGCAGCACCTGGCCGCCGCCCGCCAGGTAAGCCTTCACGAGCGCGCGGCCGCCGCGGTCGAGCGTGCGCGTGCCGAGAATCACCAACGCGGCGTACCGTGACATCTCTGCGGTCGTCCACTCCGACAGCACGCGGCCATCGGCCACGGTTACCGCGAACTCGGGGCCTTCGTCGGCCACCGACAACGCGCGTTCGATGTAAATGCCGCCGGTCGCACCGGATGGATCGGCCACCAGCGCGGCGATCGGCACCGCCGGAGGTGGATCCAGGGGCAGAAAGCGCGCGTTGTCGGGCTGGTAGCCGGTGGCATCCTCGATCACGACCCGCGCCGTTCCGGCTTCGCCGAACCCGCCACGAAGTTCGACCTCGGCGGCAGCAAACGGCGCCATGACCGCGGTGGTTTGGGTAACTTCCTTCCCTTCCACCATCAGCTGCACGGCCGCCCGCGCCTCGTCGGCGCCGTAGTTCTGCACGGTGGCGATCACGACCTGGTCGCGCCTGCTCGCGGAGGTGACCGCGAGGTTGCCGCGCGGACCTGCCACGGCCACCACTCGCACGTCCACGCCGTCCGGAATCCCGCCATCGTCATTCGCTTCCCAACCAGCCTGCTGCAGGTCGGTGACGATGACGACCCGTGCCTCGCGCGCCCCGATCACTTCGCTCGCGCTCGCCAGCGCCGTGCGGTAGCGCGTGCCGCCGGCGCCAGCGGCGGCGGCAGCGATAGCGGCCAACACGGCACCGCGATCCGATGTCGGCGGCACCGTGACGGTGGCCGAATCCGCGAAGGTGATCAGTGCCACGGCATCCGAGGCGGGCGCCGACTGCACGGCCTGCGACGCGGCTTTCTGCGCGCTGGCAAACTGCCCAGGCGCCGACAGGCTCATCGAGGTATCAAGAAGCACCACGGTCACCGGCGCTGACACTGGCGCGGCAGCGCCGGCTACGTACGGGCGGGCAAACGACACCGCCAGCAAAATCAGCGCGGCCACCCGCAGCGCCAGCAGGATCAGCTCCCGCAGTTGCCGGCGGCGATGCTGCTGCACCGGCGCGCGCGTCAACAGCCTGACCGACGGAAAGTCGATCACGACGTCGGTCTTGCGATGGAACAGGTGCAGCAGGATTGGCACCGCCGCGGCCAGCGCGCCAATCAAGAACAACGGTGCGAGAAAGGACACGCCGAACATCACGGCATCCGGCGGCGCGTCATCAGGTACGCCATCAGCCCAAGCTCGAGTGGCTGTGACGTGTCGAGCAGGCAGTGGTCGATGCCCACCAGGGCCAGTTCGCGCTTGTAGTGCGCAATCATCGCCTGCATCCGGTCGAGGTAGTCCCGGCGAACCGCCGCCGGCACCGCCATCACCTCATCGGCGGTTTCCATGTCCCGGAAGCGCGCGGCCTGCTCGAACGGGAACTTCAGTTCAAAGGGATCGAGGACCTGAAACACGACCACGTCGGTGCCGCGATAGCGGAAGTGCTTCAATCCGTCGAGCACCTGCTGCGGATCGTCGAGCAGGTCGGACACCAGCACGACGAGACCCCGCCGGCGGACGGCCGCCGCCAGGTCGTGCAGCGGCTTGGCGACGTTGGTGTGCGCGCCGAGCTTCAGGCGCTCCAGCGCGAGCAGCACGGCACGCAGGTGGCCAGTGCGCGCACTGGCCGGCACCAGCGACGTGATGCCGGCGTCGAAGGCGACCAGGCCGAAGGCGTCACGCTGGCGGTTCATCAGGTACGCCAGGGCCCCCGCCAGGTACGAACCGTACTGCAGCTTCGTGACCGGGCCAGAGCCATAGCCCATCGAGGCGCTGACGTCGAGCAGCAGGTGGCAGGTGAGGTTGGTTTCCTCTTCGTACTTCTTGACGAAGTGGCGATCCGACCGCGCGTAGACCTTCCAGTCGAGGGTGGCCAGGTCGTCACCGGGCAGGTACTGACGGTACTCGGCGAACTCGACGCTGAATCCTTTGTACGGGCTGCGATGCAGCCCGGTCAGGAATCCTTCGACGATGGTCCGCGCCTTCAGGTCGATCGTGCCGAGTCGCGCGACGATCGCCGGGTCGAGGAACCGTGCCTCACCCATGGCTTACAACCCGCTGGCAGGCACCGGCACGGCATCCAGCAGTTGATCGACAATGCGATCCGGCGTAATGCCTTCGGCCTCGGCATAGAAATTCGGCAGGACGCGGTGCCGCAGGATGGGCTTGGCCAGCGCCTGGATGTCCTTCACCGAGACGTGCACGCGGCCATGCAGCAGCGCCCGCGCCTTGGCGCCGATGACCAACGCGTGCGAGGCGCGCAGCCCGGCGCCCCACTTCACCCACTTCTCGATGAAATCCAGCTTCGCGCCGCGGCCCGGGCGCGAGCTGTCGGCCAGGCGCACCGCGTAGCGTACGATTTCCTCGGCCACCAGCACCTGGCGCACGCAGTCCTGGATGGCCAGAATCTCCGCCCCATCGAGCACCCGTGACGGCTCAGCCTTCTTCGTGCTCGTGGTGTCGGTCACCACCTGCACTTCATCGTCTTCCGACAGGTAGGTCATCACGACGTTGAAGAGGAAGCGATCGAGCTGCGCTTCGGGCAGCGGATAGGTGCCTTCGAGCTCGATCGGATTCTGCGTCGCCAGCACGAAGAACGGCCGCTCCAGTTGATACGTGCGGCCCGCGGCGGTGACGTGGTACTCCTGCATGGCCTCGAGCAATGCCGCCTGGGTCTTCGGCGGGGTCCGGTTGATTTCGTCGGCCAGGATAATCTGCGCGAAGATCGGACCGTGGACGAAGCGAAGGGAGCGATGCCCACCCTCTTCGTCCAGCACTTCAGTGCCGGTGATGTCGGCCGGCATCAAATCGGGCGTGAACTGGATCCGCTTGAACTTGAGGTCCAGGATTTGCGCGAGCGTCTTGACCAGCAGTGTCTTGGCCAGGCCGGGCACGCCGGTGATCAGGCAATGGCCGCCGCAAAACAGCGCCATCAGCACTTCGTCCACCACGTCGTCCTGCCCGACAATCACCTTCCGCAGCTCGGTCAGGATCTTCTGCCGGCTCCCGGCGACCCGTTCTGCCAGGCCTTCCACAGCCACGTCCGTCATCCGATTCATGAGACCTCAGTGTGTCAGCGAATAAATCACTTCATTGATGAGCATCTGGTAGGCCTGCGCCGTCCACTTGATGTAGCCCGGGTATTCCTGCGCGTTCGACCACTCCACGCCGTCGCCCATGTCAGTGTTCCAGTTAATCAGCACCATGGGGCGGCCGGCGTCATCCAGAATGCCGCGCAGCCGCGCGACGAAGCCACCCTTCTCCCAGGTCCGTCCGCTCAGAAACGAACCGAGGCCGGGAATCTGCGGATACTTCTCGAGGCGATAGAAGCAGTCGTAAATCGCATGCGGCGGCGCGATCTCGACAATCTCGCGATCCGGAAACACGCGCTGCAGTTGGCGGACGGTCAGGTCCCACTCGTACGGACCATGAAAGTCGTCCATCGTGAGCGTGCCACCCCGCAGCAGGAACTCGCGCAGGATCGGCACTTCCTTCTCCGACAGCACCAGGTTGCTGGGCTCGACGATGTAGATCCACGGGTACTCGAAGAGCTTCTCGTCATCAAGCGTCATCACCTGCGGCTCGCCCACGTCAATGGCGGTCACCGACTTGATGCGGCGTGAGAGATTCTGTTCGGCCGCCGGGGCATCGATCGCCCAGGGCTCATCCCAGTAGGCCAATTGGGAATTTCGAGCGGCGCCTTCACCCTGGTAGGAACCGTACTTGATGCGAACGAAGGTCCACTTCAGGCCCTGGAACTTGTCGCCGCCAATGACCGGGATTTGCGCACTGACCTCGGATGCGAGCCACACCAGTGCCACGAGCAGGGCGATGGCGGTGACCGAGCGCGGCTGGCGCATCAACGACTGCCCTGGGCGAGCCTGAGCAGCAGGTCTTGCGCACGGGTGAAGGTGGGGGCGATCTCGAGCGCCGCGAGCGCTTGCTTCTTCGCCTCGTCGCGCTGGCCCGCCTCGGCGAGGGCCTCAGCAAGATCGGCGTGCGCGCCGGCGCGGTCGAGCGGCTTCGACGCCAGGGCCACGCGGAACATGCGAATGGCCTCGTCCGTCCGCTTGGCGTCAAGGTCAAGACGGCCCAGCGTGGCATGGGCCGCGCCATCGAACGGGTCGATGGCCACCAGGCTCTTGAGGGCGACGTGCAAACGGCTACGTTCCTTCACGGGGTCAACCAGCGTCGCCAATTGCCGGGCCGACGCGATGTCAGTGTTGCTCTTGCCGCTCAGGGATTCCAGGGCGGCGGCGGCGCGCGACTTATCGCCTTTCTTCAAGGCGACCGCCGCGATCAGCGCCTCTGGGCTGTCTTCGCCGGTGACGTTCGGAATCAGTTGCGCGGCACGCTCGAATGCGGCGATGGCGCCATCGGGACTGCTTTCGATCTGCGCTTCGCCGAGTGCCATCTGCGCCGTGTAGCTGCCGGGATTGGCCGAGGCGATCACCTTAACCAGTTCCAGGGGGGTCTTCTCGGTCAGCCCTTCCGGCACGGCCAGCGCCCGCCGCAGGCCGGCGTAGCGGCCCTCAAGAAAGCCATCAAAGGTCTTCTGTAATGAGTCGATGTCAACGCCCAGGGCCTTGCCAATGGCCGTCTCCGTGTCGGAGCCATCAGCGTAGGCCGCGACCAGCGCACGCAGCTTGGCCTGGCCATGCACGTCGACGATGTGCTCGACGACCAGTGACGCCTGGTAATAGGAGTAAGAAATCTGTTCCGGGTTACTGAAGCCGGAGTTCAGATCGCGCAGGCTGATCAACTTGCCGCGGTCCATCGCTCGGGCGAAAGGGATGTCCATTTCCCGGCCCCACTGCTGGCGGGCGCGCCGCTCTTCGTAGACCGACGCGCCTTCGCTCAACCATCGCGGCAGGCGGTTGTTCGACAGCTGCAGCGTGATCACGTGGGCCATTTCGTGCCACAGCGTCTCGCCCCAGTTGAAGCTGCCGGGCGCGCGGGCCTTCGGCGAATCGACCGTGACCACGCGACCGAAGCAAGCACCGAGCGCGCCAATCATGCCGGGCAGGCCGAGGGTGCGCACCGCGAAGTCGTCGTGATTCGGGAACATCTCGATCAGGATGGGGCCCTTCGGTGTGAACTCCCACCGCTTGCTGAGCGCGTCGAGCGACTCCTTGGCGAGCTGCGGCACGTACTGCCGCATCACGTCTTTCTCGTCGGGATGCAGTCGGATCACCAGGTCGCCTTCGCGAATGGTGTCGAATGGTTCCAGCGTGTCGAGCAGGGCGAGCAGGTTGAAGGTGACGACGTTCCACGGGTCGACCTTGAATGCCGTTTCGAGCGCGCGCCGGGCGTTGCGCTCGTCGCCGGTGCGCATCAGGTGCGCGCCGAGGTCGGCATAGGCCACGGCGTTGTCGCGGTCCAGGGCAATGCCTTTGCGCACATGCTCGACCGCCTCGTCAAAGCGGTAGTAATGCGCGGTGACCGACCCGACCACGCGATGAATCTCGCCGTAGGCCGGATGAATGGCGAGCGCGGCGGCCAGCGCCGCGTCGTAGTCCTGCGTGCGTCCTTCGACAAATGCCAGCGCCGCCTGCATCGACAGCGCTTCGAGGTGCTGCGGGTTGACCGCCAGCACTTTGCCGATCGATTCGAGCGCGTCTTTTTTCTTGTCCTGGTAGATCGCCATTTCGGCGACGAACAGGTGTGCGCCCAAATCGACGGGGTTCTGTTTGAGGGCCTGCAGCGCCAGGCCGACGGCCTGCGCCGGGTTCTGGTCGGCGAGCGACCGCGCCATGCCGAGTAGCGCCGGGCCGTACTCGGGGTCGGCCTTCAGGGCTTCCTGAAACGACCGCGCGGCGTCCTTGTTGTTGTACTTCTCAACGAACAGGTCGCCCCACTCCGTGTTGATCGCCGGATCATTCGGCGCCAGACCGTCCGCATCCCGGAAGAACGCGTTTGCATCGTCGAACCGTCCCAGTGCGCGCGCGGCGCGGGCGGCGCGGACGTAGTCGCGGGCGGTGGGATTGCGCTGGTCGCCCATCATGACCAGCTGGAGGGCGCGGCGCGCCTCAACGCGGCGCCCGACCAACTGCTGGAGCAGTCCCACTTCGAGTGCGGCGTCGCCAGCCGGATTGGCGGCGGCAAACGGTTGCAGCCCCGATTCGGCACCGGCGTAATCGCCGCGGGCCGCGGTGGCCTTGGCGCGCCAGACGGCAAGCACTTCGTCTTTCGGAAAGGCATCGGCGAACTTGCCGATCTCGTCGAGACGCCCACGGTGCCACGACCTCTCGGCGTTGGCCCGCGCAGCCGCGACGTTCTGCGACTGCTCAGCCGTGACGAACGGCGCGAGCCCGACGGTTAGCACGACCGAAGCCAGGAGCAACCAGACGCGGCGAGACATGGTCTTCGGTCGAGTATAGCCGCCTTCGCCGCGGCCCTTGGGGTGGATACTCAGCGGAGCGGCGGCTTCGGCGGACCGGCCCGCCTCGTGGGGCCCGCCGGCACTCAGGCGCATACGAGTAGGACGTCAGGAGCCAGCCAGAAGCCTGAAGGAGCCTTCAACAACAGGGAGCATTCCGGTTTCATGACACGTCTTCGCGCGGCGCGCTTCGGCGAACGAGACCGCGGTTGGCAGTTTGCAACCCCGGCTGGCCCCAATCCCGGGAATGGCGCCAACTGCCTATCCACGGATTTTCGGGGTTATGGCGCCGGTGCCAATTCCCGGGTTCGGGTGTCGTTCAAGTGAGGCGAATCGTTTGGGCAGAAGGACTTGCGGCCGGTTGGAATAACGGCAATAACGCGCGCGAGTGGGGGGTGGCACTCAAGCGCAGGCGTCTTGACCGCGGGCGCTGACCAGCAATTGGCACCAGACACCCAAATGACGTTGGGTAGACGAAAGACACGAACGAAAGAGAACCGAACGATGTGACGGCGACCGAGTCCGGCGCGGCGTCGGCGGGCCGTGGCGAACCATGAGGCCCGCCGGAAGTCGATGCGGTAGGCGGCGACGATCCGGAACGGAACTCCCCCGCCGACCTGGCGAACCGAGCGTCGGCGGCGCGGATGATCAAGGCACGGCAAGAACGCGACGACGACGAACAAGAACCCAACAGGGCGCTCCACCCGACTCGCGCGGGTCGTCTGGTGCGCGCTCGCGGGTGAGCGCGAACGTTGTCTAGGCAGGTTTCCAGAGAATCTTCGGCGAGAGCTTTGAAAACGATGAGTTGTCTCATTGGTCGCCATGATTCGTTGGCTTGGAGCACGTCGCGGCTGATTCTTGCGACCAACGTCGCACATGTCGCCGATGCCCCGCTGTGGAACAACGTCAAGAACATGTCTGGTCAGTCGTTCACTCAAACCGTTCGCGAACCATCCGCTGCCCTGCCCGTGGTTGAAGTACACGATCCGAAGGGGCGACGCGACAAGGGGGAACACCGCGTCTTCCGTGACCGGCCCCGCCAATGCGGACTATCATCTAACTGGAGAGCGAATTATGACAACGTCGAAATCACAGAAGCTCCTGCTTCGATTTCTCGTCCTGCTCGCAATCTGCCCGAGCGTCTCGCTCTGGCCTGCAATCCCTCAGCGGGATGTCATCAGTAAACAGCTTGGCCTCATTGTGCCAGTCGCGGCACAGGCCCCCGTCACGCTGGATCGCAGCATCCGCGATTACAAGCTGCCGTCAGAGATTCCGTGGGTCGAGCGGAATGGCACTGGAAGTCTCACGCTCTACGGCGACGCGTCAAAACCGGGCGGAATTTATGTCTCGCTCCTGAGACGCCCCTTCGACAATTGGAGCGCCCCCCACACTCACCCGACGGAACGCTACGGCACGGTGCTCGAGGGAACATTCCTGGCCGGCACAGGGCCAGTTCAAGATCGGAATCGAGTGGATGCCCTGAGGGGCGGCACGGTTGTCAGCGAAGTCCCCGGAAGAATGCATTACGACGGCGTGGGGCAAGATGGAGTGACGCTGTTCTTTATCGGACTGGGTGGGACGAATAGCGGCCCGGCCAACGAGGCACCTCGTGCCCCTGGTGGACCGAATGTCGACCCGACTGCGCGTGTAGCCAAGAAACTGGAAGATATGGCGTGGACCAAAGCAGCCGACGGCAGCACGTTCGTCAATGTCTTTGGTGATCCGGGCAAAGCCGGCCTGTACGTTCAGTTTGTCCGCCGGCCACCGAATAGCTGGAGCACGGCGCACCGCCACGCCAACGATCAATTCGTCTGGGTCATGGGCGGACGCATGTACATTGGCGCGGGATCGTCCGTCGACAAGGACAAGACAGTCGGAATGCCGAAGGGGTCGTACATTCACGACTTTGCGAACGGCACGCACTACGAGGGGACGAAGGATGAGGACCTCTGGCTTCTGGTTGCTGGCATGGGACCAGCCGCGCCAGAGAGAGCGTCCAACTAGGAATTCTGAACCTTGTCGATAACGGTCTCACGGTGCGCTGACGACGCCCTGCACGACTTGGATGAGCCGCCCAACACGGCTTGCAGCCGACGGCGGCGAGTGAAATGCTGAGAGCCGCCGCGGCTGAAGCCGGGCGTTGGCTGGAAAAAGAACGAACCGGAGAGAGAACGACGGACTGAGCCAAGAGCGTGGGGCGGGCCGTGACAATCATGAGGCCCGCCTCGACCCTACCGGGGGGAGCGCCGACCCCGTGAACCGACGTAGACGGTGGTCGATCCGGCGCGGGCAGCACGATGGCTACTGGGCGGGCTCGCTCCGTGCCGCGCTTGTGGCGACCGCGGATCGGTGGCATGCTGCCGCAAGTGCCGGCGACGGAGAACCTTATGGAAAAGCACACGTTGGAGCAGCTCGAAGCGGCGCTCGACGCCATCAGCAAGGACTTGGCCCCACGAGTCGAAGAGCTCGCCGAGAAGAGCACCGCGGGCCTTCTCACTCCTGAGGATCAGAAGGAGTACTCGGAAGTCGTTCGTTTGAACGACATGCTGAGCCTCCTTAAGCTGGAGGCCGAGCAGTTCTGGACGATGCGCGCGGCATCGTGAAGGTATCGAGCGATTTGCGGGAGCTGGCTCAGCGCCGCGCTCATGGTGCGTGCGAGTACTGCCGCGGTCCCCAGAGCGCATCGATTCTGCCTCACCAGGTCGACCACATCATCGGTCGGCAGCATCGTGGAACAGACGAGGTCGACAACTTGTGCTTGTGCTGTATCCGTTGCAACTTGAAGAAGGGCCCGAATATCGCGTCGATCGACCCCGAGACCGGCTCTCTCGTGGCGCTCTACCACCCCAGGCGCCACGCGTGGCGAGAGCACTTCTCATCTTAGCCTGATGGGACCATCAAGGGGCTGACTTCGGAGGGACGCGCGACCGTCGAGCTACTGGACATCAACGACCATGACCAAGTTCAACTCCGCGCGCGCCTTCTGCGGCGACGCTCGCATCCATGAGGGGACGTCCCCCAGCTCAGCGCGCTGCCTGCAGCTTGACGCGGGGCGCGAACACGAAGACAACGGACTGAGCGCCGACCCCGCGAACCGACGTCGGCGCCCGATCCGGACAGAGCACGACGACGAAGAATCTTGCGCCAACTTGGCGCTGCACCCGACTCGCGCGGGTGCTATCGTGCGCGCTCACGGGTGAGCGCGATCGTAATGCCGCAATCCAGTCAGACGAAATGCTCACACGACACAGCCTCCGCCATCGGCGCCAACGCATCGGCCGGCTGTGGTAGCGTCGTCGGGTGAAGGTTCGTGAGGTGATCCGGCGCCTGAACGGCGAGGGCTGAGCGTTGGTTAGTACCGAAGGTAGTCATCGCCAGTTCAAGCACCTGACGAAGCCCGGGCGGGTGACTGTGAGTGGCAGCCTCGGCGACGACATGCCGAAAGGCACATTGGCCTCTGTCAAGCGGCAAGCCGGGTTGAAGGAACTGAAATGACGAAGACGCGGCAATATCTTGTGCGCATTAACCGCGACGCCGGGAGCGACTGGGGCGCCTCGGTTCCAGACTTGCCTGGCTGCGTTGCCACGGGAAAGACGATCGACACGGCACTGCGGCGGATCGAACGGGCGATCGAGCTGCACATCGGCGGCTTACGCGAGGACGGGCTTCCGATTCCGCGCCCAAGCCAGCGTGTAGTCAGGCCGAGGCGACTACTTCGGGCGGTCGATTTCTACGCCACGGTCGAAGTAGCGGCATAACATTCAAATGGAGCCGACGCCGCCGCGTCGCTCGCGCGCCGCTTCCCGGCGCGGCTCATTTGGAATGCATAGCCAACAGAACTTGACGCACACAAGATGAATGTGTAGCATTTTTGTGTATGCCAACCAATCTCGCCATCGATGATCAACTCCTCGATCAGGCCCGCAGCGTGGGCGGGTACCGGACCAAGCGCGAAACGGTGAACGAGGCGCTACGGGAGTTCATCCAACGGCGCCAGCGACTGGAACTGGCCAAGCTCGCGGGCAAGGTCGCGTACGACCCGCAGTACGACTACAAGCGGGAGCGACGAGCCCGGTGATCCTCTTTGACACATCGGTCCTCTCGCGCGTGTTCCGGCGAAGGCGCCCCGGGGCGGAGGAGCGACGGCTGCAGGTCGTGTTCGACGAACTGATGGCGAGGGACGTTCCCCTCGGCCTGCCCGGCATCGTGCTGCAAGAGGTGCTGAGCGGCATTCGGTCCCCCCGGCAGTTCAGCGACCTCACGACGCAGCTGCTCGCGGCGTTCGCCGTCGTTCCCGCGGGAGTTCCGGAACACGTCGAGGCTGCGCGAGTCAGGAACGTCTGCTTGGGCAAAGGGCTCAGCGTTTCTGGGGTCGACTGCTTGATCGCCGCATGTACGATTACCGGCAACCACGAACTCTTCGCCGTCGACGAGGACTTCAAGGCGATTGCGAGGCACGCGCCCCTGAGGCTGTTCCGGGGCCACGTCGCATAACATCGGCTTGGAGCCGTCGCGCCAGGCGTCCTGGGCGATCATGTCACCGTGGCGCGCGGCTCAAGCCGGCGTTGAACGAAACCGCTGCGCGGTAGGCCTCGTCTCTGAGGCGCAGCGCCCTTCCAGAGTTCTCTCGCACACACTTCGGCGATCGACGCCACCGAGCATCGGACGCGCGAGACGTATCTGACGGCCGTCACGGGCTTGGCCCGGTACTACCGGCGATCACCGGATCAGATGTCGGAGGACGAGGTGCAAGCGTATGTGCGGTATCTGATTCGCGAGCGCCGGCGGTCCTGGAGTACGTGCAACATCACCGTGAATGCGTTGCGCTGCTTGTGTCACGCGAGGTTGAAGCGCGACCGCACGTCGTTCTGCGTGCCGTCGCCGCGGCAACCGGGGACGAGAAGGTCATGACCCTCGAGGCGGACGAATTCCTCCGGCGCTTTCTGCTGCATGTCGTGCCCCGCGGCTTCATGCGCATTCGCCACTTCGGTCTGCTCGCCAATCGCACGCGGCGCGACATGGTCCGCCCATGTCGTGACCTGCTCGGCCAGCCGCCGACCGAGGAGGCCCCTCCCGAATCGTCGCACGCGCTGGTGCTCCGGCTTACTGGGGTCGACCTGGCGCGCTGTCCAGTGTGTCGAGAGGGCCACATGCAGATCACGACGCTGGCCGTGCGGATGAAACCCTATTCGTTTTAGACGGACAGGACCATCCCGAGACAACACGATTACACGATGACGGACGGGCCAAGGCGGTGAGTCAGACTTTGGAGCAGGTGCGAGCACTGGTGGCCCGCGCAGAGGTGCGTGTTTCTGTTTATGGATACGAGGAACTCGCAGCCGATCAGGTTCTCGTCCACGAAGTGGTCGATGGGCTGGGGCGGCAGTAGTCATTGAGGACTACCCCGAGTTTCCGAAAGGCCCCTGTGTGCTCGTGCTTGAGCAGGACAAGACAGGCAAGCCCGTACACGTCGTCTGGGGCATTCCGGAGGGACAAACGTCTCCGGCAGTTTTGATCACCGCGTACAGGCCAGATCCGGCAAGATGGGATGAGACGTGGCTGAAGAGACGAACATGAGCACCAAGACCACCAAGCGACTGGTCCGCGAGGGCGACTTCGTTGCGGAAGTCGACGTCGATCTCCTCGAGGCCGAGGGCGGCTGGGCGCCGTACCTGTCAATCGGCGACGCGTACCGGCTCGACGAGGTCCGAGAGGCGCTGCGGTCCGGTGACCCCCGGCGTGCATCGCGATTGGCCAGCCGGGTCTACCGACTCATGCCAGTGACGGCGTAAGCAAGCGGCCCGCTAACCTTCAAATGGAGCCGACGCCCTTGACCCGTTCACGGGCGTCTGCGGGCGCGGCTCATTTGAATCGTTAGCCGGAATTGAAACGAGCCATCAACTAATCAAGCGGCAGACAACCTGGCGACATGCAGCTTCTTGCGGCGCCGCTCGACGTGCCAAAGGTCGTATTGGGTCTGCTGGTTCATCCAGCTCTCGGCGCTCGTGCCGAAGGCCAGCGACAAACGAACAGCCATCTCAGGGCTGATCCCCGCGCGGCTGTTCAAGATGGCGGACAAGGTCTTGCGGCTGACGTCCAGCCCCCGAGCGGCTTGGGTGACGGTCAGGCCCAGCGGCTTCAGGCACAGTTCGCGGAGCACTTCGCCCGGGTGCGGTGGGTTGTACATCTTCATCGGTCGTCCTCAGTAATAGTCTTCGTAATCCACGCGCTCAGCATCGTTACCGGCGAACTCGAAAGTTACGCGCCAATTGCCGCTGACTTTGACCGCCCAGGTGCCTGTGCGACTCCCTTGAAGTTCATGGAGGCCCAGACCGGGCAAGTTCAAGTCCTGGGGGCTCGTTGCTGCATTGAGCGCACCGAGGATCAGGCGCAATCGATCCTCATGCTGACCCTGAATGCCTCGTTTAGTGCCGGCGACGAAGAACCGTTCCGGTTAACATTCACATGGAGCCAACGCGCCAGACCGTCCGCATCCCGGAAGAACGCGTTTGCATCGTCGAACCGTCCCCGTGCGCGCGCGGCACGGGCCGCGCGGACGTCGTCGCGGGCAGTGGGATTACGCTGGTCGCCCATCATCACCAGCTGAAGGGCGCGGCGAGACATGGTCTTGGGTCGAGTATAGCCACCGCGCATGTGAATTGGACGCCGGAACCATCGTCGGGGCCTGCCGCATGTCGAGTGCGCAAGCGTGCCCCTGCTCCCTGATAACATCCCTGCTGGATGGCCACACCGAAACCACGTCCGGAACGCACGAAGACAGACGCCGATACCGCCGAAGCGGTGGATGCGTTCATGGCGACCCTTGAGCACCCGCACAAGGCCGCCATCGAGGCGCTCCGCACGATCATCGCCGGCGCCGATCCCGCCATCGCCGAAGGCGTGAAGTGGAACCCGCCGAGCTTTCGCACCACCGAGTATTTCGCCACCACGCATCTTCGCGCCAAGGACGGCATCGGGGTGATTCTTCACCTCGGCGCGAAGGTTCGCAAGACCCCGTCGTTCCAGATCGAAAATCCGCAGGGACTGCTCAAGTGGCTGGCCAAGGACCGCGCGCTCATGAACTTTGCCGGCGTTCAAGACGTGAAAGCGCACGAGGCGGCGATCCAGGGGATCGTGCGCCAGTGGATCGCGTCTGTCTAGGCCACCGATTGACACCGGTGGGACACCGATTGAATCGGACTCTGCTTTAGAACAACGGACGCCAGGTAAAGAACATCACCGCGACAAACCCCTGCAGGCACGCGAAGACGGCGATCCAGGCCGTGCGATGGCGCGCGGGAATGGCGCCGCCCATCCAGAGAAACGCCGGGAACAACACCGAGGTGACGCGGCCCATCGAGAGCAGCCCGCCGGCCGCCATGGGCGGCAACATGCTCACCAGCAGCAGCACCGCGTACGGCAGGCCGAACCGCCGATACACCGGCCAGGCGGAGCCGAGCACAAACAGCACGGCGAGCAGGTAGAAGAAGTCGATGGTCTGCGTCGAGGCGTAGTTGTAGAGGCCATTGGCCGCGATGTAGCCCACGCGATCGGAGACCAGCGAATCCAGGTCTCGGTAGACGCGTCCCCACGCGACGTTCTGCATCGTCCATTGGAAGGGATTGCCGGTGAGCTGGTAGATGTAAGCGGAGAACGCGAGCATGCCGACGCCGGGCGCCGACGCGGCAAGCAGCCGCTGGCCGAGGTGCAGCCAGCCAGTGGGCGGCGGCACGAGCGGACGCCAGCGGACGGCATCCCACATGGGTGTCACTGCCATCAAGCCCAGCACGATCGACAAGAAGCAGCCGTTGGGACGCGTGAGCCCGCAGACGAGTCCCCACGCCGCGGCGCGCCAGAGCTGATCGTGGCGGAAGTGATAGACCGCGCCGACCAGGGTGAGCAGGAAGAGGCCTTCGGTATATGCCGCGCTGAAAAACACCGCGAACGGATAGGCGGCCAGCAGCATGACGGCGGTGACGGCGGCAGCTTCGTCATGCAGCTCGTCCCGGGCCAGTCGCAGGAAGTATCCCAGCGCGAGGAAGAAGGCGACCAGTGACACCGCCACGCCGGTCCAGAGCGGCTGGCGCCCGAACACGATCGACAGGTACTTCATCGCCATCGGGAACGCGGGAAAGAAAGCGATGTTCTGCTGGAAGCCCGCGTCTGCCCTTGGGTTGAACTGATACCCACCAGTGGCAATGCCGAGATACCAGCCGGTGTCCCATCGCGCCGGCAAGTCGAGAAAATCGTGGGAGTAGATGCGCCAGCGAGACGAGGCCTCCGGCGGGAAGCCAATCAGGATGATCGCGAGAAAGCCAACGGCGAGCACACCGCCGCGCGTGGCCAGGTGAATGGGAAGCACCGCCTTGGTGACCGGATCGCGCCACCAGCGCACCACCGCTTGCACCACCCGCTGCGGCAGCGGATGCCGCCGCACGATGGCGTGGCGAATAATTATCGCCGCGACGCTCCACAGCGCCGGCCGCCACCAGTCGGTGACCGACAGGCGGACGCCGAAGACCGTCTCGCGGAAACCGCCGGCTACCACCACCGACAGCGCGACGATGGCCATCGCGACGGCCACGAGGTCGAGCGCCGTCGCCCATTTGGGCAGTTTCACGGTGGCTATTGTATCCGCCTTCGCCAAGGCTTCGGCGCGACAGGTCCGCCCTAGCGAAGGCGGCCCAGCGCGCGATCTTCGACGCGGATGCGCGCGCGCATCAGCAAGCCGAAGCCCACGGTCGCGAGCACGCCGGTAATCGGCGCGGCGACAATTGCCGCCACGCTCACGAGCTCACCCAGGACGGCGAGATAGTTGGGATGCGACAGATACCGATAGGGCCCCGACGTCACCAGCGGCGCACCGGGAAGAATCAGCACGCGGTAACTCCAGCGCGGCCCCAACGAGGTGATCGCCCACACCTTGAGCGCCTTCGCGAGACCGAACATCACCAGCCCGCCCAGCAGCACGGAGCCCGGTGAGGGTCCTACCACCGCGCCTTCCACTCCCATCGCGACAAACGCCACGGGATACGCCCACCGCATGGTGGTAATTACGTCGTCCGGCGGTTCAACCGCGCCCCTGGCGCGCAACTGGCGCTCGTTGAAGAGCGAGAGTACCAGCTCACCGCCCATCATCAGCAGCGCGGCGGCGATCGTGAGAGCGGCAACGGCCGGGCCCTGGGTGGTCATGATGACGGGCAGCCCGCCTTCGCGCGCCGCGCTTCGGTGGGCAAGTCTCCGGCGTAGCGGATGATCGTTACCAACACCGACGGCACGGCGCGGGCGCAGACCGCAGCGGCCGAGACGCCCTGCGGGTACGTGACCAGCGAGCGCAACGTGCGGTTGAAGCGCCATTTCGAGGCAAAGGCCGCGCGGCGGCGGCGCGCCAGCTCCAGGTGAGCAGCTTCTGGTGAACCGCGCCCGGCGAACACTTCCAGAATGACGGCGGCGGCCAGCTCCGCGCCTGCCAACGCGAGGCGCAGGCCGTCGCCGGTCATCGGATCGATGAAACCCGCGGCATCACCGGCCAGCAACAGTCCCGGCTCACCGGCGGCATCGGCATCCACGGCCATCGGGCCGAGCACGACCGGATCGCCCTCAGGACGCGCATCCACAAACCGATCGCGCAGCGCCGGATCGGCGTTCAGGCGTGAGCGGATCAACTCGGCCGGCGCGCCGAACGCCCGATCGCCGACGGCGTGGGGAATCACCACGCAAACGTTGGTGAGGCCGCCTGGTACCGGCGCCACGCCGATGTAGTGCCCCTTGCGCACGTGCATCTCGCCGACGGTTCCGCAGCCGGCCACACCGGTGAAATATCCGCCGATGGCCCAGCGCCTGGGGCGGGCCGGCTGATGCGCGAGGCCTCGCGAAAACGCGAGTGTCGATCGGCGTCCGTCGGCGGCGATCACCAGGCGGCCCTCGTGGGCAAGGTCCTGACCCGCGCGTCCGGCCACCGTCACGCCGGTGACGCGGCCGGCCGAGACGAGCGCGCCTTTGACCGCGGCGCCCTCCTCCACTCGCGCGCCAGCAGCGACCGCCTGCCGAAGCAGCCATTCATCGAAGACACTGCGCGTGACGGCTCGTCCCGCCAGGCCCGCCCCGTAGAGCGCACGCACGGCGACGCCACCGGGACCGGTGAGCAGCATGCCGTGGATCTCGTCGCTGCCCGTCACGAGTGCGGTCGTGTCGACATGACGCGCGAGCACCGCCAGTGCGCCCGGATTCAGGGTGTCGCCGCACAGCTTGTGCCGGGGAAAGCGGGCGCGCTCGAACAGGCGGACCCGGGCGCCGGCCCGCGCCAGGATGATGGCGGCCAGGGCGCCCGCCGGTCCGCCCCCGGCAATTACGACGTCATCCATGCGAGCGGCCGAGGACGAGCGCGCTGTTCTTCGAGCCGAAGCCGAGGCAATTGCAGAGCGCCGCCTCCGGTTGCGCGGCGCGGCCCTCGTTGGGAATGAAGTCGAGGTCGCAATTGGGATCCGGGTCGGTCAGGTTGATGGTCGGCGGCAGGAACCCGCGCGACAGGGCAAGGGCGGTCGCGACGACACCAGCGGCGCCGCTGGCACCTTGCGGGTGGCCAATCATCGATTTCGTGGACGACCCCGGGATGCGGTCCGCCAGCGCGCCAAACGCCAGGCGCGTGCACCGCGATTCAATGGCGTCGTTCAGCTGGGTCGAGGTGCCGTGATAGTTGATGTAGCCAATCTCCTCGGCCGCGCGCCCCGCGCGCGCCATGGCCGTGTGCATGCAGCGGACAATCTGCTCGCCATCGGGGTCCATCTGGACGCGGTGATAGGCATCGCAGGTCGAGGCATAGCCATCGATGGTGGCGTAGATCTTCGCGCCGCGCGCCCGCGCGCGATCCTCGAGTTCCAGCGTCAGCATCCAGGCGCCTTCGCCCAGCACGAAGCCGTCGCGGCCACGGTCGAACGGCCGCGACGCCTCGGCGCCGCGATCGTTGTAGTGGGTCGAGACCGCGCGCATGCGCGAGAAGCCGAAGATCATGCCCGGCAACACGCAGCCATCGGCGCCGCCCGACAGCAACACGTCACATTCGCCCTGGCGCAGCAACATGCAGGCGTAGCCGAGGGCGTCGGTGGAACTGGTGCAACCGGTCGACAGCACATGGCTGATCCCGCGGACGCCGAGGGCAATCGAGATCTCACTCGACACCATGCCGCAGATACCGATGGCAATGGCATAGGGCGTGACATGCTGTCCGCCGGTCGTGAAGAAGTCCTGATACTGGCGCTCGCCAACGTCGATGCCGCCACCGCCGCTCCCAATAATCACGCCGGCGTTGGCTTCGCCAAAACCAAGTCTCGCGTCGTTCCAGGCTTCGCGCGCAGCCACCACACCAAACAACGCCGCGCGGGAGTAGCGCTTAGGGTCGGCGCGCGAATCGCGGGGGGCGGCTTCGCCCGCGAGCGGCATCGCTGCGGCGATGTCCACGGGCGGTACGGGAGCAGCGACCTTGCAGGGATAGGTTGAGACGTCGAACTCGGTGATGGCGCGGGTGCCGCTTTGCCCGCGGCGAATCGCGTCCCAATACACTTCGCGCCCGACGCCAAACGCGGAAACGGCTCCGATGCCGGTAATGGCGACCTTGGGGAGGCTCAACTGACCTCTATAATACCGTTCGTGCGAAAGACATTCGTGTGGATCGGCGCGCTGCTCTTCGCCCTGTCACTCGCCTCGTTTGCGGTCGTCTACGGCATTCGCCTCGACCTGCCCGCGCCGGCCACCGGCCAGCCGGCGTGGCCCGCGATCGCCTTCAACGTGGCGCTGTTCACGGTGTTCGCGCTGCATCACAGCGTGATGGCGAGGACCGGCGCCAAGGCCTGGATTACCCGCACGGTTCCGGCCGAGCTCGAGCGCAGCCTCTACGTGTGGGTCGCCAGCCTGCTGTTCCTCGCCGTGTGCTGGTTCTGGCAGCCCTTACCCGGCGTGGCGTGGGCGATCGACGGACCGTGGCGCTGGGTGATGTGGTTCCTGGCACTGACGGGCATCTCGATGACCGCGCGCGCGGCAAGTGCGATCGGCGTGTGGGAACTGGCAGGCGTTCGGGTCGCGCCGCCCGGCCGGCCGGTCGAGTTCAAAGTCACCGGACTGTTCGGCTTCGTCCGGCATCCCATCTACCTCGCCTGGATCCTGATGGTGTTCAGCATGCAGCGCATGACCTACAGCCGTTTGCTGTTCGCCATAATCAGCACGGCGTATTTAATCGTGGCAATTCCGTGGGAAGAAGCATTGCTGGTCGAGACGTTCGGCGAGAAGTATCGCGCCTACCAGCGCCAGGTGCGGTCGCGGCTGTTGCCGGGCATCTGGTAGACAGCAGGCTGCCTGCTAATCTGTGTTTAATCGGTGTCTAATCTGTGGCCTGGCATGAATCTGCGGCCTAGCCGCGCCAGCCTTTGGTCGGGCGCGTAAACCGCGCCGGCAACGCCGCGCGAGTCGTGGCATCCATGGGCTTGCCAGGTGCCGCGGTGGCTTCACTCTCGTCGGCCTCTTCGTCCTTCGGCAGGCCGTCGAGCTGATCGATGAACATCATCGAATGCAGCGACGGAATCTCGAACTTCTTGCCGCAGGTCTTGCACGTCACCTCATCGTCCAGGCGCAGTAGGTGATCGCGCAGCTTGTCGAACTTGGCGCGCTCGTCGGCGGCTTGCGGCGCGCGGTCCTTCTTGGTCCGCCGCATCCATCGGATGGTGTACTCGTTGGTCCGCTTGCAGCGGGGGCACGGGTACTTGGCCGGCCGGCTCTCGGGCTTCTCGCTGAAGAAGGCGCGTTCGTCAAAGCTCACCTCTCTATTGTAGCTTGACGGGGTGTCACAAGCAGCAGAGTGACCATTGGATCACGGCTTCTTGAACGTGTCGTCCTTAAGCACGATGAAAAGGCCGTCGGCCTCGGCGATCGTCGTCCCGCGCCCGTCCGACATCTTCGCTCGCAGGTAGATCTTGCGCCCGTCGGTCCGCTCGATTGCCGCCTCGACCGTGGTCTCCGTCTCGAGCTTCAGCATCTCCAGGAACGACACCGAGATCTTCGCGGCCACGGTGCGGTGGCCGTTCATCCAGCACGCGCCGCCCATCGCTTCGTCGAGCACCGCCGCCATCGCGCCGCCATGCACGTGGCCGGGCGGGCCCTGCGTCTCGCGGCCGAACCACGCCCTGGCATGGAGCACCGGCGTCTCGGGCCGACGAAAATACGCAATGCGCACGCTTTCGCCAGACGGATTGGCAACGAGGAACGACTGTGGGTCCAGAGACGGAAACGGCTGGACGGGAGTCCAGCCGGGTTCAGGCGTGGCGGGCGGTGGCGCCAACTAGTCTTTGACGACCGTGATGAGCGACCACATTTTCGGGATGTTCACTTTTTCGATCGAGACGGGATTCAGGTCGGCCTGCTTGAGGAACGCGGGCAGATCGAGATCGGCCGTGAAGCCGATGTGCACCGTCATCGGCGAAATCGCGCGCTCGATACGGCCCACGATCGGGTTGGCGCTCTTGAAGTGGTTGAGGATAATGACGCGGCCACCGGGACGGCAGACACGGTACATTTCGCGCGCCACCTTGACCGGTTCCGGCACCACGCTGATCACGTAGGGCGCGTAGACGACATCAAACGAGTTGTCGGCGAACTTGAGCTGGGTCGCATCCATCGCCGCGAGGTCGCAGTGATGGAGGCCCTTCTCATCGATCCGGGCTTGCGCCTTCTCGAGCATCTTGCTGGACAGGTCGATGCCGGTCACCCGGCAGTTGCGCGGATACAGCGAGAGGTTGATGCCCGTGCCAACGCCCACTTCGAGCACGTGCGTACCAGGGCGAACCGCCATCTTCTCGATGGCCTCGAGCCGCCCGGGATGCAGGGTCGGGCCGTAGGTGTAGTCGTACACGCTGGCGATGCCTTGATAGACCTTCTCGACGAAGTCGATCTCGACCGTAGTGACCGACAGCGCCCTCGTGGCCGCGTCGCCCGAGCGCTGTGTTTCTTCGTTAAATAGGCCCATTTTCAACAGTCTCCGAAACGACCCGGACTATACCACGTCGAGCACATCGAGGGCGGCGTCCAGCCGGCCCGACGGCGTTGAGATCTGCACACCCGCAGCCATCCCCTTGATGGCTGCCACGAGCTCCCGCGCCACTTTCACGCCTTCGGCGGCCGCCGCGTCCGCACTGGTGGTGCGACGCATCCGCTCCACCAGGGCATCAGGCACCGTCACACCGGGCACTTCGTTCGCCATGAACTCGGCATTGAGCGCGCTCTCGAACGGCCAGATGCCGACGATGATCGGCACGCCCAGCGGCGTGACGCGCGCGAGGAAACGTTCGAATGCGGACACATCAAACACCGGTCTCGTCACCGCGAACTCCGCCCCGGCTTCCACCTTGAACTCGAGGCGCCGTAATTCCTGATCGAGATCACGCGACGGGTTGACCATCACGCCCGTATGGAACGAGGTCGGCTCGCCAATCGACTGGCCGCCGATATCGAGCCCATGATTGAGACGCGCGATGACGTTGGTTAGTCCGATCGAGTCGACGTCGAACACAGCTGTGGCGTCAGGGATATCTCCCAGGCTGCGCACATCGCCGGTGATGCCGAGCAGGTTCCGCACACCCATCGCGTGAGCACCCAACAGATCCGACTGAATGCCGAGAAGATTCCGATCACGACAGGAGTACTGCAGCAACACTTCCACTGCCGCATGCTGTTGCACGAGTACGGCCAACGAGAGCGCGCTCATGCGCGCGCCGGACCGCGGACCGTCGGGAATGGTCACCACATCCACACCGCGTTTGGCGAGGCGGGCGGCATCGGCCAACGCCGCGCTGGCGGCATGCCCCCGCGGCGGCACCAGCTCGATCGCGCGGATGAATCCGCCGTTGGCCAGCTTCCGCCCCATGATCGATTTCGACTCGCGCGGCAGCGCCGGACGCGCGTTCGGCTGGCTGGCCACCGGCGTCCGCACGTCCGCCGTCGCGGCATGGCGCGCAAGACCGGGGGCCATCGACTTCGCGGCGAGCGCGATCTGCCGAATGTGCTCCGGCGTGGTGCCGCAGCAGCCACCGACCAGGCGCACGCCCGAGGCAATGAACCGGCGCGCGTACGACGCCATGTACTCAGGCGAGCACAGGTAGAGGTTGCGGCCCTCGATGTCGCGCGGCCGGCCCGCGTTGGGCTGTGCCGACAGCCACACGTCGGTGACGTCGCTGATCCGTTCGATGGTTTCGAGCATCGGCGCCGGGCCGACGCTGCAATTGACGCCGACGACGCTCGCGCCGCGCGCGATCAGGTCGGGCGCGAACTGCTCGGGCGGCGCCCCGTCAAGACTGGCGCCGTCTTCTTCGGTGGTCATCTGCGCCACGATCGGCAGGTCGCACACGCTGCGCACCGCGGCGATGGCCGCGCCAATCTCGTTCAGGTCGCGGAAGGTTTCGAGAATGAACAGGTCGACTTGGCCGTCGACGAGCGCCTGCGCCTGCTCGCGGAACATGGCCTCGGCTTCGTCCACGCCGGTCTTGCCCCACGGCTCGATGCGCACGCCGATCGGGCCGATGGCGCCGGCCACGTACGCCGGCTGTCCCGACTTCTCCACCGCGCGCCGCGCCAGGGTGGCGCCGGCCAGGTTGATGTCGCGCACCTGGTCGCCCAACCCGAAGCCGCGCAGCTTCATGCGGTTGGCGCCAAACGTGTTGGTCTCGACGACGTCGGCGCCGGCCTTCAGGTAGTCGCAGTGCACATCCACGACCAGGTCGGGTTGCGTCTGGTTGAGCGACTCGAAGCAGCGATTGATGAACACCCCCTTCGCGTACAGCATCGTCCCCATGGCGCCATCGCACACGAGCACACGATCATCCAACGCAGTTAAGAAGGGCTTCATTCAGTCGATTTTCACCAGGGGCGGTGAACGGACTAGCGCGCCGGCAGGGGCGCCGTTTGATCCGCCGCGGCGGGGACCAGCAGCTCGGTCTTGTCCCACACGAAGTCTTCCTTGCTGTAGACGGCGAGCTCGTAGTCCTTGCCCATGAAGATGGCCGACACCGGGCAGGCTTCTTCGCAGTAGCCGCAGAAAATGCAGCGCGTCTTGTGGATCTGGTAGACCGACGCGTAGCGCGGGCCCGCCATGACCGTGCCGTCATTCTCGGCCGCCTCGAGATAAATCGCATCCGCCGGGCACGCCACCGCGCACAACCCGCAGGCCACGCACTTCTCCAGCCCCGCTTCGTCGCGCATCAGCACCTGCTTGCCGCGATAGCGCGGAAACATTGGGACCTTCTGGTCGGGGTAGTTCACCGTGATGGGACGGCGGAACAGGTGCCTGAAGGTAAGAGCAAAGCCTTTCGCGAGCGGACCGATCATCGAGGGAAATGATACCATTTCGGAGCGACCAACGGTGTAGCGGCGGGCGTTTAGGCCCGTTCAAGGCATGCTGCAAGAACCCAAATTCCTCTCGGCCACGCAATTCCTGCTGACGACGCTGGTCGTCAAGCTCGTAGCCATGGCCGCGCTGGCGACCATGCTGGCCCGCTATCGCCGCTTTCGGCACATCCTGATCTTCGAACAACGGAACTGGCCCGACCGTCTGGTATTTGCCTTGGGCCTCGGCGTGCCACTGACGGTCGGGGTCGCGGCGCGCGTGCTGCTCAATTACGACGCCGCCGACCTCATGCTCGAAGGCGCCTTCCTCGCCGGGCTGATCGCGGGCCCCTATACCGGTGCGCTGGTCGGTCTCGCGATCGCCATGCCGGCCCTCGCCGCCGGCGAATATGGCGCGCCGTTCTTCGCCGTTGGGTGCGGCTTTGCCGGCGGCGGTCTGCGCGAGGCGTGCCCGAAGGAAGAGATCTGGAGCTTCTCGCCGTTCGTCCTCTTGAGCGTCCCGCGCCTCGCGTGGCGCATGGTCCGCCGCATCGAAATGAACTGGCCGGTGATCCTGTTGCTCGCCATCATCAGCCTCGAAACCGTGCGTCAGGCCGTCGGCGCGCGCTTTCCGACGCGCCTGTTCGAGTTGTCCAGCCCCTCGGCCTGGATCACGCTGCTGGTGTATCTCGCGACGATCATCACCGTCTCGACGCCGATCAAGATCTGGAACAACGCGCGCATCGAGCATCGCCTGCAGGAGCAGGAAAAGCTGTTGCTGGCGGCCAAGGTCGAGGCGCTCAAGAGCCAGATCAACCCGCACTTCCTCTTCAACACCCTGACCTCGGTGTCGTCGTTAATCCGCCTGCAGCCCGAGACCGCCCGTGAGGTCATCCAGAAGCTGTCGGGCCTGCTCAGGAAGCTGATGAGCAACCAGGTGCAATTCGTCACCCTGCGCGATGAACTGGCCGCGATCGACGAATACCTCGACATCGAGGTGATCCGCTTCGGCCCGCGGCTCGTGGTCCGCAAGGCGATCGCGCCTGATACGCTGGACATCATCATTCCCAGTCTCCTGCTGCAGCCGCTCGTCGAGAATTGCATCAAGCACGGCTTCGCACGCAAGGTCGGTCCCGGCACCATCACGCTGCGCAGCTGGCGCGAAGGCCGCACGGCGATCGTCGAGGTGGCCGACGATGGGCTGGGGATCTCGCAGGAGCGGCTGCCGCACGCGCTGTCGAGTGGCATTGGCCTCAGCAACGTGAACGAACGCCTGCGCGTGCTCTACGGCACCTCCGGCCGCCTGGTGCTGACCGGCTCGCCCGGCAAGGGCGCCTGCGCACGGGTCGAGATTCCGCTCGACCTGGCGACCGAAAGAATCACCGCATGACCGGCGCCACCCTGACCGCGGTCGTGGCCGACGACGAGCAGCTGGCGCGAGACGAGCTGTGCTTCCTGCTGCAACAACTGAGTGGGGTCGAGGTGGTGGGCCTGGCGGCCAACGGCATGGAGGCACTCAACGAGATCGCCCGCCACACCCCCGACGTGGCGTTTCTCGACGTGCAAATGCCGGGACTCACCGGCTTCGAGGTGGCCCAGCGCCTGCTGCAACAGGGCACCCGACCGGGTGTGATCTTCGTCACCGCCTTTGATCAACGGGCGATCGAGGCGTTCGAGGTGAACGCCGTGGACTACATCCTGAAGCCCGTGGACGCGCGGCGGTTGGAAACCGCGGTGGCGCGAGCGCGCAGCCGCAAGGGACAAGCCGAGCCGCTGGCGGGCCAATTGGACCGGTTGGTCCGGCTGATGGCCAGCCAGAAAGACCGCCGGGAGCAGGTCGCCGTCAAAGTCAGTGACCGGTTTGTGCTGGTGCAGGCGGACGACATCATCCATGCGTCACTCGTCGAGGATTCGATTAACATCGTGACCAGCCAGGTCTCGGGAACGTCGAACGACCGGACCCTGGACGAACTGCATGCCAGGCTCGACCAGGACGTGTTCTGGCGGGTTCATCGCTCACACCTGGTGAATATCAACAAGGTCAAGGAGATCGTGCCTTGGTTCAGCCGGAACTACATTCTGCGGATGACAGACGCGAAGGCGACGGAAATCCCGGTCAGCCGATCGCAGACCCGCCGGCTTCGGGACTACCTGAAGCTGTAGTCTTGTTTGCCGATCCCGGCGACGAGACGACCCCGGTTCCGATGACGGCTGCCGATGCGCTCGCGCGCGAAACACCGCTGCCGATGGCCATCGAGCAGGACCCGGCGCTGGTGATGCGCCGGCTGGAAGTGTGGCGCGACGAGTTCTTCGCGTGGGTGCGGACGCTGGCCTCGGCCGCGGTCTATGCCACGCTGATCGTGACCTTTGGCTTCCAGGTCGCGCGCGTCGAGGGCCTGAGCATGGCGCCGACGCTCGCCGACCAGGATCGACTGATCGTCAACAAGCTGCAGTATCGCCTGACCTCGCCCCAGCGCGGCGACATCGTGATGCTCTACTACCCGGTCAACCCCGACAAGTCATTCGTCAAGCGCGTGATCGCCGAAAATGGCGATACCGTGCGCGTGGTCGACGGCCGCGTCTACGTGAACGACGTGCCGATGCGCGACGACTTCGTGCCGGCCGAGTACCGCAGCCACGACGACTGGGGCCCGCAGGTCATTCCCGAGGGCTACTACTTCGTGATGGGCGATCACCGGAACAACAGCCTCGACAGCCGTCACTGGGGCTTTGTGCCGAAGAAATACATCATCGGCAAGGTGCAAATCCGGTGGTGGCCCGTGCCAACCGCGCGGGTGTTCTAGCGATCAGCAGCAAGGCCAGCAACAATGCAACCAGAACTTCCAGAACTCATGCCGACCGAATCAGCCGCCGTGCCACCAGTCGAGACCAGCCGCCGCCTCGACGTGTGGTGGGCCGAGTTCCTGGCCTGGGTCCGCACCCTGGCGCAGGCCACCGTCTACGCGACCCTGGTCGTGACCTTCGGCGTGCAAGTGGCGCGCGTCGAGGGCCAGAGCATGGCGCCGACCCTCGCCGACCAGGACCGCCTGATCGTCAACAAGCTGAGCTACCGGCTGGGCGCGCCGCAGCGCGGCGACATCGTGATGCTCTACTACCCGCTCGACCCCGACAAGTCATACGTCAAGCGCGTGATCGCCGAACAGGGCGACTCGGTGCGCGTGGTCGATGGCCGCGTCTACGTGAACGACGTGCCGATGCGCGACGACTTCGTGCCGGCCGAGTACCGCAGCCACGACGACTGGGGGCCGCAGGTCATTCCCGAGGGCTACTATTTCGTGATGGGTGACCATCGCAACGGCAGCTCCGACAGCCGGCACTGGGGCTTCGTGCCGAAGAAGTACATCATCGGCAAGGTCCAGGTCCGCTGGTGGCCGGTGCCGCACGCGAGAGTTTTCTGAGCCCGGCTCCCTTCCCGCTGTTGACCGCTCCGGTCCTGTGAAGACGCGCTACCGCCAGGTTTCGCAGGTTCTCTGGCGGGTCCTCGTACTCAACCTGGTCGTCGCCGCCGCCAAGATCGCGCTCGGGCTGTCATCGGGCGCGGTCAGCATCCTCTCCGACGGCTTCCACTCCCTCACCGACACCGCCTCGAACATCGTCGCGCTGATCGGTGTCCGCATTGCCAGCCAGCCGCCAGACGATGACCACCCCTATGGCCATCGCAAGTTCGAGACCATGGCGTCGGTGGGTATTCTGATCTTCCTGTTGCTGGTCCTGTTCCAGGTGCTGTCGGCAGCGGTCGAGCGGCTGCAGTCCGGCGGTCAACCGGTCATCACCTGGCTCACCTTCCTGGTGATGGGCGCGACCTTCCTGATCAACCTCGGCGTCGTCATCTACGAGCGGGCCGCGGGGCGTCGCCTCGAGAGCGAGGTGCTGCTGGCCGATGCCCACCACACGACCAGCGACCTGCTCACGTCGGCGGTCGTGATTGGCGCGTTGATCGGCGTGCGGATGGGGTACCTGTGGCTCGACCCGGTCGCCGCCCTCGTGATCGCCGGCTTCATCGGCTGCGCCTGTTGGGAGATCTTCCAGTCGACGTCGGGCATTCTCGCCGACCGCTACGTGATTCCGGAAGAAGCGATTCGCGACGTGGTGCGCAGCGTCCACGAGGTAATCGGCTGTCACCGCATCCGCACGCGCGGGTCGAACGACTTCGTCTTTCTTGATTTGCACGTCTGGATCGACCGCGACATGCGCCTCGATGAAGCGCACCGGCTGTCGCACGTGGTAAAAGACCGATTGATGGCGCGCTTCCCGCAAATCAAGGACGCGATCATTCACATCGAGCCACCGCCGAAGGACGGGGTCTGACCCCTAGTAGCCGAGTTCAGGCTCCACGCGAAAACGCGGCACCGCGCCCCGTTCGAACCGCTCCAGATTCTCGGCGAACAGATCGACGACCTCTTCCCAGTGCCCCTGCCGGAAGCCCGACGTGTGCGGCGTCAGGATCACATTGGGACACGCCCACAGCGGATGGTCCGGCGGCAGCGGCTCCTGCGGGTAGACATCGAGCGACGCGCCACCCAGGTGGCCGGAGTGGAGCGCAGCGATCAGGGCGTCGGTGTCCACGATCTTCGCGCGGCCGACGTTCACGATCACCGCCCCGCGGGGCAGCGCCGCGATCTGGGCCGCGCCAATCAGCCCCAGCGTCTGTGGCGTCAACGGCGCGGCGATCACCAACACGTTGGTTTGCGACAGGAAGGTCGCGAGCTGCCCGGGACCGAACATCTGGTCCACGGCCGGAGTCTCCGCCTGCCCGGTGCGGCGGCGCAGCGCCACGACCCGCATGCCAAACGCCCGCGCCCGCGATGCGATCTCGGCGCCGATCGTGCCGACGCCGATCAGGCCGAGCGTGCGCCCGCGCAGCAACCACGGCAACTGGGCACCCATGAAGTCGTTCTGCGCCCAGTGGGCGTTGCGCTGGTGAGCGAGCACGAGCGGCAACTGCTTCGACAGGGCGAGGACGACGGCCAGGGTATGTTCGGCGATCGGCACGGCTTGAACACCGCGCGTATTGCTCACGACCACGCCCCTGGCAAAGAGCTCCGGCAGGCACAACGTTTCGACGGCAACCGCCGAGGTATGAACCCATCGCAATTTCGGCGCGTTCGTAAACTCGGCCGCCCGCAGGATCCAGGTGTACGCGGCATCGCACGCCTCGAGACCGCGAGCGCGCTCTTCATCCGAGGTGGCGTGAACGAATTCGATGTGCGGGAACCTGGCGCGCAACGAGGCCACGCTCTCGGCAGGGATCTGCCATTGCTGGACCGGTTGCTGGATGGAGATGAGAACTTTCAAGCGAAGAGAATAACAAATAACGAAGTGAGAAGAACGAAGGCTGCTACTTTCTTTTCGTTATTCGCACTTTGTGATTCGTTATTCGCAAGTAATGACCACTCCGTCCGCCACGTTTTTCGACCAGATGGACCTCGGAGATCTCCATCGCCTTGTCCACCGCCTTGACCATGTCATACAGCGTGAGCGCGGCCACCGACACCGCGGTGAGGGCTTCCATCTCCACCCCGGTTTGGCCCGCGGTGCGGACGCGCGCTTCGATGGCGTAGCCGGTCCGCGTCGGCGTGAGCTCCACCGACACATGGGTGATGATCAACGGATGGCAGAGTGGAATGAGCTCGCTCGTTTTCTTCGCTGCCATGATGCCGGCCAAGCGGGCGGCCTGCAGCGGATCGCCCTTCTTCACGGCCCCGGCGCGAATCAGCGTGCGAGCGGCGGCCGACATCGAGATGACACCGCGGGCGACGGCTTCGCGATCGGTGATCGGCTTGGCGCCGACGTCCACCATGCGAATGCGACCCTTGGTGTCGACGTGCGTCAGCTTTGCACCTGATGCACCTGACGCACCCGATGCACCTGCCTCCTTACGTTTTGACATCAATACCCTGTGCCAGGTAGAACGATAGGCTTTCGAGCGACACCGTCAAATCCACGCCCTTCATCTTGACACCGGGTGGAACCTTCAAGGCGCCCGGGGAAAAGTTGAGCACCGCCTTGATGCCCGCCGCCACCACCTGGTCGAGCACGTGCTGGGCCGACTCGGCCGGCACGGCGATGACGGCGATGTCGATGTGTTCCTTCCGTACTACCTTCTTGAGGTCCTTCAGGTCATGAATCGGGACACCGCTGCGCGACTGGTCGCCAATCTTCGCATCGGCGACGTCGAACATCGTCACAATCTCGAAGCCTTCGCGCTTGAAGCCCTGATAGTCGGCCAGCGCCAGGCCGAGATTGCCGGCGCCCATCACCACCACGCGCAGATTGCGATCGAGACCCAGGATGTGGCGGAGGTTGCGCTTGAGATCCTTGACGTAGTATCCGACGCCGCGCACGCCGAACTCACCGAAGTAGGCGAGGTCCTTGCGGATCTGGGCGGCGTTCAGATGGAACTGGTCCGCCAGCGCCCGCGACGAAATGGTCTCGACCCCGGCTGACTCAAGCTGGTTGAGGCAGCGGAGGTAGACCGACAACCGATTGGTGGTCAGCTCGGAAACGGGCTCGGCGGCCAGTCTCCGCTTGTTCGGCGAATTCACAAGCAGACGTCAGAATACCGCAATCGACGGAGCGAAGCGAGTATCATCCGGCCCATGGCCGACCCCTCGAAAGGTTTTCAGCCCTACGTTCCCGCGTCACAATCCCCGGCCGAATTCACCGCCAAAGCCATCGTGCTCGGCGTGCTGTTCGGCTTGTTGTTCGGCGCCTCCACTGTCTACCTGGGCCTGCGCGCGGGCCTGACGGTGAGCGCGTCGATTCCGATCGCCGTGCTCGCCATTTCCGTACTCAAGAAATTTGGCGGCTCGACGATCCTCGAGAACAACATCGTCCAAACCATCGGCTCGGCCGGCGAATCGGTGGCCGGCGGCGTGGTGTTCACGATTCCGGCGCTGATTTTCCTGCTGCCCGACGGACCCAAGTACTTCAGCTATACCCAGATCACCATGCTGGCGTTTGCCGGGGGCATCCTGGGCGTGCTGATGATGGTGCCGCTGCGGCGCGCGCTGATCGTCAAGGAGCACGGCGTGCTGCCCTATCCCGAGGGCACGGCCTGCGCGGAAGTGCTGGTGGCCGGTGAACGAGGGGGCCAGTTGGCCACCCTGGTGTTCAGCGGCCTTGGCATCGGCGCGCTGTGGAAATCGCTGTCGTGGACGTTTAATATCTTCAGGCAGGAGATTGGCCACTCACTCGCGCGAACCAGCCAGTTCCCGAATGCGACGCTGAACGTCGACATCTCGCCTGAATACCTGGGCGTCGGCTATGTGATCGGCCCGCGCATCGCCGGCACCATGTTCGCTGGCGGCGTGCTGTCGTGGCTGGTGTTGCTGCCGCTGCTGTCGCTGCTCGGCGCGGCCATCACGACCCCGTTTCCGCCCATTCATCCCAACTTCGCCAACAATCCGACGACCGGGCTGCCGTTCTTGATCTCGGAGATGAGTCCCGGACAGATCTGGAGCGCCTACATCCGCTACATCGGCGCCGGCGCGGTGCTCGCGGCCGGGCTGATTACCCTGGCGCGCACCCTGCCGACCATCATTGCCTCCGCTCGAGAGGGCCTGAAGGGCTTTGGCGCCGGCGCGGCGGGCGCGCAACTCCGCACGGAGCGCGACGTGCCGATCGTGGTGGTGCTGGTGGGTTCGCTCCTGTTGGCCGTCTTCCTGGCCGTGACGCCCGGCCTGCCGACGCAGGGGAACGTCCTCGTGTCGGTGCTGATTATCTTCTTCGGGTTCTTCTTTGCCACGGTGTCGTCGCGCATCACCGGCTTGATCGGCTCGTCGTCGAATCCGATCTCCGGCATGACCATCGCGACGTTGATCATCACCTGCATGATCTTCGTGGCACTGGGGTGGACCGGCGACGCCTACGGACCGGTCGCGCTCTCGGTCGGCGCCATCGTCTGCATTGCCGCCGCGAACGCCGGCAACACCTCACAGGACCTCAAGACCGGATATCTCGTCGGCGCGACACCGATGTATCAGCAGATGGGCCTGGCCATCGGCGTTGTGACGTCGGCCTTCATCATCGGCATGACGGTGCTGTATATGCACCAGGTGTTCGGCATCGGCTCGGCTGACGTGCCGGCGCCGCAGGCCACGCTGATGGCGACGTTGATCAAGGGCCTGCTGTCACAGAACCTGCCGTGGGGCCTGGTGTTGGTGGGTGTGTTCGTGGCGGTCACGCTCGAGTTGTGTGGCATTCACTCGCTGTCGTTCGCGGTCGGAGCCTACTTGCCGATTGCCACCACCGCGCCGATCTTCGCCGGTGGCCTGGTGCGGTGGTGGGTGGAACGCAAGACCGGCGAGAAGAGCGACTCGGACCTCAGTTCCGGCACGCTATTCAGCTCGGGCTTGATCGCCGGGGGATCGCTCGCGGGCATTCTCTACGCGATCCTGGTCGGCGCCGATTGGCTACGGCCGTTCCAGGTGGTGGGCGAGATCTTCCCGGCGCTGCGTGGCGAGGAAGCCTTCGGGCAGATTGCCGGCGCGCTGCTGTTCTTCGCGCTGGCGATGATCCTGACGCGCTTTGCCCAGCGCAAAGTGTGAGCGGGCGGCGATTTGTTAGCATGGGCTGACCATGCGACGGATCGTCCTCGCGATCGCGATTGCCTGCAGCCTGCTGATCGCCCAGGCTGCGGCCCAGCCGGCTGCGCGGCGGGCCACGACCATCGCTGCGTTGCGCAGCTATCCTGGTTTCTATCACCAGCAGATTGTGTCGGTGATCGGCGCGGTCAAGGGCGAACGCGTTGAAGACGCCTTGTTGGCAAGTGACGAAGCCACCGTCCGATTGATTGCGCGCGAGCTGCCCAGGGAAGGCCGGCTCGAGGCCCGGGGCCAGTTCCTCGACATTGGCCGCATGTCACCAGACGACCCGCGGCTCATCCCCTTTAACCTGCTCGACCACATCCGCACGAGATATCCGGAACGCTGGCCGCGGCCCGGGGAAGAATTGATTCTGCTGCTGGCCGGCACCACTCCCCCTCCGCCGGCGGTGGATGCCACGGCACCGCCGCTGCGCTCGGTGGCGTTGGAGCCAGCGCGCTTCGAAGGCCGGCGCGTTGCCATTCTCGGGCAGTTCCGCGGTCGTAATCTCTTCGGCGACCTGCCGGAGGCCCCGGCGCCGTCCAAGTGGCAGTTCGTGTTGCGTGCAACCGACACCGCCCTTTGGGTCATGGGCTTGCAGCCCAGGGGCAAGACGTTCAATTTCGACCCAGGCAAGCGCATCGACTCGGGCCGCTGGGTCAAAGTGCAGGGCACCGTGCGTACCGCGAAGGGCCTCACGTGGCTGGACGGCACGACCATCGAGCTGGCGCAGGCGCCTGCGGAATCGGCTGCGGAAGTGGAGATCGCCCCGCCACCACCAGCGCCGGTCGAGGTGTTGTTCACGGCGCCCACCGAGGGCGAAACCGACGTGAAGGTCGGCGAGCGCCTGCGGATGCAGCTATCGCGAGACCTCGACCCCGCGTCCCTCAAGGATCGCGTGCGGATCACCTACGACAAGGCCTCGTCAACGGATGTGATCACGTTCGCGGCGACCTACACGAGAGAGAATCGCTCGCTTGAGATCAAGCCGTCACAGCCGTTGGCGCCGTTTCAGCTGGTGCGGATCGAATTCCTGGCAGGGATCACGGGCACCGACGGCGGCCCGCTGGCGCCGTTCACGCTCACCTTCACGACCGGCGGATCGTAAAAGGGACCTGCTCCCCTTTTACGAAAACCGTAAAAGGGGAGCAGGTCCCTTTTTCACGGAACAATCCGAAATCCGTAAGTGATGATCGCGGGCTCGCCGGCTTTCTTGATCGCCAGTTCGAGCACGTACTCGCCGGCGGCGAGCGGCGCCAGCACGACCTCGGCCACGGCTACGGTCAGTTTCTTCGCATCATCAACGCGGGTCGAGTAACTCACCACCAGCGGCATGGCCGCACCTTCGCGGGTTAGCAGGCGGCCGGTCGCCTGGATGGCGGCGTCGGTCAGCGGCACTTCGATGCGAAGCCGCTCCGTTCGCCGGAAGCGCGGGTCCGCGGTCGGCACGTAGGCCAAGCCCGTGCTGGGGCCGCGACGCAGCGCGAGGGCCGCGGTGCCGACCACTGCGGTGTCGGGAGGCACGGTAACGAATGTGCTCACCTGGATCGGCAGTCGGCCGGCTCTCGGCGTGAGTTCCGCGCGCACAAGATAGCGGCCAGCGACCAGCGGCGACTCCATGCCGTCGACCGGGATGCTCCGCTGCCCGGGTTCGATCGCCACCGTGACCGTTTGCGCCGGCGATGCCGTCGTGGCGCCGCCGGCTCGTTCCGGCTCCACCGTCAGCCGCAACGTGCCGCCTGACAGCCACTCCGGCTGCTTCACGGTCGCGACGTCGAGTTCGACCACGGCCCGGATCAGTCCGCGGCCACCGGCGGCCTGAATTCTCACCGGGAGATTGCCGCGGCCAGGCGCGATGGCATCGAGCGCGCGGGTGACCGACGGTGGCGGGGCGGGGCGGCTGCCCGCCGGACGCTCCGGCGTCGCGCCCCCGGCGCGAGCCTCGGCTTCGGTCGGCGCCAGGTAGCCCGGACGCGCACGCACCTCCACCTTGTCGCGCTTCACCTCGACGCGAATGCGACGGAAGCGGCCGTCGAGCTTCTGGTTCGATGAGTAGTAGCTGGCCAGGTAATACGAGCCAACGTCGGCGAAGATCTTCTGCATCGCGCCGGAGATGTCGTTGGTGCTATCGAGTACGACTTGGCCGTCGGTTTGCAACGCCATCATGCGCAGATCCTCGTGCCGATCGCGCAGCCACGCCGCGTCCACTGATGGCGGCAGGTCAAATCGTGTCGGCCGGTCGAACACGATCAGCCCGCGCGCATCGATTGGGTAAAAGCTGACGTTAGCGCGGTTCGCGCGCTGCAGCAGCTCGCGGAACTTCAGTTCGTGATCGATGAACGCCAGCATCACGCGTTCGCGCTCGCACGACTCAAGCGACAGGCTGCCTTCGCGCGACGAGTCGAGCGGCGTTGAGGGCGAGATGCGGCCGGTGCGTGGGTCAACGCCCACGCCGTCGGTCCTTGGCGCCGTTCCGCCGGCCAGCGCGTCGCTTTGACGGTAGAGCGGCCACCCCTCGGTGAAGACCATCACGAACTTGCGTTCGGGGCGCAGCCCATCGAGGTGCGTCACGAGGTGTTCGAGCGCGTCGAGCGTCTCACGCTCGCGGCGACGGGCGATCATCTCATCGGCAATCCAGGAAGACGGATAGCACTCCCTGATCGCACGCTCTTGCGGGCTATCCTGGGCCAGCCGGTCTTTCGTGCCCCAGTGCCACGTGTCGGTGACCATCCGCTCGATGCTCGAAGTCCGGCGGCTGTAGGTGATCGCACTGGGCGACATCTCGGCGGTCATCGTCCCGATTAGATCATCCGGCCCAATCACGCGATCGAGTGTTTCGACGATTGGCTTATTGGCGTGATAGGAGCCCGCTACCGACACATGCGCGCGATCGAAGAACAGGGTGAACAGTCGCGCTGCATCGTTCGCTTCCTGCCGCATGTCTCGCACGGTGGTAAAATTGATCCGCTCCGATTGTGGGGTCGGCGCGCGCGCGGCGATCAACTCGAAGGTTTCGATCCGCTGCGGCTTGTCGTCCTCGAAGATCTCGACGTCTGCAGGCTTGAGGTCGGTGACGGCGACGCCGTCGAGCGACACGTAGGCATCAACCCGAACCAGGTTGGCGCCGGCCCGGAACCGCGGCAACTGTTCTTCGGGCGGCCGCTCCTGCGCAACCGCAAGAGCCAGCGACGCCGCCACCATTCCGAGAACGGTTAGCCGAATGCGCATGAGGTCACTTTACTGCGTCTGGTCCCGTCACGAATGGCCTCCCCGCAAGCCATTCCCGGCACCCCCGTCGAGGTTCTAGACCGGCGGCGCGGGGTCGCCGGGGCGTAGCCAGCGCCACAAACGGCGCGCCAGCCACCCGATCATCACGAGAACCGTCACGCTGACGAGCAGCGCCAGTAGCGGGAACTTCAAGGTCAGCAGGCTCAAGCCAATCACGAACGCGTCTTCCGCCAGACTCGCAAACCAGTTGGTGAACGGTTCAGGGCTCGTGTTGATGGCGACACGGGTGCCGGCCTTGGTGATGTGACTGCCGGCCGCGGCGGTGCCCCCGAGTAGCGCGATCAGCCCGACCGTAACCGGCGACGCGTCGCCCAGCGCCGCGACCGCGATCAAGGCGCCGCCCACCGGGCGGATGACCGTGTGGACCGAGTCCCAAATGGAATCGACCCACGGAATCTTGTCGGCGACAAATTCGACCACGTAAAGCACACCGGCCGCGCCGATCACCCACGGGTTGTTGAAGACCTGGAACTGTTCGGGAAGTTGCACCCAGTCAAAGCGCGCGGCCAGGCCGAGCACGGCCACAGTGGCGTACAGGTTGACGCCCGCGGCGAGCGAGAACCCGAGCGTGCGTCCGAGGGTCGCGAGTAGGTCCATCAGACCCCTAGGTTTTTAGCAACGCTTCGATTCGTGCCCGAACGACTTCGATCAACTTATCGCGATCGTCCACGTCCATCCCGGTCGTCTCCACGGGCTCCCCAATACGAATGCGGCACATCACCGGCCGCACGAACCAGCTGCCCTTGCGCATGGCGTCGCGGCCGCCGGAAATCGCCACCGGCACGATCGGCGCCTGCGCCTTGATGGCCATGATGAAGCCGCCCTTCTTGAATGGCAAGAGCTCCGACGTGCGGCTGCGGGTGCCCTCGGGAAAGATCAGGAAGGTGTTGCCGGCGCGAATGGAATCGGCCGCCCGATCAATCGACGCCATCGAGGCTTCCTTGCGCTCGCGTTCCACCGCGACGAAGCCGCCCGCCAGCATCACCTTGCCGAGCACCGGCAGTTTCTTGAGCTCGGCCTTGAACAGCACATGCAACCGGCGGTGCAGTGCCCGAAACAGCACCGGCGGGTCAACGTTGCTTTCGTGGTTCGAGCAGAACACCACGGCTCGGCCGGCGGGGACTTTCTCCGTGCCGGCGACCCGATAGCGGATCCCAGCCAGGCCCAGCGCCAGACCCACACCAATGTGGCCCAGTTCGTAGAGCACGCCTTTGAGTTTGAAGGGAATGGCGATGCCGAGCCCGATCGGGCCAGCAATGAGGACATAAAGGGAGACGACGACGTAGGTCAGGACTGACCTGACGGCGGCAATGAGCGTAGTCATGCCGCCGTCAGTGTAACGTCAATGCGCGCTACGACGCGCGGGCTTGCCGGCGCGCGGGCGCCGGGATCGGCGTGACGCGAGCGGCGGCCTTGGCGGGAGCCGCCTTGGTCGCACGGGTCGCGGCCCGCTGGGCCGAACGCGCCTTCTGCACGAAGCACTTCTCGAGCGCGGTGTTGACCCGCTCTTCGATATCGGCCACGGTGGCCCGCATCACTTCGGAAATCTCCGAGACGATGAGGGCCTTGGCGCGGTCGAGCATGCGCTTTTCACGGAACGACAAACTCTTCGACTTGGCCAGGAACGTCAGGCTCTTCAGCACATCGGCCATGTCATAGATGGAACCGGTGCGCATCTTGTCTGAGTTGTCCTTGAAGCGGCCTTTCCAGTTCTGGTGGTTGTCGATCTTGCCGTCGCCCAGCAGTTGGAACAGTCGTTCAACTTCCTCGTCCGTAATGGCCCGGCGCAGCCCAACGTTGTCGACGTTGGCTACGGGCACCAAGACGGTTGTTTCGTTCGAAAGAATCCGGAGGTGAAAGAATCCACACGTGGTTCCGAGAATGGTCTTCTCTTCGACCTTCTCGACAACCCCGAGCCCATGATTCGGGTAAATGACCTTGTCACCGATCTTAAATCCCACGTGCCCCTCGTTTCGAGATGGTGATACTGGCAGGAGTTAGTGCGCTATCAGCTTCAGTCAGTATAGCCGAGAAACGAGGCGAAATCAACGAAAATAGGCCAAAAAAGCCGCGTTTGGGCAATTTCACCCGATCGGCTCTGCCCGGAGTAACCCCTGATTCGACACACGGTTAGACCGCTTTTACCCTCCTGTTTTGACCACCTTGATATGCTCACGACCATGTTCAGGATTGCCCTTCAGCTGAGCTTGGCACTCTTCCTGGTCGTCCCGACAATCACGGCCGGACAGGCGCCGGCCGCCAAACGGCCCGATGCCCCCCAATTAGCCCCGTATGTCCCCACTCCGCAGGAGGTCGTCGAGCGGATGTTGACGCTGGCCGGCGTCAGCAAGAGCGACGTCGTCTTCGATTTGGGATGCGGCGACGGCCGGATCCCGATTACCGCCGCCAAGAAGTACGGCGCGCGCGGTGTGGGCGTCGATATCGACCCCCAACGCATCGCCGAAGCCAACGCCAACGCCAAGGCGGCAGGCGTCGAACACCTGGTGACATTCAAGCTGCAGGACGCGATGACGACCGATGTCTCGGGCGCTTCCGTGGTGACGCTCTATCTGCTCTCGGCCTCGAACCTCAAGCTGCGCCCCATCCTCACCCGCCAGCTCAAGCCCGACTCGCGGATCGTCGCCCACTCGTTTGGCATGGGTGACTGGACACCCGAGAAAGCCGATTCGTTCACCGACGCCGAAGGCCGGGCCCGCATGTTGTTCCTGTACCGCGCCGACGGCCAGGTCCGCCAGTGACGGATTTCGAAAAGCTGGGCCTCTTCTACCTGGGTCGCGAAGTCGACCCGGCCACCAGGATCCGTGGCGACGTGCCTGTGCTGTACGACTCGTCTGACCTAGTGACGCACGGTGTGATCGTCGGCATGACCGGCAGCGGCAAGACCGGCCTTGGCATCGATCTGATCGAAGAGGCGGCGATCGACGGCGTGCCGGTGATCGCCATCGATCCAAAGGGCGATCTGGGCAACCTGCTGCTGACGTTTCCCGGGCTGTCAGCCGCGGAGTTCACGCCGTGGGTGAACCAAGACGAGGCGCGCCGGGCCGGGCAGTCGGCGGAGGCGTTTGGGCAGGCCGAGGCCGCACGGTGGGCGAAGGGCCTGGCCGAGTGGGATCAGGACGGGTCGCGCATCGAGCGCCTCCGCAACGCCGCGGAGTTCGCGCTTTACACGCCCGGCAGCTCGAGCGGCCGGCCGATTTCGATTGTGCGATCGTTCGCGGCTCCGGAGCCGGCGACCCTCAACGACCCGGAGTTGCTGTCGGACCGCGTCGCCACCGCCGCCACGAGCGTGCTCACCCTGGCTGGCGTCACCGCGGAACCTCTCCGCAGCCGCGAGCACGTGCTGGTGTCAACTTTGTTTACCGAGGCCTGGCGGGCCGGCGCCGATCTCGACCTGCCGAAACTGATTGCGCAGGTGCGGACGCCGCCCCTCACCGAGGTGGGTGTCCTCGACCTCGAGTCGTTCTACCCCGCCAGGGATCGCTTCGAGCTGGCCGTGCAACTCAACCAGTTGCTGGCGGCGCCAGGGTTCGGCGCGTGGTTGCAGGGCGAGCCGTTGAACATCGACAGCCTGCTCTACGGCGTTAACGGCCGGCCTCGCGTCAGCATCATCTCGATCGCGCACCTGGACGATCGGGAGCGGATGTTCTTCGTCTCGCTGCTGCTCAATGAGCTGGTTGGCTGGATGCGCAGTCAGCGCGGCACCTCCAGCCTGCGGGCGCTGGTGTACTTCGACGAGATTTTCGGGTTCTTGCCGCCGGTCGCCAACCCGCCTTCGAAGGCGCCGCTGCTCACGCTGCTCAAGCAGGCGCGCGCGTTCGGCTTGGGCCTGACCGTGGCCACCCAGAACCCGGTGGACCTGGATTACAAGGCACTGGCCAATGCCGGCACCTGGATGCTGGGGCGTCTGCAGACCGAGCGCGACAAAGCGCGCGTGCTCGACGGCCTCGAGGGCGCAGCCGGCAGCGCCGGCGCCGGTTTCGATCGGGCGAAGCTCGATCGGCTGCTGTCGTCACTCGGCAAGCGCGTGTTCTTGCTGCACAACGTGCACGACAAGGCACCCGTGGTCTTTGAAACGCGCTGGGCGCTTTCGTACCTGCGGGGACCCCTGGGCCGCGACGAGATCAGAACCTTGACGGCCTCGCGGCCGGCACCTGCACTGACAACGGTGCCTACAGTGCGTACGGTGCCTGGGGTGCCTAAGGGGTTGGTGCCACTGGTGCCTACCGTGCCGGTGCTGGATCCCGCGATCACGCAATACTTCGTTCCGGGTGGCGACTCGCATGTCCCCATGGTGCTGGGCGTGGCGCGGGTGTCGTACTCCGATGCGAAGCTCGAGCTGGATGAGACGCGCGAGGTGGCGGTGGTCACGCCGATCGGCGATGGCCCCGTGGCAGTCGATTGGGAGCAAGCGGAGCTTGCGGGCTTCGCGGTGAAAGACCTGCTGAAATCGCCAGAGAGCGCGTCGGCCACTTTCGCTGCCTTGCCCGCGGCGGCCGCGAGGCCCAAGAGCTACGCCACCTGGGAAAAAGACTTTGGGCGGTGGGCGGCGCAGTCGCAATCGATCGAACTCTTCAAGAGCCCGGGCGCGAAAATACTGTCGGCGCCTGATGAGTCGGAGCGCGACTTCCGCATTCGGCTGGGTGCCGACGCGCGCGAGGCCCGAGACGCGGGGCTGGCCAAGGTGCGAGAGAAATACGCCACCAGGCTGGCGACCATCCAGGATCGCATTCGCCGCGCCGAACAGGCCGTTCAAGTACAAAGCGAACAGGCGACCGGCGCCAGGATGTCGGCCGCGGTCTCGATTGGCGCCACGATCTTTGGCGCCCTGCTCGGTCGCAAGGCAGTGAGCGCCAGCACGCTGGGGCGCGCGACCACGGCGGCCAGGGGCATGGGCAAGGTGGGGCGTGAGGCGCAAGACGTGACACGGGCGTCCGAGAACGTGTCGGCGCTCACGCAACAGTTGCACGACCTGCAGGCAGCACTCGAAGCCAACCTGCAGGCGGTCGCTGCCGAGTGGGATCTGTCGGCCGCGCCGCTGGAGCGGGTGCTGGTGAAGCCGAAGCGCGGTGGCGTGTCAGTGCAACTGGTGGCTCTCGCCTGGGTCCCGCGCCTATGACGACCGATGTGGTAAGTGAGGCGGGCCTATTCGATCGTGTAGTCGGCCGTCAGCGTCGCCTCGGCGATCGTTTCGCTGGTGGTAGGCGGCGACAACGGCAGAGTATTTCGATGACATGCTGTCCTGATTAGCACGAGTCGGCCGACACTCCAACTCGACATGCCAGGCCTCACCGCGGCGTGGCGTAGCACCTCACGGACGAGACGGCGATGCCATTGAGCTTGTGTCGGTGCGCAGCTGGCGCTACCCTCGAAACGGGAGGGTACGTGCGTCGACTCTGGCTGATGGTCTGGCTGACTTCGATCGCGGTGGCGTGTTCGAGAACGCCGTCCTCGCCGACGCCCACTGCTCCGCCGACGGCGACGTGCTCTTACGCGCTTGGGACCACGGCGTTGAGCATGGCGGGCGTTGGCGGAAGCGCAACCATTGGCGTCACCACGAACGCCAGCTGTGCGTGGACGGTCGCGTCGAGCAGCTCGTTTGTCTCCGTGACTTCGGCCGGCAGCGCGACCGGACCGGGCACGGTTCGCATCACCGTCGCCGAGAACCTCGGCGATGCCCGCAGCACAACGCTGACGATCGCCGGGCAAACCGTGACGGTGAATCAGGCAGCGGGTGACCCGGTGTTCGGCAACTGGGCCGGGACGATCACGAAGGGAGCTGGCTGCGCCGCCAGCCTGCCGTCATCGGTGCAGTGGACCGGCCTGCTTCGCCGCAATGCCGGCGGCTTCCATGAGTTCGTCATCAACATCCCGGCGGCGGGTGTCGTCAACCAGACGGTGAACGTCACGATCACGGGTAACACACTCCAGTTCGCGGTGGTCGTCGACGCGCTGTACACGTTCACGGGTAATCTGGCGTCCGATCGCCGGTCGTTGACCGGGAGCTTCTCGGGCGGAACGTGTAGCGGCACCTGGAACGGCACGCGCGTTTAGCGAGGCCACCAGCGGTATGGTAAGATTCTTACCAGTAAGAGTCTTACCATGAGAATTACCAGCAAGGGCCAAGTCACCATTCCCCAGCACATTCGGGAAGAGCTGGGGCTGCTTCCAAATACCGAAGTCGAATTTGCGGTCGAGGACGGACGAGCCGTCCTGCACCCCAAAGCCGACCCCCTCAGTCCCGGTGCGAAATTGGTGAAGCACATTCGCGAGAACGGGACGGGCAAGATGATCATGAGCAGCAAGGAACTGATGGCGCTGCTACGCGACGAGCCAGATGAACTCGACGCTGATTGACTCCAACGTCCTGATCGACCTCATTGACCTCGAGTCGGAGTGGCGATCCTGGTCGGACGCCATGGTCCAATTGTGCCGGGACCGTGGTCCCGTTGTCATCAACCCCATCATTTTCGCGGAAGTGTCGTCAGGCTTTGCCTCGGCGGACTTGGTCGAAGAGATATTCCCGACTACGATGCTGCATCGCGAGTCGTTGCCGTGGGGGGCCGCCTTTCTGGCCGGCCAGGCGTTCCGCGTTTACCGGCGGCGCGGCGGGGAGCGCCGATCTCCGCTCCCGGATTTCTACATTGGCGCTCACGCGGCCGTGGCCGGCCACACCCTGCTCACCCGGGATGCGCGGCGGTATCGGCATTACTTTCCGAAGCTGCGGATCATCTCGCCGTAGGCCGCAGATTCGACGCAGATTAGGTAGACGAGCCAGCGGCGGTGCCTGACAGGATATAATCCATCGTTCGGGCCGGAGTGGCGGAACTGGCAGACGCGCGGGACTCAAAATCCCGTATCCGCAAGGGTGTGTGGGTTCGAGTCCCTCCTCCGGCACCAACACCGACAACTACTTAGCGTGATCGGGGAACTCGGGCGTATAGGCGCCGAGTCTCCGATTGTCATTATTTTGTCTTTGTCGCCACTTCGCACCACGCGCACAGTCTGACGAC
>SHUG01000031.1 GCA_009694735.1 Acidobacteriota bacterium | reverse complement strand
GCCGCTCGACAACAGCATCGCGACGTGCCGGCGCGTGGCCAGATCGTAGCCATCATCCAGTTGCGCCTCGATGACGTGCTCCGGCAGCACCACCTTGATCACGTGAGCGCGATTGATCAGCGAGGTCTCGCCGTTGGGCACCTCGAAGGGAACAATCCCGGCTCGAGGTTCAGCAGGTCGCCGACGCGTTCGGGCCCCGCGTGCAGTTGGCTCGACCCGGACAGGAAGAAGTGGCCGGCAATGGTGGTGCCGGTCGAGAGCGTGATCTCGGCGGCCGCGCGGCGTTTTTCGACTCGGAATTCTGACACAGGGGGCGACGGCCTCTTGGGCTCGGCCACGACCACGGCCTGCACGAACCCGAAACCTGCGGCCAGCAGAAGCAGCATTGCTGGCATCGCAGGAGTATACCTGCCCGCGCGCGCCTACATTTTCGGCTTGTCGTTCTTCAGTTCGACAACGATCACTTCCATGGACTCCTTGCCCTTGTTGAGATCGCCGTGCTGGGTGCCGGCCTTGTCGGCATCCAGCCAGTAGGCCTTGCCGGTTTCCCAGTTCATCTTCTCCATGGTCGCGCCTTTGGCGTCGACCACGTCGAGCGTGCCGCCCTTGAGCGTCACGATGGTGCGCCCATGATCGTGACGATGCAGCGCCAGCGGCTGGTTGGGCATGATGATCGACTTCCAGACGCGGACTTCGCTGTTCTCGAACTGCGGCTCGCGCCGGCTCGCGCTCGTCTGCTGTCCCACCGCGACACCCGCCGCAAACACCGCACCAATCACCGTCACTCCAATCATCACTTTCGTCTTCATCGGGCCTCCTGAAATGCTCGACACGGAATCACGGAAACACTGAAACACGGCAACGGTATTCCTGGAATCCAAAAGAAAGGCTCGCCCGTGTTTCCGTGTTTCCGTGTTTGTCTTAGCTCACTCCCAACAAGTTGGCGGCGTTGCGGCCGTAGATGCCCTCGCGTTCGGCCGGCGATACCGGCAATCGGCTGATGGCATCCAGCATCTTCGGAATGCTGCCGATCTGGTGCGGGTAGTCGCTGCCGGCCAGGATGTGATCGGCACCGGCGAACTTGATCGCCAACTCAATCGCGTTCACGTCGAAATTCACGGTGTCGTAGTAGAACTGCTTCAGGTAGGTGCTCGGCGCTCGGCTGATGTTGGCACGGCACTCACCGAACGCCTCGTAGCCGCGATCGAACCGCTCCGCGAGGTACGGCACGGCGCCACCCATGTGGCAGAGCACCCACTTGATCTTCGGGTAACGCTCCGGCACGCCGGCGAACACCAGGTGCACCGCTGCCAGCGTGGTGTCCATCAGGAAACCCACCAGCGGCATCAGCCAATACTGCTCCATTGCCTCGACGCCAACGGGATGGGCCGGGTGAATGTAGATGACCGCGCCCAGCTCGTTGGCCTTCGTCCATAACGGCTCGTAGGCAGCGTCGGCCAGCGCCACGCCGTTGACGTTGCTGAACACCATGGCGCCGGGCAAGCCCAGCGTCGTCATGGCGCGCTCGAGCTCGACCACCGACGCGGCCGGATCGTTGAGCGGCAGGGTGGCGAGCGAGAGAAAGTGCCGGCGCTCTTTGACGGCCGTTGAAAAGGCGTCGTTGACATGCCTGGCCATCTCGACCGCGGCGGCCGGCTCTTCGAAGTGCGTGCCAGGGGTGGTGAACGTAATCACCTGCTTGTCGACGCCGTGCTGCTTGAGCACGCCCTCGCGATAGTCGAGGTCTCGATGACCGGGCACCAGGATGTTGTAGTCCCCGGGATAGTGCAGCCGCGGGTTGCCCTCGGCGTCGTAATCCATGCGGACCTTGGTCGGCCCCTTCCGCACGGCCGCCAGATACTCTGGGGGGTAGTAGTGATTGTGAAAGTCTATTTTCATGATTCAGGGCCTGCCGCGCCGAAGCTCGCGCTCACTCGCGGGCGACGGCGGGTCCAGAGATAATACGCGGGGATGCCGGACGCGACAATCAGCAGGCCGATGGCGCTGTTGGCGGGATCGGCTCGCACCTGGTTGACGACGATGGCGGCCGAGACGAGCACGAACAGGATTGGCGCCAGCGGCACCAGGGGCATCCGCCACGCCGGTTGATAGCCCGGGCGGCGACGCAACAGCACGACGCCCATCGCGAGCAACGCGAAGAAGATCCACTCGGTGTAGATCACGCGCGTGAAGAGCGCGCGATAGGTGCCGGTCAGCACCAACACCGATGACCACACGGCCTGCAGCACGATGGCGCGGCCCGGCGTCTGGTAGGCCGGGTGCAGGTGTCCCGCCCACTTGAACCACAGGCCATCTTGCGACATCTGGTAGTAAACCCGCGGTCCGACCAGCACAATCCCGTTCAGCGCGCCAAAGGCGCTGAACATGACCACCGCTGAGATCGCGCTGCCACCGCCAGGGCCGACCAGCACGTCGAACGTGTCTGCCGCGACCCGCGAGGAGGCGATCACCTTATCGATGGTGAGCACGCGCAGGTAGACCGCGTTCAAGCCGATGTAGCAGAGCGTGACCACCACGACACCGATCAGCAGCGAGCGCGGGATCGTGCGCGTCGGGTCAACGGTCTCTTCGGCGGTGTAGGTCACCATGTGCCAGCCGCCGAACGCGAACAGGCCGGCGCCCACCGCCAGCAGGAAGTTGCCGGCACCGATGGCGACCGCCGGCGTCGCCGGAGCGGCCGCCGCGGGATCGCCGAGCGCCCAGCCGACGGCGATGATGCCGATCACGGCGGCGACCTTGACCAGCGTGAATGCGGACTGGACCCCGCTGCCGAGGCGCACGCCCTGGTAATTGATCGCCGACAGCACCAGGATGGCGCCGATCGCCACCAGCCGGGTGGCCGTATCGCCGATCGGCACGAAGTAACCGGCGTAGCGCGCGAACACGGTCGCAATCGCCGCGAGGATCCCGCTGTGCATGGTCCAGAACATGGCCCAGCCCCACAGGAAGCCGAGCGATGGCGCGTAAATTTCCTTGAGGAAGACGTAGACACCGCCGGTGCGCGGGTACGCGGAAGCCAGCTCCGCGCACACCAGCGCGCCGATCAGCGTCAGCACGCCGGCGGCGGCCCACGCCAGCACCACCGCGAGCGGCGACGGCACAAGTGCGGTGATCTCGGAGGCCTGGACGAAGATCGACGATCCGATGATCGTCCCGACGACCAGGGCGGTGGCAGCGGGCAGTCCGATCGCGCGGCGAAGTGTGCTCATCTCGTGATCCGGGATGCTATACGATCAGCGGGTGCCCTTGTGGCTTGAACTCACAGCACTGGCGGTCGCCGGTGTGGTCGCCGGCGCCATCAACGTCATCGCCGGCGGCGGGTCGTTCCTCATTCTTCCGCTGCTGCTGTTCTTTGGCCTGCCGGCGGCGTTGGCCAACGGCACCAATCGCGTCGGCATTATTTCGCAGAACCTGGCGGGCATTCTCGGCTTCCATCGTCATGGCGCGTTTGATCGGTCGTGGGCCCTCAAGGCCAGCATTCCCGCCATGGCCGGCTCGGCGCTCGGCGTCTGGGCGGCCCTGGCGGTGCCTGACTTCGCGTTCCGTCGCATCCTGTCGGTGGCCATGGTCGTGGTCACGGTCGCATCGTTGCTGAACCAACGACGCCAGCCCCTCGCGCCGCTGGATCTGAAACCCGCCACCCACTGGTCGGTCATCATCGGCTTCTTCATCGTCGGCGTGTATGGGGGCTTCATCCAGGCCGGCGTCGGCTTCCTGGTGCTGGCCATCACGTCGGCCGCCGGCATGGACCTGGTCCGCGGCAACGCGGTGAAGATGCTGAGCGTGATGCTGCTCACGCTCCTGTCTCTCGTGGTGTTTGCCGGAGCCGGCCAGGTTGACTGGCCGCGCGGGCTGGCCCTGGCGCTGGGCAACTGGTTCGGCGCAGTGATCGGCGTTCGCATGGCCGTGCTGAAGGGCCACGCCTGGCTGCAACAGGTGGTGACCGCCACCGTGATCCTGGTCGCCATCCTCCTGTGGTTCAACTAGGGCCTTCTCAGTAATGCACCGCTCTGCGAATCGACGTCGGCGTCGATGATGCCGATCGGCGCGGCTATCGCGTGCCCGGCGACAATCCGTTTGTCGATCGCGAGCCGATTACCGCGCTCCCGGAAATCTGGGCGTTTGGCTTGCGCAACCCCTGGCGCTACAGTTTCGATGACTGGACGCGTGGAGGCACCGGCGCGCTGGTGATCGCCGACGTGGGCCAGAGCGCGCGTGAAGAGGTGAACTGGGAGCCGCGCGGCGCGGGGCGGCACGGCCGAGCTCGGTTTGATCAGTTCATTCGGTGTCGACGCTGCCGGCGAGATGTTCATTGTCAGCTACTCGCGCGGGCGCGTCCTCAAGATCGTGCCGTGACGTTACACCTGGCAATTTTGGAACGGTGTCTGACACCGTATATGCTCAAGAGCTCATGCCCACCTCGACTGCCGTAGCCAGACGCCGACGCAGGCGCCGCGCCACCGAGAGCGCGCCGTCGGTCGCCGTGGCGCCGCAGCGGGACTGGTCACACCTCGACCCTAACGACCTGAGCTCGCCTTCGCTCTACATCAACCGAGAGTTGAGTTGGCTGGCGTTCAACGAGCGGGTCTTGTCCCAGGCGCAAGATGCGTCTCACCCGCTGCTCGATCGGGTGAAGTTCCTCGCCATCTCCGGCACCAACCTGGACGAGTTCTTCATGGTGCGCGTGGCCACCATCCTGAAGAAGTTCCGCGCCGGCATCGAAGAGGTGTCGATCGACGGCATGACGACCGATGTGGAGCTGGCGGCGATTCGCGCGCGCGCACTGGCGCAGATCGATGCCCAGATCGCGTGCTGGTCGCAGTCAATCCGGCCGCTGCTCGCCGCCGAAGGCATTCACTTTCTCGAGCCACCGGACTACACCCCGGCCGTCGATGCCTGGCTGGCGCAGTACTTCAGGGATCACATCTTCCCCGTGCTCACGCCGCTCGCGTTCGACCCGGGCCATCCGTTCCCGTACATCTCGAACCTGAGCATGAACCTCGCCGTGCGCGTGCGGCATGCCGGCCGCACCAAGTTTGCCCGCGTGAAGGTGCCGGGCATGCTGTCGCGCTTCATTACCTTGCCTGAACACCTCTCGCCGCATCCCGGGATGGCCCACGTGTTCCTCGAGGACGTCATCCGCCGGAACATCCAGACGCTGTTCCCGGGCACCCAGGTCGAAGGCACCCATCTCTTCCGGATCATCCGCGACACCGACATGGTGATCCATGAAGACGAGGCCGACGACCTGCTCGAGACCGTCGACCGCAGCCTCAAGCAATTGCGCCACGGCGCCCTCTCGCTGCTCCACGTCGAAGCCGACATGCCCAAGCGCGTGTTGAACATCCTGATCGAGAACTTCGAAGTGGATGAAGACGTCGTCGCGCGCGCCACCGATCGTCTCGGGTTTGGCGACTGGCATGCGCTGTTCAAGCTGCACCGTCCGGCGTTGAAGTACCCGGCGCTCGTGCCGCGCACGCTGTGGGCGCCCGACGAAACCGACAAGGTGTTCGAGCAGATCGCCGACCAAGACTTCCTGCTTCACCACCCGTTCGATTCGTTCACTTCGGTGGAAACCTTTCTGCGCGCGGCGGTGCAAGACCAGCAGGTGATCGCGATCAAGATCACGCTGTATCGGATTGGCGCCAACTCGCCGCTGGTCGACCTGTTGATCGAGGCGGCCGAGCAAGGCAAGCAGGTCGCCGTGCTCGTGGAACTCAAGGCGCGCTTTGACGAACGCAACAACATCGCCTGGGCGAACCGCCTGGAAGCCGCCGGCATTCACGTCGTCTACGGCCTGATGAACCTCAAGGTGCACTGCAAGTTGTGCCTGGTCGTGCGCCAGGAAGCGGATGGCATTCACCGCTATGCCCATGTCGCGACCGGCAACTACAACCGCGTGACCTCGCAGGTCTACACCGATCTCGGGTTGTTCACCGCCGATGAGAGCATCCTCGACGATGTGACTGAGGTGTTCAATTCGCTGACGGGCTATTCCAACAAGCGCTCCTACAATGCGCTACTGGTCGCGCCGGTCGGGCTGCGCCAGGGCCTTCGGGCGTTGGTTGAGCGAGAGATGGAGCATGCCAAGGCCGGCCGGCCGGCGCGCCTGATCATCAAGAACAACGCGGTGGCTGACCAGGGCATGATCAAGACGCTGTATCGCGCCTCGCAGGCCGGCGTCACCATCGACATGATCGTGCGCGGCGTGTGCTGCCTGCGCCCCGGTATTGCCGGCATCAGCGACAACATCCGCGTCCGATCGATCGTCGGCCAGTTCCTCGAGCACTCCCGCATCTACTATTTCGAGAACGGCGGGGCGCCCGAGGTCTACATTGGCAGCGCCGACCTCATGGAGCGCAATCTCGACCGGCGGGTCGAGGTGTTGTGCCCAATCAACGACAGCGGCCTCAAGCAAACGGTGCGTGACGCGGTGCTCGAAGTGTTGTTGAGCGACACCGATCGGGCCTGGACGCTACAAACCGACGGCGCCTACGTCAGGGCCACGCCGCCCGAGGGCGTGCCGCCGCTGAACTCGCAGCGTTTCCTGCTCGACTGGTACGCCGCCCAGCACGAGACCTAGCCACCCACAGGGCGGCCAATTACGTTCTCGATCGGCGATCGCTTGCGCTAGGGTATCTGGAGTGAGGGTGCAGCAAAGCCGCTGGTCGGACAGCGCCGGTTGGTCGGCCCCGCAAGCGCGCGTGGAAGAAGCGGTCGAAGGCGTGCGCGACATCGTCGGGCCCGGCGCGGCCATCACCGGCTTCTATTCCTACGGCGAGATCTCGCCATTTACGCCGAAGGCTCGCTGCGAGCTCCACAACCAGACGATGACCGTGACTACCCTCTCCGAACGTTGACGATGGCCGATTTTCACAGTTTGCTGCGTCGACAACTCAAGCGCCACTTTCCGGACGGGGCCATGCCCGCCGAGCTGCGCGCGCTGGTGACCGCGTTCCCGGATCAGATTCTCCGTCTCGACAGCCGGGGCGTGATCCTCGACGTCAAGGGCGCCGCTCACGCGGAGCCGGCCCGCGGTTGGGTGACCGGACGCACCATTGCCGACGTACTAGACGCGGCCGCGCGCGCGCCCATGGCCGAGGCTCTGGCCCGCATGGCCAGGGACGGTGCACCGGTAAACCTGGAACTGGAACTTGGCGCCGATACGCCGACGCCGCGTCTCTACGCGGCCCGCCTGCTGCCGATGGAGGGCGCGCAAGTCATGCTGATCCTGCGCGATGTCACGGAACGCTTCTACGCCGAGAAGCAGCTCCGCGCCAGCCAGTTGGCCCTGCACGAGGCCCACCGCGATCTCGAGCGGCGCGTCGACGAGCGCACCGCCGCGCTGGCGCGGGCGAACGACGAGCTGCGGCGCGTGATGGTCGATCGTCAGGCCGCCGAGTCGGCGCGCAGCGGGCTCGAAGAACAGCTGCGGCATGCGCAGAAGATGGAAGCCATCGGCCGCCTGTCGGGTGGCATCGCGCACGACTTCAACAACCTGCTGACCGCGATTCGCGGCTACTCGGAGTTGTTGCTGACCTCGCTGGCCGGCGCGCCGATGTCGAGGAGATCTATAACGCCGCCGATCGGGCCGCCACGCTCACCGGCCAGCTGCTGGCCTTCAGCCGCCGGCAGATTCTCTCGCCCGAGATCGTCGTCCTCAACCAGCGCGTGATGGACATGAGCCACATGCTCAACCGGTTAATCGGGGAGCACATCGCGATCGACCTGCACCTGGCGACGGACTTGTGGTCGGTGCGCGCCGACGCCGCGCAACTCGAGCAGGTGCTGGTCAACCTGGCTCTCAACGCGCGCGACGCCATGCCGGACGGCGGCCGCCTCGCGATTGAGACCGTCAACCGCGAGGTGACGGCGGCACAGGCCCGCGCGCTTCAGATTTCCCCGGGGCCGTTCGTGGAGTTGCTCGTGCGCGACACCGGGGCAGGCATTCCCCTCGAGGTGCAAGGCCGCATCTTCGAGCCGTTCTTCACGACCAAGCCCAAGGGCGCCGGTCCCGGCCTCGGCTTGTCGATGGTCTATGGCTTCGTGCGACAGAGCGGCGGCACCGTGACGGTGGGCAGCGCGCCCGGCCAGGGCAGCTCGTTCTCGCTGCTGCTGCCGCGCACCGACGACACCACGAGCGCGCCGCTGACGCCGCGCACGCTGGTGGCGGCCGCACAGGGCACCGGCACCGTCCTGATCGCCGAAGACGAGCGGGCGTTGCGACGGCTGTCGGCCACGGTGTTGCGCCAGGCCGGCTACCAGACGATTTAAGCTTCGGACGGCCAGCAAGCGCTCGACCTCTTCACGGTGCATGCGCAGAGCATCGTGATGGTGGTGACCGACGTGGTGATGCCGCGAATGGGCGGCATCGAGCTGGCCAAGCGGCTGCGCCAGATGCAGCCGGGCGTACCGCTGCTGTTCGTGACCGGGTACGTCGAACAGAGTGAGACGTTACACGAGCAGGGCACGGCGGTGTTACTCAAGCCATTTTCGCCCGATGCGTTGCGCAAGGCCGTGGCGGCGGCGATTAGCGCCTGAGTTACGGCTGAGGCTTGCACTCGCCGCGGCCAGCGCCGGTTCGCACCGCTCTGCAGCAGCCGTGGTACACTCGCCGTTCTGTGTCGTCGCGCATTGTCTTGATCGGGCCCGTGGACGCGTTACCCGCCCTGCAGGGGCGTCTCGACCCGAACGCCGAGGTCCAGACGTTTACCGATAGCGAAGCCCTCGAGGCACTCGACCACATCATTCGCACGAAGCCGGCGATGGTGGCGATGCAAGACGAGTTCTCGTCCACCTCGCGCGGCACGGCCCTCATCAACCGGATCAAAAACGACCCGTCACTGCTCGCCTGCGAAGTGCGCGTGCTGGCGCGCGACAGCGAGATGAGCCGCCTGGCCGTGAAACGCGGCCAGGCCGGTGGGTCGGCCGTGGCCGTCGATGAACCGGCCCCCGCCCTCGACCAGCGCGGCACCCGCCGGGCGGCGCGCGTCCGCATCAAAGAGGGCGTTGAGGTGGCGGTCGACGGCAACCCGGCGGCGCTGGTGGATTTATCGATGGTTGGCGCGCAGGTCGTATCGCCTGCCGTGCTCAAGCCCAATCAGCGCGTGCGGGTCATCATGGGCGACGGCAAGAGCGCCATTCGCTGCAGCGGGGCCGTGGCCTGGGCGGCATTCGAGATGCCGAAGGGCATGCCCACGCGGTATCGCGCGGGCATCGATTGGGGCATGACGGCAGAGAGCTCGGCGATTGAAGCGTTCGCTGAAAAGAATAAACAAATCTAGATTCTTTTCGGTAACCATTCCGCGACGACGCTGCCGTCGCGAATGATGGTTTCCATGCGGTCCGACCCCGTGGAAATCAGCCCGACCGGCACGCCACTCACCTCTTCCAGCCGCGTGACGTAGCGCTGCGCTGCCACCGGCAACTGCCCATACTCGCGCGCACCCTTGGTCGGGGTCGTCCACCCGGGCCACGACTCGTAGATCGGCGTCAGTGGGCCGGCCGTGTTGAGGTCTGACGGGAATTCCGTCACCGTGCGATCACCGATTTTGTAGCCCGTGCAGATCTCGATTGTCTCCAGGCCGTCGAGCACGTCGAGCTTGGTCAGGGCAATGCTGTCGATGCCGTTGACGCGGACCGCGTAGCGGACCGCGACGGCGTCGTACCACCCGCAACGGCGCGGTCGGCCGGTCGAGGCGCCATACTCCTGGCCCGTTTCGCGCAGGCGGTTGCCCATCTCCCCTGCGAGTTCGGTCGGGAACGGGCCTTCGCCAACGCGCGTGAGGTAGGCCTTGGCCACGCCCAGCACGCCGTGAATGGCCTTGGGCGGAATGCCGAGCCCCGTGCAGGCGCCGCCGATCGTGGCGTTGGACGAGGTGACATACGGATAGGTGCCGTGATCGATGTCGAGCATGGCGCCCTGCGCGCCCTCGATCAGGATGCGCTGCCCGGCCTTGCGCGCTTCGTCGAGGGCCAGCGACACGTCGCCGGTCCAGCGGCGCATGCGCGCGCCAAACGCCAGCAACTGGTCGTAGACCGGCTGCCAGTCGAGCGTCGAGTCCTTGATCATGCGGTTGCGGGCGCTGACGTTCTCGCGGACCTCGTCGGCCAGCGCTTTCGTGTCAACCAGGTCGCAAACGCGAATACCGCGGCGGCCGATCTTGTCTTCGTAAGCCGGCCCGATCCCGCGCGAGGTCGTGCCGATCTTGCGTTCGCCGCGGCGGGCCTCGCTCAGCACATCGAGCTCGCGGTGATACGGCAGAATCAGGTGCGCCTTGTCGCTGATCAGCAGGCGATCGCCGACCTCGATGCCCAGCTGCGCCAGCTCCTCGATCTCCTTGAACAGCGCCTGCGGATCGACCACCACGCCGTTGCCGATCACGCACTTCACGCCGTCATGCAGGATGCCGGAGGGGATCAGGTGCAGCACGAACTTCTTGCCGTTCACATACACGGTATGGCCGGCGTTGTGCCCGCCCTGATACCGCGCGACCAGGGAAAAATTCGGCGTCATCAGATCGACGATCTTGCCCTTGCCTTCGTCGCCAAACTGCGCGCCCAAGACCACGATGTTCATGCCTCTACTGTATCCTAGGGCCACGGATTCACGGGCGATCAGGCACCGGGCCAGCCACCGATTGACACCGATTAGACACCGATTGAATAGTCAGGGAAGCCCGATGATCCTGCTGGACGGCGCCACTCTTTCACTCACCGATTTACTCGCCATTGCCGATCACGGCGTCGAGGTGGGGCTCGCGCCGTCTGCCCGCACGCGGGTGGCCGCGGCCCGCGCGGTGGTCGACGCCAAGACCGCCGGCAACGAGCCGGTGTACGGCGTCAATACGGGATTCGGCAACTTCGCGGAAACGCGCATCGAGAAGGCCGACCTCGCCGCGCTCCAGTTGAATCTGCTGCGCAGCCACGCCGCCGGCGTCGACGAACCGCTGCCGGTCCGCGCCGTGCGCGCGACGATGGCGCTGCGGGCCAACGTGCTGGCCAAGGGCTACTCGGGCATTCGCGTCGAGACGCTCGAGGCGTTGCTGGCCCTGCTCAACCGGCGGGTGCACCCACGCGTACCCTCGCGCGGGTCGGTCGGCGCCAGTGGCGACCTGGCGCCACTCGCCCACCTCGCCCTCGTGCTGGTCGGCGAAGGCGACACGTGGAATCAGGACATTCGGCTATCAGGGGCCGCGGCGCTCTTGGCGGCGGGACTGGCACCGGTGGTGCTCGGGCCGAAGGAAGGGCTGGCGCTGATCAACGGTACGCAAGTGTCGACGGCAGTTCTCGCGCTGGCACTGGCCGGCGCGGAACGGCTCAGCCGCGCGGCGGATGTCGCCGCCGCACTCTCCATCGATGGCCTCATGGGCTCGATGCATCCGTTCGATGCGCGCATTCACGACGCCCGGCCGTTTGCGGGCCAGGGTGCATCCGCCGCTAACCTGCGGCGGTTAATGGACGGCAGCGCCATCAATGCGTCGCACGTCAATTGCGGTCGCGTCCAGGACGCCTACTCGATGCGGTGTACGCCCCAGGTACACGGCGCGGCACGCGAAGCGCTCACTTGGATCCGTCACGTCGTCACCACCGAGATGAACGCTGCCACCGACAACCCCATGGTGTTTGCGGATGAAGGCGACATGGTGTCGGGTGGAAATTTTCATGGCGCGCCGTTGGCGCTGGCGGCCGACTTGCTCGTGATGGCGGTGGCGCAGTTGGCCACGATCAGCGAGCGACGATCGGAACGGCTCGTGAATCCGGCCCTCAGTGGCCTGCCGGCATTCCTCACGCGGCACGGCGGGCTGCAATCAGGCTTCATGATCGCGCAGGTCACGGCAGCCGCGCTGACGTCCGAAATCAAGACACTCGCGCATCCTGCATCCGTGGATACGATTCCGACATCGGCGAACAAGGAAGATCACGTCAGCATGAGCATGCACGCCGCGCTCAAGGCGGAACGCGTCTTGCAGCTGGTCACCACCGTGATCGGTATCGAAGTCCTGTGTGGCTGTCAGGCCATCGATCTCCACGCGCCGCTACGCAGCTCGGAACCGTTAATGCGCGCGCACGCCGCCGTTCGCAAACGCGTGCCAACACTTGTCGACGACCGGTCGCCGGCGCCCGACATCGATGCGATTACCGAATTAATCCGCAACGGCGGACTGGAACACTCGATCGGCGTCGTTGTCAACTGATTTCCATTTGCAGTTTCAGTTTGACAAGCGCTTCACCACTGCTTAGTTTCTTACTTCACGCATCGCCCTCTCGATACGCTGACCGTTGATGACTACAATTGTTCGTTCATACCGCGCGCCGCGCGGCACGTCGCTGACGTGCCAGGGGTGGCCACAGGAAGCAGCGCTACGGATGTTGATGAACAACCTGGATCCCGAGGTCGCCGAACGACCCGACGATCTCATCGTCTATGGCGGCACCGGCAAGGCGGCACGTAACTGGGAGGCGTTCGACGCGATTGTGCGATCGCTCCGATCGCTCGCTCACGACGAAACACTCATCGTTCAATCGGGCAAGCCGGTCGGCATCTTCACGACCCACCCCGGCGCCCCGCGCGTGCTGATTGCCAACGCCAACCTGGTGCCGAAATGGGCGGACTGGGACACTTTTCGTGATCTCGAGGATCGCGGCCTGACCATGTACGGCCAGATGACCGCCGGCAGCTGGATCTACATTGGCACGCAAGGCATTCTGCAGGGCACCTACGAAACGCTGTCCGCGCTGGCCCGCCGGCATTTCGGCGGCACGCTCAGCGGCCGCATCGTCGTTACCGCCGGGCTGGGTGGCATGGGGGGCGCGCAGCCGCTGGCGGTGACCATGAATGGCGGCGTGGCCCTGGTCGTCGAGGTCGATCCCGCCAGGATTGAAAAGCGGCTGGCCTCGAAGTACCTCGACGAAAGTACGGCGGACCTGGACGCTGCGGTGCGGCGCGCGCAGCAGTGCGCCCGCGACGGGGTCGCCCGCTCGATTGGCGTGCTCGGCAACGCCGCCGAGCTGTTGCCGGAGCTGGTGGCCCGCGGGTTTCTTCCGGATGTGGTGACCGACCAGACCTCCGCGCACGATCCGCTGGTCGGCTACGTGCCCGACGGCCTGTCGCTCGCCGACGCCGCAGGCCTGCGCGCCAGCGATCCCCAGGAGTATCAGCGAAGGTCGATCGCTGCCATGGGCAAGCACGTCACCGCCATGCGCGCCTGGCAGCAACGCGGCGCGATCGTCTTCGATTACGGCAACAACATCCGCGCGCAAGCGGTGAAGGCGGGCGTCGCCGACGCCTTCGACATTCCCGGGTTCGTCCCCGAGTACATCCGTCCCCTCTTCTGCGAAGGCAAGGGTCCGTTCCGCTGGGTGGCGCTCTCGGGCGACCCCAAAGACATTCGCGTCACCGATCGTGCGGTGCTCGAGATGTTTCCCGGCGACGAGGCCTTGTGCCGCTGGATTCGGCTGGCCGGTGAGCGTGTGCGGTTCCAGGGCTTGCCGGCGCGAATTTGCTGGCTGGGTCAGGGCGACCGCGCGCGGTTCGGCCTCGCGCTCAACGAGCTGGTGCGACGCGGCGCGGTCAAGGCGCCGATGGTGATCGGCCGCGATCATCTCGACACCGGGTCGGTGGCGTCGCCCAATCGCGAAACCGAAGGCATGCGCGACGGCAGCGATGCGATCGCGGATTGGCCCATCTTGAACGCGCTGCTCAACGCCTCGGCGGGCGCGACCTGGGTGTCGGTGCATCACGGCGGCGGCGTCGGTATCGGCTATTCGATTCATGCGGGCATGGTGATCGTGGCGGATGGCACGCGCGAGGCAGACGACCGCCTGGCCCGCGTGCTGACGTGCGATCCTGGCATGGGCGTGGTGCGGCACGCCGATGCGGGTTATCCCGAAGCGATCCAGACCGCGCAAGATCACGGAGTACGCATTCCCATGCAGGAGACGAGCTGATGATGGCTCCCCACGCCGGCCTTGAACGCCGCGTCGTCGCCGCGCTCGACGCGACGCCACCACGCATTCCGGTCGTGATCGGCGGGTGCGGCTCGGGCCGCACGACGCTCTTGCACGCGCTCAACGACCGCCTGGGCCGCGACCAGTGCCAGTACGTCGACGTTGAACGCGCGACCAGCACGCCCGAGCGCTTCCACCAGGCGTTCGCCGCCGCCTCGCCGTTCACGCTGAACGGCCAGAGCGCCGCCGCGCCGCACGACACCGCCGCCTCAGCGCGCGCCGCGTTCGATCGCACGCTTGGCCTGATCAACCGCGCGCGAGCGCGCCACGAGGCGCCCGCCACGTTCCTGCTGGACGAAGTGCTCGAGCTGCGCACGTTCGAGAGCTTTCCCGGCTTGCGTCATGTGCTGCGCGAGCTGCTGCACGCGATGGCCGAGAGCAGCAACCGGTTCGTGCTGACGAGCCGCTACGTCGCGCGCGCGCATCGCCTGCTGCGCGACGGGCATCCGCGATTTGAAGTGATCCACCTGCCGCCGCTCGGCGCCGCCGAGGTCACCGCCATGCTGCCGCCGATGGGCAACACCTCGGCCGAAGATCGCGACTACCTGGGGCGCACGATCCAGGTGCTGGCCGACGGCCGCGCCGCCTACGTCCGCGCGCTCAGCGAGGCCGCGGCCGCCATGAGCGGACGCGGTGGCGATCCGATCAGCGCCCTCACCGCGCTGCTGACCGGGGAAGGCGCACTCGCCAGCTGGTGCGGCCATCGCTACGAGCTGCGCCTCCACAAGGCGCGCGGCTATGGCGCGCTCAAGGCCATCCTCGAGATCCTGGCGGAGGATGAACCCCTGACGCTGACCGAAGTCGCCCACCAGCTGTACCGCACGCCGGGGTCAACCAAGGACTATTTGTCGTGGCTGGAAGATGTCGATCTGATCGTGTCGCGGCAGAAGCGCTATAGCTTCTCGGATCCGCTCATGCGGCTGTGGGTGCGGCTGCACTGCCGGCCGGTGCCCCCGTCGGTGGACGAAGTCGCGCGCGAAGTGCAGGCCTACGCGATGGCCCGGCTGCCGCAGGCCGAGCCCGTCCACGCCATGGCGGCGGTCGCCGGCGATCGCAAGGACTGGGGCATTATCGAGATCGATTGATTTGGTGATCTCGTGATTTCTTATGGCGTCCGGCTTTAGCCGGATGGTCAGTTATTCGTTCTTCGTTATTTCAACCAGCGCCAGCCGGGCGCCTTCCTGCTCCGCTTCCTTCTTCGTGCGGCCGGCGCCCTGCGCCAGCACCTGGTCGCCGACCATCACTTCGACGTAGAACAGCTTGCGGTGGTCGGGGCCAATCTCGCTGGCGATCCGATACGACGGCAGGGGGCGGCCCAGGCTTTGGAGCCGCTCCTGCAGACGCGACTTGTGGTCGCGGCCGAAGTACTCTGGCTGTCGAGCTTCCTCGATGTGACTCGCAAATTCGCGCAGCAAGAATTGCCGCGCCGGCTCGAGCCCGCCATCGAGATAAATAGCCGCGATCAACGCTTCACAGGTGTCGGCCAGCAGCGCGTGCTTCAGACGGCCGCCGGTTTTCTCTTCGCCGCGGCCCAGGATCATGTGGTCGCCCAGTCCCATCAGCTCCGCCATCTCGGCCAGCGCAGCGGTCGACACCAGGTTGGCCTTGATCTTCGACTTCTGGCCTTCGGAGTAGGTTGGGAACGCGCGAAACAGCGCGTCCGAGACCACCAGGCCGAGCACGGCATCGCCCAGAAACTCCAGCGACTCGTTGTCGCTGACGCCGCCACTCGGATCCTCGTGCGCCTTCGACTTGTGGGTCAGCGCATGCTCGAGCAGCCCGCGATCGCGGAAGCGGTAGCCAACCCGCGCCTCGAGCGCATCGAACGCCTGCGGCAGCGTCACCACGATGCCGCCCCCCACTTGCTGACGATGACTCTCGATGATCCGCACCGCTTCAGCCGCCTCATCGGCGCGCACGGAGATCTGGGTTTCGCCGAGCGGGTTGAGCGAGAACGGAAACAGGCCGGGCGCCGGGCCGGCCGTGCGGAGCGTCTCGACGCCGTGGCTGTCGAGGAGCCCCTCGATCACGTTGGCCTCGATGTCGGACTGGGTTCGAAAGATCACGGTGAGGCCGCTGTCGGTCACGGCGGTGTCCCGGGGCTGAGCGACGCGGCCGCACCACCGGGCGGCAGCGGAGTCGGAGGCTCGATCTTCATCAGGATCATGGTCATGTCGTCATGCTGGTCGGCGCCGCCCGCAAACGCGCGCAGCTCGGCGAGAATGTACGAGCGCAACTGGTCGAACGGCAAGTGCGCGTATTGCTCGACGACCTGGGCCAGGCGTTCCTCGCCGAAGCAGTCGAACGACTCGTTCATGGTTTCGGAGATGCCATCGGTGAACCACACGACGAGATCGCCGGGCGCCAGGCTGATGGTTTGCTCCTGCAGCAGCCCATCGAACAGCGTGCCATCGTCGATTTGCAGTCCGACCGACAGGCCGTCGGGCACCAGCAGCCGGGCCTTGCGGCGCCCGGGCGGTTGGTCGGCGGGCACGTGGATCAGCGGGCAATGACCGGCGCGCGCGAACGTCATCTCGCGCCGCTCGACGTCGATCACGCCGTAGGTCATCGTGATGAAGCTGGCGGCGTCGAGGTTGGCCGACACCACCTTGTTCACCGCCGACAGGAATTCCTTCGGTTCGTGGTGCAGCCGCGCGAGCGATTGCACGATCACCTTGAGTTGCGCCATGTAGAGACCGGCGGCCAGGCCCTTGCCGGCCACGTCGGCAATCAGCACGCCGGTCATGGTGTCGGTGATCGGCAGAAAGTCGTAGTAGTCCCCCGCCACTTCGCGCGCCGGTTCACAAAACGCCGAGATCGCAAGCCCGGTGACCCGCAACGGTCCGCTGGGCAACAGCTTCTGCTGAATCGCCCGCGCCGCGAACATCTCCTGCTCCATCCGGCCCTTCTCGGCCATCTCGCCGAGCAGGGTGGTCACCTCGCCGGTCATCAGGTTGAACGATTCGGCAAGTTCGCCCAGCTGATCGCGGGCGCGCACCGGAATTTGATGCCCGAAGTCGCCGGCGCGCACGTGCTGCGTGCCGGTGAACAGGTCGTGCACCGCGCCGGTGATCTGCCGCGCCAGCACGAAGCCGATCACCAACGCGACGAACTGGATGATCAGGAACAGCGTGCCGATCACCGCCAGCACGAGCAACAGCAGCTGGCCGAAGTTCTTGCCGGCACCGGGTTGCGACACCACCGAGATACGGTTGTAGAGCTCCCAGACGTTGATCAGGATCACGACCGACGCGCTTTCCGCGTTGCCGGTGGTCCAGTCGGAGAAGTCAAGAAAGGCTACCCACCGCTGAGTGGCCAGCGAGAAGATCGGGGTGTTCTGTGGATCCGGCGGCCGATTCTCGAACGATCGGCCGAGGCCCGGTGCTGCGGCCCACGGCACCGTCGCCGTGATCTCGCTCATGCGGATGCCGGTCTCTGCGAGAATGCGCTGCTCGATGACCATCGACAGCGGCAGGTCGAGCACCACGGCCCACGTCGGATTGGTCACTTCCGGCAAGGCCACCGCGCGCATCACGAGACGCGTGCCGCCCTCGCTCCCTGGCGCGCCGCTGGCAGGCACCGCGATCGCGACGATACCCGCAAATCCGTCGCAAGGGACCCAGTTGGGCAGCGTGGCGGGCGCGTCGAGGTGGGCCCACGGGCCCGCGGCGATCGGCAGCGTCGCCGGCAACGTCCTCGGAATGCGCGCCGCACGGGCCGCTTCGACCGGGCAGGTCAAGCCGGTGACCGGGACCACGGCCAGCGACAGGTAAGAGTAGCGCGTCTCGGTGCTCGACTGCCGGCGCTCGATCGCCTCGCCCACTGCTTCGAACCAGGCAAAGTGAACGCGAAATTGCGGTGTCGACTGCCAGCGCTCGATCGCCTCGCCCACTGCTTCAGCCGTGGCGCTGCGCTGGACTTCGAGCTGCGCGGTTTGCGCGAGGAACCTGGCCTGGTCGGTGAGCGATCGGACCCGCGACTGCACCAGGTAGGAACTCACATTGAACAGCAGGATCAAGCCGGCCAGCAGGAAGAACGTGATCACGAGCAGCGCCGGCAAGACGCCCACGAACACATACAACAGGATCAGCTTGCGGCGGACATGCCACAGCAGCCGGCGCTTGGCCGACATCGCCAGGCGCGTGAGGCCGTACGCGAAGGCGAACAGCAGCGCGAGGCTGCCCACCATGTCGATGGCATCGACCGCCGGTGGCAGGGCGACTGCAAAGCCGAGCGGCCACGTGACCACCTTGATGGCGAGGCCGAGCACCAGCGTGCGGCCAGGAAAGGTGCGGAACAACCACCTGCGCCACAAGCGCCACCACGACGGCGTGTCGCCGGGCAGCAATGCGGCAGGACGAACAGGAACATTCATGGGGCGCGTTGGCGCCACGGCACCGGGCGGCGCGCCGCAATTGCGCACGAAAATCATACCAGAGTATCGTTAAGGCCACGGATACAGACAGCCGCGGATTAGACGCCGATTAATCACAGATTCATTCAGATCCTATTTCATGACACTGACCGACACCGCTCGCTTCAGCACCATTTGCATTCATGCCGGTCAGGAACCTGACCCGGCCACCGGCGCGATCATCACGCCGATCTACCAGACCTCCACTTACGTGCAGGACGGCCTCGGCCAGCCGCACGCCGGGTTCGAGTATGGCCGCACGCAGAATCCGACGCGCATGGCGCTCGAGCGGAACATCGCCGCCATTGAGGCCGGCGCCTCGGCGTTTGCTTTTGCCTCGGGCATGGCGGCCATCGACGCAGTGCTGACCCGGCTCGAATCGGGCGATCACGTGTTGGTGAGCGACAACACGTATGGCGGCACCTTCCGGCTGTTCGAGCGGGTGCGCCGCAAGTTCGGTCTCGACTTCACGTACGTCGACACCTCCAAACCCGAGCTGGTCGGGCCGGCGATCAAGCCGAACACCAAGTACCTGTTCATCGAGACGCCGACCAACCCGATGTTGCACATCACCGACATCGCCGCGGTCAGCGAGATCGCCCACGCGAAGAACGTCCGCGTCATTGTCGACAACACCTTCGCGAGCCCCTACCTTCAGCGGCCGCTGACGATGGGCGCCGACATCGTGCTGCACAGCACCACCAAGTTCCTCAACGGCCACAGCGACAGCGTCGGCGGCGTCGTCATTCTCAAGCATCAGGATGATGTCGATTGGCTGAAGTTCGTGCAGAACGCGGCGGGCGCGATCCTGGGGCCGATGGATTCGTGGCTGATTCTGCGGGGCACCAAGACGCTCACCGTGCGCATGGAGAAAACCAATAGCAACGCGCAAGTGATCGCCGAGTTTCTGGCCGGGCATCAGAAAGTACAGCGCACGATCTACCCTGGTCTCGCGTCACATCCGCATCATGCGCTGGCCAAGCGGCAGATGCGCGGCTTTGGCGGCCTCATCTCATTTGACGTCGGCTCGTTGGACGCGGCGAAGGCCGTGCTGAACAATCTGAAGCTGATGGCGCTGGCCGAAAGCCTCGGCGGCGTCGAAACGCTCATCTCACATCCGGCGATCATGACCCACGCCTCGGTGCCTCAAGAGCGGCGCGCACTGCTCGGCATCACCGATGGGCTGATCCGCATCTCGGTGGGCATCGAAGATGTCGAGGACCTGCAGGCCGACCTGGCGCAGGCGCTGGCGTCGATCTAGCCGGCGCTCTCGTTGAGCCACGAGAGATACGCGGCACTGCCCGCTGCGATATTGAGCACGAGAAATTCTGGCACCTCGTACGGGTGCAGTTCCCGCACGCGCTTTTCAAGGGCCGCCACACTGGCGGCCTTGGTCTTGATCAGCACCTGCCGCTCGTCCGCGGTCTGGACAGTCCCCTTCCACCGATAAGTCGACTGCATGGGCGGCAGCACGCTCACGCACGCCGCCAGCCGCTCGGACACCAGCGTCCGCGCGAAGCCATCCGCATCGCTGTCCACAGGAAACGTCGTGAGAACGAGTGCGCAATCATCCATGGGGTCAGGTCAAGAAAATCACAGTTTGGGATGATTGGGGACTGTCCCCTGTAATCCCAAACTGTGATTTTCTTGACCTGACCCCAATCCCAATCCCACAGACCCGTAAATCCGTATAAACGTAATTCCGCTTGCATGTGTAACCTGCTTAGTGTAAAAACGTGCAGACATCTCACCGTTTTTACGTCTTGCCGTTGTGCCGCAAGCCTAGATACACTGTTGCCCGTAGTGGCGGCACGACGGACTGACAGCGACACGGTGAAAACGACCGTCGAACTCCCTGGGGAGCTTTGGCGGGCCGCGAAGATTCGGGCCATGGATGAACGGGCCGATCTTCGAACGGTGCTGATTCGCGCGCTTGAGGAGTACTTGCGCGGCGACCAGCCGGAACCGATTGTTCGCGACAGTCCGACGAGCTGATGACCGAGACCGAAGACACCCAACCTGCGCCAACGCCGCCCGTCGTGGCGACCAAGGCGACACTGGCCAGCCGGGGACGCCGACTCCTCCGGCATGGCCTCATTTTCTTCACCTTTGTCATCGTCGTGGATGCCATCGCCGGCGAAAAAGGCCTGCTCGCCCTGCTTCAGGCCCGGCGCGAGTACGCCGCGCTGGAACGGTCCCTCGAACGCGCCCGCACCGAAAACGCCGACCTGCGCGAACAAGTGCGCCGCCTCCGTGAAGACCCCAATGCCATTGAAGAACAGGCGCGCCGAGAGCTCGGGCTGATCAAGCCTGGCGAGATGGTGTTCTTCATCAAAGACGTCGACCAGAAGCCTTAAGGCCTTGGGTTCTCACGGCCTCACGGTGTACGCTGTCCTTCTCGCAACCTTATCGAGGAGGACTCATGGCACGTCAGGCAGAAGCAGAGTGGCAGGGCGATCTTAAGGGCGGCAACGGCCGCGTCAAGCTGGGCAGTGGCGCCTACGAGGGCAACTACTCGTTTGCATCGCGTTTTGAAAACGGGACCGGCGCCAATCCCGAGGAACTGGTCGGCGCGGCGCTGGCCGGCTGCTACTCGATGGCCCTGGCCAACTCGCTCGCCTCGGCTGGCTTCACGGCCACCAGCGTGCACACGAGCGCCGACGTGCACCTGGCCAAGGACGACAAGGGCTTCCTGATCAACCTGATCGAGCTCACGGTCGCCGCGGTCGTCCCGAGCATCGATGAGGCGACGTTCCAGGAGCACGTCGAGAAGACGAAGGTCGGCTGCATCATCTCGCGGGCGCTCGGCTCAGTGCCAGGCATGACGGTCAAGGCCACGCTCAAGTAATACGCCTTCGGGACAGCAATGAGGAAGGATGGCTGGTCAGGGCCGAAACCCTGAGCCCGCACCGCAGAGGCCCAACGAGAGCAGCCGGCACATCGATAAGATATCCGGCCGCTCGAGATGGTAGGTAGTGAGACGCTAGGTCGGGCTTCACGCCCAACCGACTAACTAAAGGACCCTAGCTAGACGATCCTAGCTAGACGACTTTGACGTTTTCGCCGCGGGGACCCTTGGGGCCCTGGCCCTTTTCGAACGTCACGTTCTGGCCTTCACGCAGCTCGTCGAAGCGAGTGTCGGTGCAGGCGCTGTTGTGGAAGAAGTATTCGTTGCCGTCGCTGGCAAGGATGAAACCGAAACCCTTGTCGCTAACGAGCCGCTTGATCGTACCGTTCATTGGTGCCACGTGAGACTCCGTCATCCATCGAGTAAATTTGGCAGATTCGGGAAATTCCCAGCGCTGCCCTGAGGCCGTCGGCGCTGGATAGACGCTGGCAGGCGTACGTGCAGAGAACGAACAAAGAGGATACACCTTTTTACAGTTCGCCGCCACCAGAAATTTGATCCCGCGGAACTGTGGCGTGTGCGCCGCCCTGCGGGCACCCTGGGGCGCATACCGCCTGACACTGAGATGGGCCACATTGCGCGGGTTTTTCGTCATTTCAGGCTGGCATGCCCAATGCCCTGGTAACGGCTATAGTCGGACGCTCGCGCACCAAGGTGTTGGACTCGAGCCGCACCACCTGCTGGCCTCCGTGGTGCGGAAGCCCAGGGTCACCGGGGCGCAGGTGGGGGCTGGTAGTGACTGACGTTCCACACCAACCCTTCGAGATCCCGAGCGACGTAGCCGCGTGCGCCGTGATGGGCCGCACGATCCACGGCACCGGCTGCGCGGGCACGGTCGAAATGCTGGTCGGGATCCGCCACGCAGACGCAGGCCGACTGAACATGAGCGTTGCACAGAACCTCGTCTTTCGGCATCGATCCGATCATCAGCGCGTCGGCGCCGAGGTGCAACTCCGCACGTGCGATCGTCCCCCGGGGCCTCGACACCCGGTGATGGGAGCCGATTCGCGCCACGCATGAGCACCTTGACACGCACGAGCGGGGGCACGAGCGCGGGGGCTTGACCGCGGCGCCGATGAGGGGCAGGATGAACACCTTCACGTCACCGAGGAACGACCATGACATCCAAAGCTGGACGAAACGATGCGTGCCCGTGCGGCAGCGGCAAGAAGTTCAAGAAGTGTTGCGAGCTGAAAGAGCAGAAGAGCCGCGGCGACCTGGCCCTGCTCGTGATCGTCGGCCTGCTGATGGTGGCCGGGCTGGCCGCCGGCATTACCTCGCTGACCAGCGAGAAGGATGTGGCAAAGCCCGGCGGCGTGTGGTCCGCCGAGCACGGCCACTATCACTAAAGATAAGGGTGCCCAGAGTGCGTGGCTGACTACTCCACGTCAGGAAACTCGTGACGGCCGTTGGCGTCGAGCGGCAACGGTTTCACCCACCGCACCGCGGCCAGCGGCAGTTCGTCGTAGAGGTGCGGAAACAGATCACCGCCGCGCGAAGGTTCCCAGCGAAGATCCAGTCCGGTTGTCGTGATGGCCACGAGCACCAAGCCGGTGACGCCAGCAAAGTGCCGGGCCGCGGTCTCGCGGACTTGAGCGGCCGTCGACAAGTGAATGAAGCCGTCGCTCACATCGACCGGCGAGCCGGAGAAACTGCCCGTCTCCATGGCCTCGCGCCATAATCTTTCGGGCGCGATCTTATAGATCACGGCGGTCAGCGCGCCGGGCACGTGGCGTTCAACAGGCGCCACGACTCCACATCGATCACGGCTTGACTGACGCCGGAATCGCGGCCGGCGGTGCCGCCGACTGGCGATCGACCGGGCATGATGCGCACGCGGCCACCGGCCAAGCCGACGCCCTGTTCGATCAGATCGGACTTTCGCACCAGGCCAGTCAGCTCGATCATGTCGCCGTGGCGCGCCTTGATCTCGGCCAGCAACTTCTTGGGTCCCGACAGGCGCAGGCGCCGGCCGGGCTTCATGTCGGTGCGTGGCATCTCGTGTTCAGGGCTGATGTCGACGATGAACAGGCGATCGGAGGCACAGCCGGGCACGGCCACGCGCGTGGAATCTTTGGGGATCGCCTTCTCCTGTGCCGCAGCGAGACCGCACCACAGCACCACCGCCACAGATAGCAACAGGGACCTCATGACCTCAGCTTACTCCCGGGCCGTGTCAGCGGATCCAAGGAGAAACACCGTATACTAGAGACCTTAGTTCCGCTTTCCTGAGCACTGCGGCCGTTCTGGCCCTCAGCCCTCACCAAGGCACGTCAGTGAGGGCTTGTGAGCAATTCATCGATCGGTCGCGTCGAGTCCTGGGGCACCGCCGTCACCAATGCGCTCGGCGTGTTCGCCGCGGTCTGGGGCGTGGCGCTGGGCGTGCTGCTGGTCGGCCTGCCGATCGCGTTGGCCGTTGCCCTTGCCCTCCGCCTGGCGCGGATGGTCTTCACCGGGCTCTAGCGAAGGGACTTGACGATGATCTTTCTCGCGATCGCGTTCGGCGGCGTGGCGATCCTGATCATGACGGGACGATACTGGGTGGAGTCCAACACGCGCGACATGGGCACCATGAGCCGGCAGTGGCTGGCTGAGTACAACCAGTCGCATCCGTAACGTCCGCAGGGCTGGGGCGCCACACCGCGAATCAGCGTTTCCGTACGTCCACCGGCCGCCGTTCAGCGGCGCGGTAGCCCCTCAACATATTCGTCAACGAGTAGTTGGCTTCGTGGCACGCGTATTCGTAGATCATTTCCGATGACCGGGTCATCGTCAGTTCGCCCTTCCACGGCTGGGTAAACGCAGTCGGATTATCGATCTCGAACTGATACCGCAGCGTCTCGGCGTCAAACAAGCTGAAGCGCTCGATGATGTGCAGGTTGCGGTCCCAGCCGAAGTTGCCGCCGGCATCGCCATAGAAGCCGCCGCCGTCGTTGAAGTTGGTAGTGTCGACCACCAGCGTCGCGCCTTCCCACCGCCCGATCGAGTCGCCCATCCAGAGCCTGATGTTCGATGGCAGATGCGGGCGGCCGTCGAGGTGAATGATCCTCGCGTCGTGGATCATCTCGGCATGCACGAGGACCGCGTCCTCCGTCTGCACGATTTGGTAGTTGCTGTTATACGAATATGGCAGCATCGGTGGCCCTGCAGTGAGGAAGGCCAGGCATTGATCCTGCAAACCGAGCTCTTCTGGGTTCTCGAACTTCTTCAAACCCTCGAGACGGCGGCGCTTGATCTCGGCCGCCGCCGGCGTGAGCGCGGGAATGCGACCGTCGGCAGGTGCAGTGATGATGGCAGTTCGCAGCGTCTTCACGGTGCGGGTCCCGAACTCGCGGTAGGCCGTGTTGTAGGTGCCTGTGCCGGTCCGCTTGGCAGCGGCGTCGGGCGCAGGCTCCTCATTCCTCTTAACGAACTCGCGCTCCCACTGTGCGGCTTCCGCGGGGGTGAAGAATGGCTTGTCCTTCAACTCCCGTGGGCGTTCGAGCGGCGTCGCCGTCGCTGAATTCCAGATGCCATCGAGGATTGCTGGACGGCCGGGTCGCTGCCCCGAAACCAACGCGGGCGCCAAGATCAGGACGGCCCCGAGGGGCATTAGGAACCGCAACATTGCGGCTGATTCTACTTGACTTTTATATTCAAAGTTCTTTATATTTACACAGCATGACGACCTTCGCCGATCGATCGCTCGAGAAGCAAATCGCGCAGTGGCGCGCGGACGTCGGCCGCCGGCAGACCCTTCACGGTCCCGACGTGCCGCAGCTCGAGGGACGTCTCCGCGACCAGCTGGTGGCGCTCACCGAGGCCGGTCTGGCCGGGGATGAAGCGTTCCTGGTCGCGCTCAAGCGCATGGGCAGCCTCGATGCGCGGTCACGCGAGTTCGCGCGCGCGCACTCCGCGCGGCTGTGGAAGCAGTTGGTCATGGCCCCCGACGCCGATGAGCCGGCGAACAGCTCACACGTCGAGATGCTCGTCGCCCTGGCCCTGGCCCTCGCCGCGGCGTTGGCAGTCAAGCTGCCGGAGCTGTTCGGCTTTCGGCTCAGCCCCCAGGAGGAACTGCCGCCTTTCTACTCCCGCAACGCCAGCCTGTTTGTCTTCCCGCTGCTCACCGTCTACTTCGTGTGGAAGCGTAGGTTGAGTGTTGCCAGCGGTCTCTGGCTCGCGCTGCCCTTCGCGGCCGGGGCTGTGTTCGCCAACCTCTTCTCTTTTCCCACCGGCAGTGACACTGAGGTGCTGACGGCTCTGCACCTGCCAATCGCCCTATGGCTGGCCGTGGGCTTCGCCTACGTCCGAGGCCGCTGGTTCGCGGACGGTGGGCGGATGAACTTCGTGCGGTTCTCGGGCGAGCTGGCGATCTACTACGTGCTGATCGCGCTCGGCGGGGGCGTCCTCACCGGCTTTACGTTCATGATGTTCGCCGCCATCGGGATGAATGCTGAGTGGTTCGTCGGGCCCTGGCTGATCCCGTGCGGAGCGGCGGGCGCCGTCATCATCGCCTCCTGGTTGGTGGAGGCGAAGCAGAGTGTCATCGAGAACATGGCACCGGTGCTGACCAGGCTGTTCACGCCACTCTTCACGGTTTTGTTGCTGATGTTTCTGGCCACGATGGCGTGGACCGGCAACCCCATCAACGTGGAGCGGGAGCTACTGATCGGCTTCGATCTGCTGCTGGCGGTCGTCGTCGGGCTGGTGCTCTACGCCGCCTCCGCGCGCGACCCGGAGGCACCGCCCGACTTCTTCGATGGCCTGCAGCTGCTGCTGGTGGTCAGCGCGCTCGTGGTCGATGCGGTGGCGCTCTGGGCGATCGCCGCTCGCATCTCCGAGTTTGGCTTCACTCCCAACCGAGTGGCGGCGCTTGGCGAGAATCTCATCCTGCTCGTCAACCTGGCGTGGTCGGCGTGGCTCTATGTAAGCTTCCTGCGTCACCGCGGCTCGTTTGCCGCCCTGGAGCGATGGCAGATTGCCTATCTGCCCGTGTACTCCGTCTGGGCCGCGCTGGTGGTCGTCGTCTTCCCGCCCTTGTTCGGGTATCAGTGATCAGTGAATTCTTCGCTTCTTTTGGCGGCTGGGTAGCCAGATGCGAAGGGTGCGCCGGAGGTCCGAAGTCATCAAGACCACCGCCTGGATTGCCCAACGCGCCGATCTGGAGCCCGTCTACGCCATGATCTTCCGGCGGCCGCGGGCCTGCGGCGCGGACTGGGTCTACCATTTTCCCAGGCTGTACATGGTAGACCTTGGTCGGCGGCAAGAAACAGGGGAACAGCGCAGGACGTACTCGCCGAACCAGGCCATTGCTGACGAGCGTGCCAAGGCCGCGCGCGAGGCCGAGATCTCGCGCACCCGCGCCGAACTGGGCGAGGCGAACGACCGCGCGAGAGAAGCCGCGATGGATCGGCGTCCGCCCACGATCGTGATCGCCTATCGGTCGGCCTTCGGACGCAATCCGCGCGGCTGGCCGCCGACGTCATGACCCTTGGACACGCACCACGTCCGGTCAGGCAATTGGCTCCGCGAGCGCTTCCAACTCCATCGCGCTCGACTCGGCGACGGGGACGTGGAAACGATCGCCGGCGTGCGCGTCACGACCGCGCTCAGAACGCTTGTCGATATCATCGCGGACGACGCGCTCAGCCGCGAGCTGCAAGTGCAGGGGGTGGACGAAGCAATCCGGCCCGGGCTCATCATGCGTCGGCAGATTCGCGTTCAGGAACTTCATTCCCCAATGCTCGCTAAGACGCGATCGACAAACTCATCGTCCAGAAACATACCCGCAGCAATCAGCTGCTTGACCAGCGGTCGGGCATTCTCGATCTGGTGATTCGTCTTCGAACGCAGGACGACACCGAGCGTTCCGATGACCGACACGTTGTGAGCAACGGCGCAGCGGCGTGCAGCGCGGTCGTCGAGCACCGCCCATCTCGAACCGCCAGGGCAATGTGCGATCACCTGAGACTCACCGAGCCCGAGATCCCAGTGCTCGATGCTCGTCGCAACTGCGATATCCGCGACACGGTACCTCCCCGCCCATTCCACCGCTGTTGCCGCTGTCCGATCTTTGTGTTCGCCGAAACGAACCTCCTCGATGACGGCGTCGGGAACCAGGATTGTGTGGGGGCGAGGCGCTCGATCAAGTCGAGGCGGGCGATGCGAGAGAACAGAATGAGTGGTGAGGCATTGACGACCCACGCCTCACTCACGATGGATCTCGTCCTGCAGTTCCTCGGCCGTCACCTGCACGACGGGGATGCGCCGATGCGCGAGCTCGTCGATGAACTCCGCGCGGCTCGTGCCGGCGATCTCGGCCGCCTTCGACTGGGAGAGCTCGCCGTGCGAGTACCAGAGCAGAGCTGCCGCGACCCGCATCTCCTTCACGAACTCAATCGGCGATAGCCGCAGCGCCGAGAGCGCACCTTCCGGCACGTCAAACGTTATCGTGGGCATTGTCTTGGACTCTCCCGCATCAGGATACCGCGTCGGCTGCTGGCAGCAAACGGTTGAGACCGTACGCTCAAACGGGGCGCCGCAGCGCCCCGTGAGCTTCTACCGATTGTCAGCCATTTGCCAGCCGACAGTTGAAAAATTGGTTGCGGGGG
>SHUG01000030.1 GCA_009694735.1 Acidobacteriota bacterium | reverse complement strand
CTAATGCCGGCTATTCAGATCCCGGCTACCTGATCTTCCACCGCGACAGCGCCGTGTATGCGCAAGCGTTTGACGCCGGCACGCTGGCGGTGTCTGGAGAACCCGTTCGCGTGGCCGACGAGGTCAGCTTCGATAATGCCAATGGCCGCGGCGACTTCCGCGTCTCTCAAAACGGTGTGCTGGCCTATTTCTACAGCGGGGGTGGCAACACGACGACGGGCCCGGGCGGCCCCACGTCGGACATGGGAGAGTGGCAGTTGGCCTGGATCGACCGGGCCGGCCAGGTGCTTCAGACGGCTGGGCCTCCCGGCGCGTATCGGGGTGTAGATCTGTCGCCAGATGCGAAGCGCATCGCCGTCCATCGTCACGACGCCAACGGCGGCGACATCTACGTGATCGAGCCACGAGGATCGCAGACGCGGCTCACGCTGGATGCATCGCGCCATAACTCGATGCCGATCTGGTCGCCTGACGGCAGCCGCATTGCGTATGCCTCGCTGCGGAGCGGCAAGTGGGGTCTGTACCAAACGCTCTCGAGCGGGTCTGGTGCGGAGGAGCCGCTCTACGAATCGGAGTTGCCGAAGGCGCCGATGTCCTGGTCCCCGGACGGCAAGCGCATCGTCTTCTGGGTGGAGGATCCCAAGACCGGGAGCGACCTCTGGGTGCTTACGGTAGACGACAAGAAAGCGGCGCCGCTTGTCGCGCAACCGTTCACCGAGACCCACGCACAGATTTCTCCGGACGGCAAATGGATCGCTTACACGTCCAATTCGAAAGACGGCCGGAACGAAATTTATGTGAAACCGTTCCCGGCGGGCAGTGGAGAATGGCAGATTTCCAATACCGGGGGCGATTGGCCCCGGTGGCGCGGCGACAGCAAGGAACTCTTCTACCACTCCCCAGTAAGTACGACTGGCAGTGGCAGTCCCTATTCCTTCGGGGGGCCGCTGTTCTCGGTTCAGGTGAACACCGGCGGCGGCATCTTCGAACCTGACAGCCCTCGGGAGGTGGTGATCTTCCCGGCTCTCAATGTTCCTCATAGCGGCGGCGACTACCACCCCTACGCTGTCTCGCCCGACGGCCAGCGGTTTCTCGTCCTCCAGTTTGTCAACCCGACCACGGCGGCCACCGGTCAGATCGGACCCGATACGTATAGCGGTCTGACCATTGCCATGAACTGGGCCGAGGCGCTGAAGAAATGAGGGGAGTTCCCCTTCGGAGCCTTTGGCCACACGAGCGAACTGCGCGAACTCTTTGTGCTTGAAGCGGGCAAAGCCCTCCGCAATATTCCGAGGCGCCGATCGAGCCGCGTCGCTGAGTTGATCGCGAAACCCGAAGTCCCGCGCCACACCGATTCCCGGCGCGTTTCTCTCACGCGCCCGCGTACAGCCACTTCAATCGAGGTGACGCGCAGGTGGCCGACCTGATTGACCGTGCCGACTGGCTGGGGGTTCCGGTGGTTGTCTTGGGCGAACTGGTGATGGGGTTCCGGCCTGTTGGCGAATGACATTTGGATTGCGACGGTCGCCGCCAGGCACGGCGCGACCGTGCTGACCTACGACCATCACTTTCGTTCGATCGCTCGGGTCAGCGCGACGATCCTCACGACGCCGGGATCGAGCTAGGATCGGCGTAAGAGAATCCCTGATGCCTCACCTGTTCGATTCCTTGTGGTTGATCCGCGGGCGCCGGCAGGTTTATCTGGCGCCCGGCCAAGTGTTGCAATCGTCGAGGCGAGTGGTGGTGTCGCCTGGCATGGGGCCGACCGATGCCGAGTGCGTCAGGGCCTGCGTCCTGAGCCACGACGCTGCCTACGTGCTCGAAGACGGTGCCAACCTCTACCTCCTGAGCGACCAGAAGACGCCGGCGCGATTCGCCGCGCGGAAGGTCGAGGTCATCGGCACCCTGGATCCCAAGACCAGGACCATCGCCGTGGAGTCGATCGCGGCCGCGAGGTGACGATTTCTCGATTGCCGCCGCCCTCGGGTCGTGCCTAGAGCGTCCAGATGTCCTTGAACGCACGGTGGAAGTTACCCCCGATGATCTTCTCGATAGTTGCCGCCGGATGTCCGCGTTGCTGGAGTCCGCGGGCGACGCCTTCGATCCGGCGCGAGTGGTTCAGCTCAGGGATGAACAGCGGCCGCGATTCGTCCGGCGCCGAGATCCCGCGGGCGGCGCGGACGCCGACGAAGGCCTTGGCCTCCCGCAGGTAGTCCGGCGTTTCATTGATCGGCGCCGTGCTGAGGTCGCTCCCAATGCCGACGTGGTCAGTGCCGCAGACCTTGAGCGCGTGATCGATCTGGCGCATCAGCATGTCCACGGTGGGCGCGCCCGTGCCCTGTCCGATAAACGGCATGAAGTAGATGCCCACCACACCGCCCTTGTCGGCCATCGCCTTGAGCTCGCGATCCTCCTTGCTCCGGGGATGACGGTAGACCTCGCGGCAGCCGCTGTGCGTGATGAGCGGCGGCCTGGTCGAGGCGGCAATCCCGTCAGCCGTCGTCTGCGTGCCGCAGTGGCTCAGATCCACGGCAATGCCGAGGGCGTTCATCCGCTCGACGACCTGACGACCGAAGGCGCTGAGCCCGGCGTTGCCCGGCTCCAGACAGCCATCACCGACCAGGTTGCGGTCGTTATAGGTGAGCTGGATGATTCGCACGCCGAGCCGATGGAACACGTCGAGGCGCGTCAGATCCCGCTCGATCATGTCGGTGTTCTGGAAGCCGAGCATCAGCCCGAGCGTGCCGTCTTTCTTGGCCCGGACGATGTCGGTGTGCCGGCGGACGACGGACAGGAGAGTGGGATAGCGGTCGGCTTCGCCTTGCCAGAGGGCAATGGTGCGCGTCGTGGCTTCGAACGTCTCGGCGCTGACCGTCACGTTGATGGCGGTAATCCCTGAGGCGGCAATGGCCTCGCGCTGTGTCGCGGACAACGGACCGCGCGGCGGCCACGACACGTTCATCGACCCTGGATTGGCGAGGGCGTCGATGACGATCGACCGTTGGTAAACGCCAGCCATGGCGTCCGGCGTGGTTTGAGCCGACGAACGCCGGCCGGCCAGCACGAGCGACCCCGCGGCAATGGTGGCGGCGAACTGGCGGCGGTTGATCGAGCGATGTGAAGGGTGCATGCTGCGGTCCTCGGCGCCAAACAGTATAACGCTGGTTGACAGCGTTTGCAGAAGGTGTCTCCTGACCGCAACTAGACCAATCGGTCTAGTTGCAGTTGACCCCGTCACAAGGAGCACACGCATGCGGGTAGCAGAAGACCACGTCGACGTCAGGATGGCGATGCCAGGTGCCGCGATTGGATTCACACACAAGGAGAAATCAATGTGTCACCAAACTCTGATTGGCCGCTCGTTGCAGGCGGCATTGCGATGTTCGTGGTTGCTCTTGTTGGGCCTGGTCGGCTCGATCGCCTACGCACAGGCGCCTCCTCAAGAGCAGGCACTGACGCGGACGGCCGATGATGCGCAGCTGACGTGGGGGCCTTGCCCGCCGTTCTTGCCCAAAGGATGCGGCATCGCCGTTCTGCACGGCGACCCTGCCAAAGACAACCTCGAGGTGTTCCTGAGAGTGCCCGCCAAGTCGACCCTCCCGCTTCATTGGCACACTTCGGCAGAGCGCATGGTGCTGGTAGCCGGCGAGCTTCAGGTCACCTATGACGGTCAGAAAATGGCAGTCCTCAAGCCGGGAACCTATGCCTACGGCCCGGCCAAACGACCGCACAACGGCTTCTGCGCAAGCGCCGTCCCATGTGTCCTCGTCATTGCCTTTGAATCGCCGTTGGACGCAGTGCCGGTCGCAGGCCAACCGAAATAGCATCATTGCCGCCCAACACTGCGTTCAAGCGGGACGCGCCAAAAGCGGCGCCCCCGAGGAGCAGGCCAACGATCGCGGCGATCCTCAGCTAGCGGAAGCGGATGTAGACCAGCGCCGGATCGTGATCCGAGATGCGTTCCGGCCGGCCCGCGTCCGATCGCCAGACTTCTGGTGAGTCGGCGTTGCCGCGAACGTGCATGAAGGCCGTCACCCGCGCCAGCAAGCTCTCGCTGACGAGCATATGGTCCAGCGTCTGCGCGGTTCCGTCGAAGACGTACGAATACCGTTGATCGGCGGGCCTGAAGTCGATCAGGTTGACCAGATCGGCGTCGACCGCGTCGCGGGTCGGGGCGATCACCTGTTCGCGCGGTGCCGGCACGCCGCGGATCGTCCCGACCACGTCGACGTAGCCGTCGTTGAGCTCGAAGGCGTTCAGGTCTCCAATCGCAACAATCTGTTCGCCCGGATCATCGTCGAGGCGGCGATCGATCAGCGCGGCGAGGAACTCCGCCTGGCCGGCGCGCTTGGCACGGACGCGAGCGCCCTCAGTGGGATGCGCGATGTCGATCAGCGACCGCAGATGATTGACGATCACCGTGATCAGGGGGTTGGCACCGCCAGGGCCGAAGACGCGGGCTCTCAGCACCAGCGGCGGCCGGTCGTTGAGCAGTTCCGATCGACCGCTGACCGGATTGCGAAACATCTCCGCCCGCCCCTCCTGCGTCACCTGCAAGACCTCAACGCGCGCCCGATCGACCAGGAAGCCGACGTCGATGCCGCCGGGATCGTTGCCCTCCTCGAGATACGCCTCGTAGCGCGGCTTGAGTTCGCGTGCCTCGCGCGCGTCCCGGTTGAGCGCGGCGGCGAGTGCCTGCAACGTCGCGAGGTTCTCAACTTCCTGGACGCCGACAATCACTGGCAGGTACAACAGTCGCCGAATGTAGAGCGACGCCTTGGTGAGGCGCCTTTGAAACGCCGCCGCCGTGAGCACGACATCGCCGACGGTCGGGTCGTCAGTGGTGTCGAAGAAGCGCTGCAGGTTGAATGATGCGACGCTGTAGTCGTCGACGGTCGGCGTGCGAGCGGCGCCGTGCGCTGGAGCAGCCGTGATGCTCGGCGGTGCCGAGAGGTCAGGCAAGATCGTGTACGACTGGAAGCCGTAGTCGAGCGGCCCGACCAGGTTCTCGACCACCGTTCCCGCCGGCGCATTGAGAGCGGCCGCTCCTGGCTGGCCATCGCTATCGACGCGGATCCGCTCAGGGTTGCCGTCGAACCGTGGCACGCAGCAGGGCGCCGCGGCCGGAAGCGGCGTGCGGACGTCGATGCCCGGCTCGCGAAAGGGCCGCGGGATGCCACCGATGACTCCGTAATAGACACCGTTAGTCGACCCTGAGGCGCTCGCTTCGGTCACCGTGCCGAGAGTCGGCCCGACCATGGTGAGCGATGCGATGCGCACCCGCATCCCTTCGAGTCGCTCCAATTGTTCGTGCCCGCCTCCGGGCGCCAGGTCGCTCGGTCGTATTTCGATGGCCGCGGGCAGCGATGCACCAGCGCCTCGAACCTCGATTGACAGGGGCTCGCCAATCTCGGTGAGCGGTGGGCTGAAGGGATCGCCGGCGGGAATGAACTCGATCACGCGCCCGGTCACGGACACGAGCGTTCCCGGCGTGAGGTTGGCCGCCGGGACGGCGCCGGTGAACACGAAGATTCCTTCCGAGCTGCGGGGATCGGCATCCACCGCGTCGTCAGGCGCCTGGATGAAGAACCCGTTGGATTTGCGCGCCGTGACAATCCCGCCCGTGGTGACGACTTCACCGGCGAGAGGCGACCGCGACGCCGCACTTTGAATCTCATGAATCGCCAACGTGCGTGCTTGAGCGCGGACAGTCGGTGTGGATGTGGGGTGTGCGATGACTGCCGCAAGAAAAATATCGGTGGCAGCCAGAGCGCGAAACAGCCAGCGACCACGGCCGTGAATGAACATCGGTGCGGCGTAACATATCATTGCGACGACCATCGACCTGCGATGGCGCCGTCGGATTCGCTCGATCAGCTCATCACGGCGATACTATACAACCCATGGAAACGACCGCCGCGGTGATCGCCCGGACCCTGGCTGACGCCGGAATCGATCGCGTGTTTGGCTTGCCGGGCGGGGAAGTGCTCGTGCTGATCGACGAACTGCGCAAGGCGGGCATCGACTTCGTGTTGATGCGCCACGAAGCCAACGCCGGCATTGCCGCGGCGGTCCACGGCAAGCTGCGCGGCCAACCCGGCGTGGTGCTGGCAACGCTGGGACCGGGCGCAGCCAACCTGCTGCTGCCGGTCTCGAGCGCCTATCTCGACCAGGAACCCTTGCTGGCCATCACCGCGCAGTTGCCCGGCGACCTGCCGGCCAGCCACACCCACCAATTGCTACCGCTGCAGGAGATCTATCGACCGATCTGCCGGATGACCGATCAGATCACGTGCGACAACGCCAGCGCGGTCGTCGGCCGCGCCCTGGCGGCGTGTATGAAGCGTCCGTTCGCTGCATCGTTCCTGACACTGTCCGCGCGTGAAGCCGTGACGCCTTCGACGGGAATGGTTGTCGGCCCGCCGACCGCCCCCGCCGCGCCCCCCTTCATGGGAGGCCGGCCAGCGCCCGGCGACGCACGCGCTGCTGCCGCGGACCTCACGAAACGACTGGGCTCTGCCTCGCGTCCCCTCGTGCTGATCGGCCTCGGCATCGACAACGCCAACGCCACACGGATTCGCCGCTGGCTCGACGACTGGAACCTGCCGGTTGCCGTCACGCCCAAGGTGAAGGGCATCGTTGACGAGACCGGTCCCAACTTCGTCGGGGTGATCAGCGGTATGGCCGCCGACGGGCTGATGGTCGAGGCGATCAAGGCGTCGGACTTGCTGATCGGCTTTGGTCTCGATCCGGTGGAAGTAGACAAGACCTGGCACGCCGAGTTGCCGATCCAGTGGATTCTCGAAGCGCCCAACGTGGCGGGCCTGGTGCCGGCAGGGACGGACCTGGTCGACCACGCGGCATTCCTCGATGCCATCACGAGCGCAGCACCGCCCAGGCGCTGGGAGAGCCCGTTCGCCGAGGTGCAGCGCCAGCGGCGGGATCTGCTGAACGGCAAGGCGACCTCGATCGACACCATGTGGCCCGGCGACCTCATTCGCGCGCTCGCCGAGGCGCTGCCGTCCACCACCATCGTCACCACCGACGTCGGCTCGCACAAGTATCTGTTCGGCCAGTTCTGGCCCAGCCGGCATCCCGGCACGTTCTGGATGTCGAACGGGTTGTCGGGCATGGCCTATGGCCTGAGCGCGGCGATCGGTGCCAAGCTCGCGCACCCGGAAGTGCCAGTATTGGCGGCGGTCGGCGACGGTGGCTTCTCGATGAATGCGCAGGAATTGGAAACCGCCGAGCGCGTCGGCGCGCCGTTTGTGACGGTGGTGCTCGAAGACGGCAGCTATTCGCTGATCAAGCTCGCGCAGGAGAATCGCAAGCTGCCGCCACATTGCATGGACTTCCGCCCGATCGATACCGTGAAGATGGCCGAGGCGTGTGGCGTGCAGGCGCTGCGCACCACCAATCCTGATGAGCTCGCCAGCGCGGTGCGCGCGGCGGTCACGCACAACCGCAGTCTCGTGGTCGGCGTTCCCGTCAACTATGCAGATTACAAGTTGCTGTTTTAATCTGAGGGATGCCGCACTTATTCGATTCGCTGACCATCCGCGGCCAAACGTTCTCGAACCGCGTCTTCGTCTCGCCGATGTGCGAGTACTCGAGTGATGACGGCTTCGCCAACGACTGGCACCTGGTGCACCTGGGCAGCCGGGCCGTGGGGGGCGCCGGCCTCGTGCTGACCGAGGCGACGGCGGTGACGGCCGAGGGCCGCATCAGTCCCCAGGATCTCGGCATCTGGAAAGACGATCACATCGAGTTGCTGTCGCGCATCGTCCGCTTCATCCACGGGCAGGGGAGTGTCGCCGGCACGCAGCTGGCGCACGCCGGCCGCAAGTCGAGCACCTATCGCCCGTGGAGCGGCACCGGGGCCATCCCGATTCAGGAAGGCGGATGGTCCGACGTGCTGGCGCCGAGCGCGGTGCCGTTCGCGGACAACTATCCGATGCCGCGGGAACTCTCGCTTGACGGCATTACGCGTGTCACGGCTGCGTTTGTCGATGCGGCCGGCCGGGCCCGTGACGCCGGGTTCCGGGTGATCGAGCTGCACGCGGCGCACGGCTACCTGTTGCACGAGTTCCTGTCGCCGCTCAGTAATCAGCGACAGGACCACTACGGCGGTTCGTTCGAGAACCGCACGCGGTTGGTGCACGAGGTCGTCGCCGCGGTTCGCGCGGTGTGGCCCGAGGACCTGCCGCTGTTCGTCCGCATCTCCGCCACCGATTGGGTCGAGGGCGGCTGGGACATCGAGCAGTCCGTCGAACTGGCCCGCCAGCTCAAGCCGCTCGGCGTCGATTTCATCGACTGCTCCTCCGGCGGCAACGCCGCGCACGCGAAGATTCCAGTGGGGCCTGGCTACCAGGCGCCGTTTGCCGAGCGCATTCGCCGGGAGGCGAACATCCTGACCGGCGCGGTGGGGCTGATCACCGAGCCATCGCAAGCGGAGCAGATCGTGTCGAGCGGCCAGGCGGACGCGGTGCTGCTGGCCCGCGAACTCCTGCGCGATCCGTATTTCCCCCTGCGAGCGGCGCGCGAGCTGGGGCAGGACATCACATGGCCGGCGCAATACCTCCGGGCTGGTCCCAAAGACGCGAAGCCGCGTTAACCAGAACGGGGGGCGCAGCGGTTGGCTTATGCTTTGAACGCCCATGCTCAAGCTGTTTCGGCTCCTTAAGTCATTTCGCGGCCCGGTGGCGATCGTCACGGCCCTGGCGCTCGCGCAATCGCTCGCCAACTTGTATCTCCCACGCCTGATGGCCGACATCGTGGACTTCGGCATCGTGCCGGGCGACACGCGGAAAATTCTCGAGATTGGCGGCCTGATGCTGCTGGTCGCCATCGTTGGCACGATCTGCGCGGTGGCCGGCAGTTTCTTCGCCGCGAAGGTGGCGACCGGTTTCGGCCGGGTGGTGCGCGACCGCATCTTCGATCGCGTCGCCCATTTCTCAGTGCACCAGTTCGACCGCTTCAGCACGGCCTCGCTGATTACGCGGACCACCAACGACACCACGCAGGTGCAGCAGGTTGTGCTGATGCTGCTGAGCATGGCGATTTCGGCGCCGATGATGGCGATCGGTGGCGTGACGCTGTCGCTGTCGCAAGACGCGCGACTGGCACGCGTGCTGATCGCGGTGATCCCGGTGCTGGCGGTCGTCTTTGTTCTGATCATGTGGAGGGCGCTGCCGCTGTTCCAGCAGATGCAGACCCAGATCGATCGGCTCAACCTGGTGCTCGATGAGGGTCTCACCGGCATCCGGGTGATCCGCGCGTTCGACCGCGGCGCGCATGCGAGCCAACGCTTCGATGACGCCAACCGGGAGGTCACCGGTACCGCCATCGCCGTCAACCGCCTGATCGCGCTCCTGATGCCGGCCATGTTCTTCATGATGAACCTGACCAGCGTGCTCATTCTCTGGTTCGGCGCCGTCCGCATCGACGCCGGCGCGATGCACGTGGGGGCGATGATGGCGTCGCTGCAGTACGCCATCCAGATCCTGTTTGCGGTGTTCATGGTGACCGCGGTGTTCGTGATGTTGCCGCGGGCCGCGGCGTCAGCCGAGCGCATCAACGAAGTACTCGATGTCATTCCCGACGTCGTCGATCCGAGGCCGGACGTGAAGGCGGCGGCGTCCAGCTTCGATGTGGCGTCCGGCGTCGATGTGGCGTCCGGCTTCTCGACCGCCGAAGCCTTGGCGAAGGTGGTTAGCCGGACCAAAGGTCGTGTCGAGTTCCAGGACGTGACGTTCCAATACCCCGGCGCCGAAGAACCGGCATTGTCCGGGGTGTCGTTCACGGCCTTGCCGGGCGAGGTCACCGCCACCATCGGCGGCACTGGCTCCGGCAAGTCGACGCTCGCCGGGCTGATTCCGCGCTTCTACGACGTCAACCAGGGCCGAGTGCTGGTTGATGGCGTCGACGTCCGCGAGATGCGGCAAGCAGACCTGCGCGCGAAAATCGGCTACCTGCCGCAGAAAGCGGTGTTGTTCTCCGGCACGGTCGCCAGCAACATCCGCTTTGGTCACGCCGCCGCGACCGACGATGACATGCGCCACGCCGCCGTGGTGGCGCAAGCCGCCGAGTTTGTCGACCAGATGCCAGATGGTTACGCCTCGCCGGTGTCGCAGGGCGGCACCAACCTCTCCGGCGGCCAGCAGCAGCGCCTCGCCATTGCCCGCGCGCTCGTCAGGCGTGCCGAAATCTACGTGTTCGACGACAGCTTCTCGGCCCTGGACTTCGCGACCGATGCCAGGCTGCGCGCCGCCCTCAAGGCCGACCTCACCGACGCCACCGTCTTCATCGTGTCGCAGCGGATCGGCACGGTCATGAACGCCGACCGCATTGTCGTGCTCGACGATGGGCGGGTGGCGGGTCTTGGCACCCACGCCGAGTTATTGCAGACCTGCGACGTCTATCGGCAGATCGCCGAGTCGCAAGCGTCGATCGAGGCGGTGGCATGAGCGGCGAACGCGCGGCGACGCGGCAGCCGTCGGCGTCGGCCAACATGTTCGGCCGGGGCCCGATGGGTGGCCTGGGTGTGCCGGTGCGGAAGGCCAAGGACTTCAAGGGCACGCTGCGGCGGCTCACGGGTTATCTCGCGCCGCATCGGCCGGCGCTGATCGTGGTGGTCGCCGCCGGCGTGATCTCGACGCTGTTCAGCGTGGTCGGTCCCAAGTTGATGGGCATGGTCACCACCAGGATCTTCGAGGGCTACCTCGGTCGCACGCTCGGGCGTTCCAATGCGGGCATCGACTTCGGCTACGTCGGCAACATCCTGTGGACGCTGCTGGCCCTCTATGTCGTGAGCGCCGCGTTCCTGTACCTGCAGCAATACCTGATGTCAGGTGTCGCGCAGAAAACGGTCTACGCCCTCCGCCGTGACGTCGAGGCCAAGTTCAGCCGCCTGCCGCTCCGGTTCTTCGACTCGAAGACGCACGGCGAGATTCTGAGCCGGGCCGTCAACGACCTGGATAACATCAGCAGCACTCTGCAGCAGAACCTCACGCAGCTCATCACGTCGCTGCTGTCGGTGATCGGCATCATCATCATGATGCTGACCATCAGCTGGATCCTGACGATTGTCGTGGTCTTGACCCTGCCGTTGAGCGTGACCATTGTGGCTGCCATCGCCAGGCGATCGCAGGCATTCTTCGTGCGGCAGCAGAAGGCGCTCGGCGAACTGAACGGGCACGTGGCCGAAATGTACTCCGGCCACGCCATTGTCACCGCCTACGGCCACGAGGCACGGTCGGTGGCGAAGTTCAACGACCTCAACGAGAACTACTACGACGGTGCCTGGCGCGCGCAGTTTGCCACCGGCGTGATGTTCCCGATCATGATGTTCGTGGGCAACCTGGGCTACGTCGCGGTGGCGGTGATCGGCGGCTTCCTGGTCACGCGGCGCGCCATCGCGATTGGCGACGTGCAGGCGTTCATCCAGTACAGCCGGCAGTTCTCGATGCCGATCACGCAGTTAAGCAGCATCGCCAACACCATTCAGCTGACCATCGCGTCGGCCGAGCGCGTGTTCGAGTTACTGGACGAAGCTGAAGAGCCGGCGGCCGCGCCTGCCGCGGCCGCGCCGGCCAGGCCACGCGGGGAGGTCCAGTTCGATCGCGTGGCGTTCAGCTACCAGCCGGATGTGCCGCTGATCGAAGACATGACCTTGAACGTGGCGTCCGGACAAATGGTCGCCATCGTTGGTCCCACGGGTGCCGGCAAGACGACGCTGGTGAATCTGCTGATGCGGTTCTACGACGTGAGTAGCGGCGCTATTCGCGTCGACGGCGTGGACATTCGCGCACTGACGCGCGGCGGCCTGCGGCGCATGTTCGGCATGGTGCTGCAGGATACCTGGCTGTTCTCGGGTACCATCCGCGACAACATTGCCTATGGTCGCGAAGGCGCGAGCGACGAGACCATTGTGCAGGCGGCCAAGGCCGCGCAGGCCGATCACTTCATCCGCACCCTGCCGGAGAACTACGGCACGCTGATCAATGAAGAAGCCACCAACCTGTCGCAGGGCCAGAAGCAACTGCTGACGATCGCCCGCGCGTTTCTCGCTGATCCGGCGATTCTGATCCTCGATGAGGCGACCAGCAGTGTTGACACTCGCACGGAGGTGCTGATTCAGGAGGCAATGGGCCGGTTGATGCGTGGCCGGACGACCTTCGTGATTGCCCACCGGCTGTCCACGATCCGCACGGCCGACGTGATCCTGATGATGGAGCACGGCCGGATTGTCGAGAAAGGGACACACCAGGAGTTGCTGGACGCCAGGGGCCGCTATGCGGCCTTGTATCAGAGTCAGTTTACGGGGGCCGTGGCCTAGCGCCATTGGTGCTACCATGTGCTTCGCGGAGGACAGGTTATGGCACTTTCACGTCGTGAGTTTGTTCGGAGGTTCGGTGCGGGCGGGGCGGCGGTCGCCTCGGCGGCGCACATCATCGGCTACGGTCGCGAAGAATTGCTGGCATTCACTGGCGAGGCCCAGGGGCAGCGCCCAACCGGCCCGGTCGCCATTCGCCTCAGTAGTAACGAGAACATGAGGGGCCCCAGCCCCAAGGTGCTCGAAATCTTGAGGTCGCACCCGTCGAAAGACCTGGGCCTCGGCTATCCGCCACCCAACCTCGCTGCGTTCAAGGAAGCGATCGCGACGTTCTCGGGCGCGAAAGCCGAGAACGTCATCATGTCCACCGGGTCCGGAGAAATTCTCACCGCGGCGGTCATGGCCTACTGTTCGCCCGACCGTGCGCTGGTGACGGCGGATCCGTCGTACTCCTCGCCGAACGGTACGGCGCGCAACATCAAGGCGCCAGTCAAGTTGACTCCAGTCGACGCTCGCTTGCGTCTCGATCTCGAGGCGCTGATTCGCGGCGCCATCGGCGCCGGCCTCGTGTTCCTGTGCAATCCCAATAATCCGACCTCAAGCGTTCACACGATGGCGGACATCGAGAGTGCCGTCCGAACGATCAAGACGCGCTCGCCCGAGACCGGCATCCTGATCGACGAGGCGTACCTCGAGTACGCCACCCTGCCGGGTTCGGGCACGATGGCGAAGCTGGCGCTGGAACTGCCGGGCGTGTTCATCTCACGCACCTTCTCCAAGGCCTACGGGCTGGCCGGCATGCGCATGGGTTACGCGATTGGCCAGCCGGCGACCATGGACAAAGTGGGTCGAGCGTGGGGCCTGGGCAGCCTCAACGAGCTGCAGGCGATCGCCGGGATCACCGCCTTGAAGGAAACCGTTCACATGGAATGGGAGAAGGGCGAGAACAAGCGTGTCCGCGACTGGACGCAGGGGCAGTTCAAGGAGATGGGGTACAGCTCGCCTGACTCGCAGACCAACTTCATCTTCGTCAACATTCGGAAGCCCGCGGTGCAGTTCCGCGACGCCTGCCGCGCGCAGGGGGTGGCGGTTGGCCGCGACTTCCCGCCGATGGAGAAGACCTACGCGCGCATCTCGCTCGGCACGATGGAAAACATGCAGCAGGCGATGGTGGTGTTCAAGAAGGTGCTCGGCGCCTGATTCGATCGGCGGCGTGGAGGCGGATTCTCGGCTAAGCTAGCCGCCATGAAACTTCACGCCGCTCGCCGATTCAGCGTCATCCTGATTGCGCTCGCGCTGACCGCGGGCGCGCTGCCGCCGGCGAGACCCGAAGACGTCGGCTTGTCGTCGGAGCGCCTGCAACGGATCAATCAGGTCGTGCAGCGCTACATTGACGCGGGCCAGATTACCGGCGCCATCACCGTAGTGTCGCGAAAAGGCCAGGTGGCCCATTTCGAGGCGCAGGGGCAGATGGACCTCGAAGCCAAGACCCCGATGCGCAAGGATGCCATCTTCCGCATCGCGTCGATGTCGAAGCCGATCACCGGTGTGGCCATTCTGATGTTGATGGAAGAAGGCAAGCTGCGGCTCGCCGATCCGGTCTCCCGCTTCATTCCCGAATTCAAGAACGCCAAGGTCGCCATCACCAGGGCGATTGCCGTTGCCGTGCCGGCCGGGCAGCCGGGGCGCGAACCCGAGATCTACACCGTGCCGGCGGAGCGCGACCTCACGATCCGCGATCTCATGACACATACGTCGGGCCTCGAGAGCGGTGGCCCTGGTACGCGCCCAGGCGCGCGGCTGGCGCCGCGTAGCACCGCCAGCAATCTCGCCGCATACGTACCGACCCTCGGGGTGGTGCCTCTCGACTTTCAGCCGGGCACCCGATGGCAGTACAGCGCTCTCGCCGGCATCGAGACGCTTGGGCGCATCGTTGAGATCGCGTCGGGGCAGACCTTCGATCAGTTCCTCAAGCAGCGCATTTTCGATCCGCTGGAGATGAAGGACACCGCGTTTTACCCGACCGACGATCGTCAGCCTCGCGTGGTCACGTTGTATGACGACCGCGATGGCAAGTTGGTGCGCATCGAGACGCCGGGGTGGCTGGCGACCAGGACGTTATTCTCGGGCGGTGGCGGACTCTGGTCGACCGCGGACGACTACATTCGGTTCGGGCAGATGCTCGTCAATGGCGGCGTCTTGAATGGCAAGCGCCTCCTCAGTCCGCGCACGATCGACCTGATGGCGTCCAACCACGTCAGCGATCTCTATGCCGGCATCGGCCGCGGCACGAAGGGCATGGGCTTCGGTCTCACCGTGGACGTGGTGTTGGATCACGTCGCCGCCGGCCGCCGCGTGTCGAGCGGCACGTTTGGATGGGGCGGCGCATTCGGGACCTACTTCTGGGTCGACCGGAAGGAGCAGCTGGTCGGCTTGCTGATGGTTCAGGAACCTGTCGGCCAGTTGCGCATGGACCTCGAGAATGCGGTAATGCAGGCAATCGTGGAGTAGCCGTGATGTTACAAAAACTCTTGAGCGACTTCGATCGTGGCGTGCTGTCGCGCCGGCAATTGCTGCAGGCACTCGGCATGGCCGCGCTGGTGCAACCGGCGTCTGCGTTCGCGCAAGGCCAATGCGGCGGCGCGCTGAAGGGCACGCCGCAGTGCGATGCGACCCCGGCCAAGGCGCCGTTCGCGGCCACCGGTTGGCAGACCGTGCTGCTCGACCACTTCTCCTGCCAGGTTGCCGACTACTCAAAGGAAGCGGCGTATTACGCCACCTTGATGAACTGGTCGATCCGGAGCGACGATGGCAAGCAGGCGATGCTCGACATCGGCGACTGGGGTGGCCTCCAGATCAGCGGCGGGTATCGGGCGCCACCCGCGCCGCCTGCGGCCGCTCAGCCCGCCGCTGCTGCCGGCCGCGGTGGTCCGCGCGCGCCTCGCAACGCCGTGTTCACCAGCGTGTGCTGGGGCATCGACCAGTGGGATGCGAAGAAGGTAGAGGCCGGACTGAAACAGCGAGGGCTCAGTCCGGTGGCCGACAACCACGGCGACTTCCAGAGCTTCCACGTCAAGGACCCGGCCGGCTTTGGCCTGCAGATCAGCAACGGCAACCGGAAGAACCGGCGTCAGGGTCCGGCCACCGCGAAGACCGTCGCGCCGGCGCCGTTTGCGCCGACCGCGTGGAAGACGGTGTGGCTGGATCACATTTCGTATGAAGTGCCGAACTACAAGGAAACCGTGGCGTTCTACGTGGCGCTGCTCGGGTGGAAAGCCGGCGAAGACGAGGGCAGCCAGAGCCAGTGCGAGATTGGTGACATCGGCGACATCATCATTCGCCGTGGCGGTGGTGGCCCTCCCGGAGTGCCGGTCACGCCGCGTCCCGCGTCGATTGGGCACATCTCGTTCGGAATTGCCTCGTTCGACCCCGACCAGGTGAAGGCCGAACTCGACAAGCGTGGCTTGAACGCCCGCGAAGACACCGGCGGACGGGGCGACATTCACACGGCGCCTTACAAGAGTTACCACACGACGACGCCCAACGGGTACGACCTGCAGATCAGCGCAACGACGCGGGCGAATCGCAGCGCGTAGCAGGAGTAACTGCGTAGCAGGAGTGACAGCGTAGCGGGAGCGCCGTCGACCGATCGGCGTCTGCCTGTTACCATGATGTTGTGCGCCCGTAGCTCATCTGGATAGAGCACCGACCTTCTAAGTCGGGGGTAGCTGGTTCGAGTCCAGCCGGGCGCACCAACCTCCGCTCGCCTTAATTCAGCGCGAGCTACGGTTGGTGAACCACCGAGCGCGCCGAAGTTCGAAAGGCGCCATCGAACGAAGGCGGGCCGGGCCACCCGGTTCGAATTACCACTGGAACCACCAGACCGGGAAGATCGCGGCCATTGCCGCGGTGACCTGGAGCGCCAGAACCTGCAGCGCGGGCTTGCGTTCGAGTGGCAACCACTTGATCGCGAAGAAGCCGATGACCGGCAGCTGTCCGGCCATCAGGATCTGCCAGATGTGAGCGGCGGCCCCCTCGTCTTCCTGCTGGGCGGTGCCGTTGATTGCGACATACGCCATCAAGACGGCGAGGGCGGCGGCCGACATGGCGACCGGGACGACGGTGCTGGGCCGCCGGAGCATGCGGGCGTTCATCATCACCTCCACGGACCGTAATTAAGAAATTACTTTATATCATAAAGCAAAGGCGCGCGGTACCGTGCCGCGCCGTCGGCCCGGTCGGGTATTATCAAGCTGCGCTGTGCCACCCAACTCTTCGACCCTTCCCCGGCCGCGGGGTGGCGGTTCCGCCGTGCGTCGTTTCACATGAAGGAAACGATCGTGCACGAGATGCTCCAGGCGTCGCGGTCATGCTGATCGCCGGCTGGCAAACGTTCAGCGCCGTACGGACCGAACCGGTAATCATCACGCAGCGCTTCTCTAACCTCACGCTGGTGGCGCATACCGGCCCCTTGACGTTTCATGCGGTCGACGCCTGATTGTTGCTCAAGCGTCGTGCCGCTCGGGAACTGCTGCCCGAGGCAACCTTCAGCGAAACGCGGGCGTGGTTTGACTCCCGCAAGGCGTTGCGCGCGGGGAGCGGACCTCGGTTCGGCATCGCCGCGGGCATGAACCTGGTGGTCATTCAGGTCGAGTCGCTGCAGGCACCGATGGTCGACTTTCAGATCAACGGCCAGCCGGTGATGCCCAACCTGAAGCGCCTGCAGGCGACCGGCGTGTCGTTCTCGCAGGTCTTCGACCAGACCGACGAGGGGCGGACATCGGACGCCGAGTGGCTGGGCCTGACCTCGTTGCTGCCGGAACAACACGGCGCCGCGGCGTTTGTGGATGCCGCCGGTGCTCGCTACGCGGGGCTATCGAACACTGTCAGCTGTGGCGTTCGCACCGTCATTCTGGAATCGCCGCGTCATGCATCCCAACTTCGGGTTCCTCGCGAGTTTCTTCGCCGCGGATTTTGCGCCCGGCGAGAAAATCGGCTGGGGCCTCAACGATCGCGATTTCCTCCTGCAAATGGTTCCGAAGTTGAGGGCTGAACAGGCGCCGTTCGCGGCGTGGCTGATTACCCAGTCGCTGCACTACCCGTTCGAGGCGTTCCCCGACCGCCACCAGCGGCTCGATGTTAGCCCCTGGGATCAGACCCCATTCGGCAACTACATTCACGGCATGCACTACTTCGATCGCGCGCTCGGGGAGTTTCTGGCGGCACTCGAGCGCGACGGGCTGCTGGCGCACACCGTGGTGGTCGTGACCGGCGACCACAGCGCGGGCTTTCCGTGGACGCCGGAACTCGCGCATACGCTCGGCTTCGGCAACGATCTGCTGCAGTGGACGCTGGCCGAGCGCGTGCCGCTCGTGATCCGGGTGCCCGGCGGCCAGGCCGAGCGCATCGATCTTCCAATTGGCCAGGTGGACCTGGCCCCGACCCTGCTCGCGCTGCTGGGCGTCGACGCATCCGCCTTGCCCTACGCCGGTCGCAATGCGCTCGGCACCCCGGGCACCGAGCCAGTGGTTCGCCGCGACGGCAGCTGGGTGGACGCGCGGTACTTGTACCTGCTGCGCGGCAGGACGACCGGGACGCATTGTTACGATCGCGAGCGGCTCGACGATGTGCCGCTGGCCGAGTGCGCGGAGGGTTCCGCCTTCGCCGCGCGCGCGGTTGAGATGTCACGCCGGGTCCGCGAGTTCGATCTCCAGCGGCGCCTGCTGACCGTGCCGCCCGACGGCGCGGCACGGCAATAGCGGGCGGGCGTGCGAGGCATCGGTGGATCAGCGCAGCGAAATGGACTAGCCCTTCGGCAAGCGGAACAGGTGGATCGATTGATCGTGTTTACGGCAGCGCGTTGAGTAGTCAGCCTTCGCGAGGTCAGACACCATCACGAACGAGTTCGCCGATAGCCAGCACAGGCCCTCCAGGGTGCGGTACTGGCGCTTGCCCTTGCGCGAGCGGGGGAAATCGTAGACGGTGCCGCGATCGGTGATGGTCCAGTCACTGCAGCGGAGCGTGCCAATCCACAGCCGCGACGTTTGCTGCGACAACACCGCAATGCGCCGTCCACGGATGGCGACCGCCGAGTAGTCCTCGAACTTCAGGTTGGGGGGCAGCGCGATCTTGGCGACCGATATCCAGGCGCTACCGGCGCGCCGCAGGACATGAATCAGCCCGCGGCTGGGTGTCTTGCCCTTGCGCCCGCCATGTCCGCCGTTGCCCTCGCACAGGCCGAGCAGGTAATCGCGCCCCTGCCAGCGCACGGCGCTCAGGCCTTCCATCCCGGTGTTGCGCTGGTCGAACGCGACATCGACCGAGCGGCGCTTCTTGTAGCCGCCCTGCTCGTCGCACTCATCGATCAGCGGCTTGTAGGTGCCGTCGGGATGCTTCTCGGCTTCGATCAGCAGGTAGAACCGGCGGGTATGCGGACTGAAGGCGAGATCTTCGTAACCTTCGCCGTCGCGGCTGGGGCCGAACCATCCGTGTTCCGCCGATGCGAGCTGCAGCGCGCTACTGACGCGGGCCAGCCGCCGGATGTTATCGAAGACGATGTAGTAATCGCCGTCTTTCGCGATCACACCGCTGGCTTCCAGCACCGTGCTGCCCTTGGGTGGCCGGATAAAGGCCGACAGCTTCTGTTGGGCGATGAGAGTCAGCGTCGGCCGTGCCATTGCGAAAGTCTATCCGAAACCTGCGCGCGGGCTCGCGACACTAGCTCGAGCTAGATCCGCAGACCGAACCGCGCGATCGCCACGGTGATGTTGTCGCGGCCCGCGGCCGCGTTGGCTTGAGCCAACAGCTGCCGGGCCGCGCCCTCCGGTTCGGCCTCAGCCGCAAGCACGGCCGCGATCTGTTCGTGCGCGACCATCTCCGTCAGCCCGTCCGAACACAGCAACAGGCGGTCGCCGGCTTGCACCTGGAAGGAGCGAGCCTCCACGGTGACGCCGACTTCAGGCCCGCCGACGACGTTGGTGATGACGTGGCGTAAATGGTGGGTGGCCGCGTCTTCCTCGCGCACCGAACCCTTTTTCACCCTGGTGGCCACCCATGCCATCGGCGACCAGGAACAGATGGGCGCGCTCCTCACCGACCTGCACTTTCGGCTCGGGCAGGCTGGTCTGCAGCACCCGCATCGCCTTGCTGAGTTCAGCGATCAGAAACTGGTCCTCGTTGGTCTCGCGGACCATGCCACGATCGGTGATGCCGAACGTCGTGAGGGTCAACGTGGGAAACAGTTCGACAGTCTCGGTCTCGTCGCTCATGGTGTTCTTCCTGGCCAGGGCGCCTGCCAACCGGCGGACCACGCCATCCGATTGTCTCTCATCCCCCGTGCCACATCGAGCCGCAAAGCGCCACCCTTGCCCGGGATCGCCACCCGCAGTCCCGTGCCAAGGTCGGCATGAATGGGTGAGCGATCGTCATCACGCAGGCGATGCCAGGCGCGGGCGGTGTCGGCGAACAGGGTGAGCTGCGGGGTTCCCGCCGCGGAGGTGAACAGGGGATGCTGATATTCAATCGTGCCGTGCATCAGCTGGCGACCGAAGGCTTCTCCCGAAACGACTCCGTCAGTGAGCAGCGGATGCGCGCGCAGCAGCGGCGCGCGAGCGTGTCCCACACCAGCGCCCGGCCACAGGTCGAACGGCGCGTGGACACTTGCGGTCGTAAATCCGGCGGCAACCGACCACGACGGCTGGTCGTGGCGCACCATTGAGCGCCAGGCTGACGACACACGCCCGGTGGCAAAGCGCTGCCCAGATCCCACTGGTGTCCACGTCCCGGCATCAACACCGATCGACACCCGATCGTCGGCGAGCCGCAGGTCGACGGCCCCCTCCGCGGAGAGGTGACGGTCGTCGGCCCATCGGTCGAACGCGACCCCCGACTCCCACCGCAGCGCGCTCGAGGCCCAATCGGCCACGCGCAGCCCGGCGCGCCGTCGCTCGTCGTTGGCGATTGCCGGCGTCGCGTATGACTGCCGTTCCCACGATCCTTCAACGGTGGTCACGCCTGGCAGCCACGACACTGCCGGAACCGCCAGGGACAGTGCGAGCCTCGGGCGGGCGTCCCACCATCGCCACCCCACCGAGAGCAACTCGCCACTTCTGGTCGGGGCCGCGGCGTCCACGCGCACCTCGCGCTGCAGCAGGGCGCGGCCCGCGGCCGCGATGATGGGCACGACACCCCTCGGCAAGGTCGGCCGCTCAACCACCACCGCTTCGATCTCGACGAGTCCATCGGCCAGCGGGCGGTAGCGCAGGCGCGTGGCCGCGGCGCTCGGTAGTTGGTCGAGTCGGCGGGTGGCGCGTTCGAGGCGAGCCGGGGTCAGCAGCGAGCGAGGCGGCAGATTCAGCATGGCAACCACCACCGGGTGCCGGGTGCGCCGGACGCCCTCGACCCGGATCAGGTCGACGGCTGGTCGGGCGATGCGGTTCCACGCCCCGAGCGCAGCCGCCGGCTCCTCGTTGAGGAAGCGACTGGTGGCCACCAGCTGCCACCCCGCCTCGTCTCCGGGTTCGAGGGCCGCCGCGTGTTCCGCCATCGACGCCGCCTCACCCCAGCGCGATTGCAGAAAACGAATGCCGGCGAGCTCGCGCCAGGCGGCAGGATTCCGTGGACACCAGTGGGTGGCCGCAAGCAGGCCCGACTCGGCGCCCGCCATCTGGCCCGTGCGAGCAAGGTTCACCATGTTCTGAATCAGCGGGCCGCACGCGCCCGTGGCGGGCGACCTCTCCGTCGCGGTTCGTTCGGGCGACGCTTCAGCCGCGGAGGGTCGATCGTCGCCGGGCAACACCAGCAGTGTCCAGCGTCCCGCCGCCGTCCAGGCTCGATCGAATTCAGCCGTGGACATCAACTGGAAGGGCGCGTTCGCCGGGTCGTGCGCGATCACCCGATCGCGCAGCCAGCCGACGACCACGATGTAGTGGTAGCGGTTTGGACTGATCTCGACCAGTGCCACGATCGGGCGGCCGCGATCGATCTGCTCCCGGATCCACTCGCCGCTGGCCCCGGTGGCGGCGTCGCGGGGAAAGGCTTGCCACCCTCGCCGCTTCACGTCGGCAGTTAGCGCGCTGGTGTGGATGCCCGATGCGCTGCGATCGACCAGGGCCAGGAAGTCTTCGGGCTGTACCTTTCGGTCGCCCCAGTAGCGCAGCACCATGGCCATGGCAGCGCCGCCACACAGATCTTCGCTTTGGGGCAGGTACGGCACGTCGAGCAGGCGCGTGCTCCCGGTCGGTGCTGTCGCCGGGACTTGCCTGGGCGCGGCAAGGGGAGCAGCCGCCGCCCACACGAGCAGGGCGGCGACCGTCATTACCATGGAGGCGTGAGGCGAGACAGCGCGGCGTGCGCTACTTCACCAGCAGGATGACGATGATCAGGATCAGCAGCAGGGTCGTGACCGAGATGACGACCGTGCTTGCGCCACCGGCGAGGGCGTTGGCCTCGACCGCGCCAGCGTGCTGCGCCAGCGTGTTCAGTTCAGCGCCGCTCAACGTCGCGACGGCCGATCCAGCCTGTTCGACACTCAGCCCCAGGCGGGCCGCCATCTCGCGGGCGTCGGAACGATCGAGCACCCGGCGGACCAGGTCGCGCTGGGTGGTTTCCGATTCGGCCTTGTTGGCAAGGGCCTGGCTCAAGGTGGCCGAGTCGACGACCCGGCTCTGTTGCGCGAATGCCTGGGTTGAGATGAGAAACGCCGGAAGTAGGAAGAGCGTGACGATTTTTTCGAGATCTACATGCGAATTTCCTCCATTGGCCCCCAGATGCAGGAAGCGAGCCACATCACCCCTTGATCGCGTAGCCCTTCTTCGTGAACACCTCACGCACGCGCTCGCGCAGGTCGCCCTGAATTTCCACGGTGTCGTCGCGGACCGCGCCGCCCGTGCCGCACGCACGCTTCAGCTCGGCGCACAACTCTTTCAGGAATGCCGCGTTGCGCGGCAGATCGTAGACCACCGTCACCGACTTGCCGCCGCGCCCGGCCTTTTCGAGCCGCAGCTTGGCGACAATGCGCGGCGGGACCGGCTGATCGGCCCCGGCCTTCTTGCTGCACAGGCAATTGCCCACCGGCCATCCGCACTTCGGGCACGTCTGACCCTTATCGGTGGAATAGACCAGGCGGGACATGGGTAAGAAAGAATAACGACGAAAGAATAACAAATAACGAACAACAACGAGGTACTGAGGCTAGTACCGTTTGTTCTTCGTAATTCGTTCTTTGTTATTTGATGAACGTGAACTTGGCGGAACCGCTGGCCGTGCCGGACCAGGGCCACAGGCCGGCTGTGCTGCGCGGGCGCGCATCGGCTCGGATCAGGACGTAATATTCGCGATTGGCTTCGAGCACCTTGGTGTCGAACAGCGGCAGGCGGTCGAAGTGGGTGACCATCTGCGCCACCTGCGCGGGGTCTTCCACGATGAACGACTCTTCGACGCGGCCATCAAGGGCCTGCGAGATGGTGTGGCGGCGGGTCAGGTTGTCGAAGTCGACGCTGGTCGACACCACGACGGATGCCACGGTGCGATCGACCCACGCGGGCACCTTGAGCTTGAGTTCCACGGTGTAGGTGAACACCGTGCGCAGGCCGCTTTGCACCACGGCCTTCATCTCGTCGGTCAGGCCACCGTCGAGCGCGAAGGTGACCAGCACCTGTCCGTCGCGAATCAGCGGGCGCACCCGCAGCGTTTCCGCGGGCTGGGCCGCCACGGGGGCCGCCGACGCCAGCAGCAAGCTGAGCAGGCAGACCGCTGTCGTGAGGTTTCGAACGTAGTCCGGACGGGCTGGATTCATCGCCTAAATAGAAGTCCCGGGAGACTTTAACACACGAATCGACCGATTGGGACTGGTATGATCCGGTTTTAAGCCTTAAGTCTTAATGAAACTCCGCCTATTTTCGCTGATCGCCGCCGTGAGCGCCAGCATTTTGCTGGCCCCGTCGGGTTCTGCGCAGGAGTTGCCATACCGGATTTTCGAACGGTACCTCGAACCCCTCGCCCAGCAAATCGGCATGCCTGGGCTATCGGCGGTCATCGTCCGCAACAACCGCATTGAATGGGAGAAGGGCTACGGCTACGCCGACGTCGAAAACAAGATTCCCGCGACGCCCGACACCCCCTATCCAATCGGCGGTGTGACCCAGGCGATGACGGCCGTGTTGCTCGGCATCTGCACTGACCGCAATCTCCTGCAGGTGGATACCGGGATTCGCACCTACGTGCCGACGTTCCCCGAGGATGCCTCGGTGCGCCATGTGCTGGCGCACGGCTCTGAAGGCCGCTTCAATTACGATCCCGCGCGCTTCACCGCGCTGACGCCGGTGGTCGAAGCATGCACCGGGCAGCCGTATCGCGTGGCCCTGGCGGAGGAGATTCTCCAGCGCCTGGTGATGACCTCGTCGGTGCCCGGCCTCGACCTCGGGCTGTCGACGGGACAGGCCGCCCGCGAACTGTTCGATGCGAATCGGCTGGATCGCTACCAGCGGCAACTGGCGAAAGTGGCCGTCCCTTATCGCATCGATCGGGCGGGCAACGCCACGCGTTCTGGGTACCCCTCATACGGGCTCGACGCCTCGGCCGGCATGGTGTCAACGGCGCGCGACCTGGCCACCTTCGAGGCTGAACTCGACGACAACAACGGCGTGCCGCTCAGCCTGAGCACGCTCACCAAGATGTGGACGCCGTTCACGTTCGATACCGGTGCGCCGTTACCCACCGGGCTGGGGTGGTTCGTGCAGACCTCATCCAACGTGCGGCTGGTCTGGAGCTTTGGCCACCTTCCCGACGCCGCGTCCGCGCTGATCCTGAAGATGCCGTCGAAGCGGCTCACGCTGGTCCTGCTGGCCAACAGCGGCGGCCTGGCCGCGACCTACCAACTGGAAAAAGGCGACATCGCCAACTCGCCGTTTGTGAAGATCTTCCTGCGCCTCTTCATCTAAACTGCGACTGCGCTGCATGCCGCTGTCTGCCCTCCGTCGCGCGACATTTCTGTGCCTGGTGCTGATCGCGCCGGCCGCGCCTGCGCGCGCGCAGGACATTTTCGCCACGCCCTTCATGGGCGTCAAGTTTGGCGGCGGCACCTCGATCGTCGATCTTGAAATCGCCGCGGGCCGCCTCGCCTTCACCATGGGCGGTTCGATCGTCATCCTGGGCGACGGCATCCTCGGGTACGAAGCCGACTTCGGGTATGTGCCCAGGTACTTCGAGCGCGATTCCAGCCTGCCGCTGATCAAGCCGGGCAGCTACGTGCTCGATCTGAGCGGCGGACTGATCGCGGCGCTGCCGGCGGGCGTGACCCGCGGCGGCCTGCGGCCCTACGTGGTGGCCGGGGTTGGGTTGATCCACGCGCAGGCGGCCGATCTGCTGGAAGTGTTCGTGATTCGCCGCACGGTGCCAGGTTACAAACTCGGCGTTGGCGCCCAGGGCTTGCTGACCAACAACGTTGGCGTCCGCTTCGACCTGCGCCACATCCGCAGCTTTACCGGCGACGATGGGTCGCTGGCCCGTGTGGGGCGGCGCATCAGCTACTCGCGGCTGACGATTGGCTTGCTGCTGCGCCTGTAGTTACGCGCGTCCCGCAAACTCGCGCGTCTCGGTGTGCACCTTCACGCGCTCACCTTCCTTGATGAACAGCGGCACCTGAATTTCCATGCCCGTTTCGAGCACGGCCGGCTTGGTCACGCTGCCGCTGGCGGTGTTGCCGCGCACGCCCATTTCGGTGGACGTCACCTTCAACTCGACGTGCGGAGGAAAGACGATGCCGATCGGCTGGCCGTTATAGCGGTGGATCTGCACTTCGACGTTATCGACGAGCAGTCCGCGGTCCTCGCCCAGGATGTCGGTGCCGAGTGTCAGCGTCTCGAACGATGCCTGGTCCATGAAATGGAACCCGTCACCGTCGGCATAGGAAAAGGTCGCCGACGACATCACCAGGTCGGGTTCGGCAAACCGATCGCCGGCCTTGAAGGTCTTGTCGAACACGGCGCGGGTGATCAGGTTGCGCATCTTCAGGCGCACCAGCGTCTGGCCACCGCGCGCGGTCGGTTTCGAGACCTCCACGTCCAGGCAGTGGAAGGGGGCGTTCTCGTACTCGAAATACGCCTTGCGCTTGATCGCGATCGCTTCAATCAGTGCGGCCATCTTTCTATTCTATCAAGGTGCTGAGGTAATGAGGTGCTCTGATACTGTGCAGCCATGACCCGCACCGAACACGATTCGCTGGGACCGGTCGAGGTGCCGGCCGATCGCTTATGGGGCGCGCAGACCGAGCGCTCACGGCATCACTTTGCCATTGGCGTGGAGCGGCTGACCTGGACGCGTCCGGTCATTCGCGCGCTCGGGCTGCTCAAGAAGGCCGCCGCCCTGGCCAACGCTGAACTGGGCGAGCTGTCGGCCGAGCGCGCCGGATTAATCGCCCGCGCGGCGGATGAAGTGATTGCCGGCACCCTCGACGCTGAGTTTCCGCTGGTGGTGTTTCAGACCGGCTCGGGCACGCACACCAACATGAACGCCAACGAGGTGATGGCCAACCGCGCCAACCAGCTCGCGGGGTCGCCACTGGGCTCGCATGCGCCGGTCCATCCCAACGATCACGTCAATCGCGGCCAATCCTCCAACGACGGCTTTCCCGTCGTCATGCACGTCGCCGCCACCGAACAGATCGTCCACCGACTGGTACCGGCGATCACGATGCTGCGCGACACCCTGTCCGGGAAGGCGTCGGCCTTCGACCGCATCGTGATGGTGGGCCGCACGCACCTGCAGGACGCGGTACCGATTGCGCTGGGCGCGGTGGTGCGCGGCTGGGTGGCGCAGATTGACGACACGCTCGCCGGCGTCGCCGCCACGTTGCCGGGCCTGCACGCCCTCGCGATCGGCGCCACGGCGGTGGGCACCGGACTGAACGCGCACGCGAAGTTCGGCGCCACGGTCGCGCGCCATCTCGCCGAGGCCACCGGGCAGCCCTTTCACGAAACCGGCAACCACGTGGCGGCGCTGTCGGGACACGATGCGATGGCCGCCACCAGTGCGGCCCTGCGCGGACTGGCCAGCGCGCTGATGAGAATGGCCAACGACATCCGCCTCTATGCCTCGGGCCCGCGCGCCGGCATCGGCGAGCTGCGCCTGCCAGAAAACGAGCCGGGCTCGTCGATCATGCCGGGCAAAATCAACCCGACGCAGTGCGAAGCGCTGACCATGGTGGCCGTGCACGTGCATGGCAACGACGCAGCCGTGGCGTTCGCCAACTCCCAGGGGCAGTTTCAGCTGAACGTGTTCAAGCCGGTAATCCTGCATAACGTGCTCGAGTCGATCGCGCTGCTCGCCGACGCCGCCACCTCGTTCGACACCTTCTGCGCGCGCGGGCTGCAAGCCGACGAAGCCCGCATCGGCGAACATCTGGCGCAGTCGCTGATGCTGGTCACCGCGCTCACCGCCCACATCGGCTACGAGCGGGCGGCCGCGATTGCGCTCGCCGCGCACCGCGACGGCGCGGCACTGAAGGACGCCGCCGTCGCATCGGGTCACGTCACCGCGGCGCAGTTCGACGAATGGGTGCGCCCCGATCGCATGGCGCGGCCGCACGCGCAGACTAACACCGACTGATAACGACCAAGCTTCAGTCGAGGCCGGGCTCGCTCGGCAAGGCGCCCCGGACGGGGTGCCCTGCTACAATCACTGCGGTGATCGCCCCCCGCTTCCCGCCGACGAAGTCGGCCGCCTGGCCGCCCTCGACAGCTACGACATTCTCGATACCGCCCCCGAGCAGGTCTACGACGAGTTCAAGCTGGCCCAGGCCAACCTGCGAGCGAACATCGCTGCCGGCCGCGGCAATACTTTTGCCTATACCGGTGCGGGCACCTCACCGTTGCCGACCTTCCTGGCGTTCTTCAATGGCCAGGCGGCGGCGAACGCCGGCAACGCGGCGGCGTACAGCGGCGCCAACTGGACCAACGCTAACAATCTCAGCTACCTGGCGATGCAGAACCCCAACCCCTTTGGCTTCGCGTCGGCCGCGGCCACCGGGTTGATGGGCAGCGCAACGCTCCGCGACAACGCCGCCAGAGCGGGTATTCCGGCCAACTACTTTGTGGCCAACCCCGACCTGCTCGGTGGCGCCCTGATCACCACCAACACCGGCAGCTCGACCTACGACTCGCTGCAGGTCGAACTGCGGCGTCGCAATTCAGACGGCCTGCAGTTTCAGACGAGTTACGTGCTCGGCCACGGCGAAATCTCGAACTGGGAAACCTGGCGCCGCGAGCAGACGATGATTCGCGATGCCGGCACCCCGGGCGATGTGACCCACCAGTTCAAGGCGAACGTTGTCTATGGATCTGCCGTTCGGTCAGGGCCGCAAGTGGGGTGGCAACGCCAACGGCTTTGTCGAGACGTTGATCGGGGGGTGGCAGATTGGCCTGTCAGCCCGGATTCAGAGCGGAAGCCTGATCGATCTTGGCAACGTCCGGATCGTCGGCATGACCCGCGACGATGTCCAGAGCATGTTCAAGCTGCGCTTCGACGACGCCGGCCGCAAGGTGTGGATGTTGCCGGAAGATGTCATCACCCAGACCATCAATGCCTTCAGCGTCAGCGCGACCTCGGCGTCCGGTTACGCCGGTGCCTCGCCATCCGGCAAGTTCTTCGCACCGGCGAATGGTCCAGACTGCATCGAGGTCGACAATGGCGCCAACTACGGCGACTGTGCCGAGGGCTCGATTGTCCTGACCGGTCCGCTGTTCCAGCAGTACGACCTGCGTCTGTCGAAACGAACC
>SHUG01000029.1 GCA_009694735.1 Acidobacteriota bacterium | reverse complement strand
AAGGCCAGCGCGAAGCCGGCGCGGGCGGTCAAGCCCAAGCGCGGATAGCCCAGCATGTCTGCCGCAGGATCGCCGAGCGGCAGGAACGTCAACGTGATCCGGGTTTCACCTGAGTCTGAGAACGGGACTTCCGTTAACACTTGAGGCCGCTAATACGGCTTATCGTCCTCTTCCTGCTCGGCGTCGGCGGCAGCGCCGGCAACTGCGGCCATGCCGTCAACGATTTTCGCAAGCTTGCGGGTTTCGAGGCGTACGCTGGGTCTGAGAACGGGCGTTCTGGGTCTGAGAATGGGCGTTCCGTCAACCGAAGAGGCCGCTAATACGGTCTATCGTCTGGAACTTCACGGCGTCGAGCGGCTTCTGGCGGCGTGCGCCCGCCATGACACGGCGGCCGTTCGTGCTGTCGCGGCGCGCCAGCCTCAGCTCGTGAGCGACGTGCGCGCGGATGGCGGGACATTTCTCGCCACGTTCGCAGGTGTCGGCAACACTGAGGGCGTTCGGCATCTGCTCGACCTCGGCGTGGACGTGAGTGCGCGATTCGCGGAGGGCGACGGCTATTTCGACATCGCGACCAACAGCCTCGCGATTCACGTGGCGGCCTGACGCGCGAACCACGCGACCGTCCGGCTTCTCATCGCACGCGGGTCGCCAATCGATGCGGCCGACGGCAAGGGACGGACGCCATTGTCGCTCGCCGTCCGCGCGTGCGTGGACTCGTACTGGACCGACCGGCGTTCGCCCGAATCGGTGCAGGCTCTGCTCACGGCAGGCGCATCGGTCCAGGGCGTATCGTTCCCGTCTGGCTACGCAGCGGTGGATGACCTGCTATCATCCGACGCGTTCGGGCGGGTCAGGTTGGCGGCTCCAGCCGAAGTGCACGACGAGGAGAGAGAGTGTGAATGGCGTCACGAGGAGGCATGGCGGTGGTGGTGGCGCTGGCCCTTGGTCTTTCAGCCGGCGCGGCGGCAGGGCAAGGCGGCCCGGCGGCACCGCGGACGGGCGCGGGCCAGGGCGGTCGGAGTCAGCCTGGGGGGAAGTCAGGGAAACGGATGACCGGCACGAAGGTCACCGAGGCCCCGAAGATCGACGGCGTGCTCGACGAACCGGCCTGGCAGACCGCCACGCCCATCAGTGATTTCGTGCAGGCCGAGCCGGTGGAGGGATCGGCCCCGACCGAACGCACCGAGGTGCGCGTGCTCTACGATGCCCACACCCTCTATGTCGGCGTGATGTGCTTCGACTCCGATCCCTCGAAGATCGTGACGACCGACTCACGGCGCGATTCCGGGTTGAGCGGTCAGGACTCGATTCAGATGATCTTCGACACCTATCACGATCGGCAGAACGGGTTCATCTTCGGGACCAACGTCGTCGGCATGCAGTACGACGCACAGGTGCGGAACGAGGGCGAGACGCTGCGCGGCGGGCCGCCCGGGGGCCTGGGCGGCGGCGGCGGCAACGCCACCGGCGCCGGCGCGGGCGTCAACGTGAACTGGGACGGATCCTGGGTGGTGAAGACCCACGTGTCCGAGAAGGGATGGTCCGCGGAATTCGCGATCCCGCTGCGCACCTTGCGCTATGGGCCCCCGCCGCAAGTGTGGGGCATCAACTTTTCCCGCGCCATCGAACGGAAACGCGAGTTCGTGTACTGGTCGCCGGTGTCGCGGATCTACACCATCACACGGCTGTCGTCGGCCGCCGAATTGCGGGGGCTGGACGTGTCGCCACCCCGCGATTTCAAGCTGATGCCGTACGCCGTCGGATCCGCCAACCGGAACTTCGCCAGCCCGACGGAAACCGGGTCTCAGCGCACCGGTGATTGGGGCATCGACAGCAAGATCGGCGTGACGTCGAGCACGACGCTGGATCTGACCTACAACACCGACTTTGCGCAAGTCGAGGTGGACGAGCAGCAGATCAACCTCACGCGGTTCAACCTGCTGTTTCCCGAGAAGCGCCCGTTCTTCCTCGAGAACCGTGGGCTCTTCGCCGTCGGCCGGCCGGGCGAGATCGATCTGTTCTTCAGCCGCCGGATCGGCATCGGCGGGAACGGCACCCTGCTGCCGATTCAAGGCGGCGCGCGCCTGACGGGCAAGGCGGGCGGTGTCAACATCGGACTGCTCAACATGCAGACCGAACAGGTCGGCACGTCGAGCGCGAACAACTTCACCGCCGCGCGCGTGAACAAGGATCTCCGCAACCGGTCGAGCCTGGGAGCCATGTTCGTCAATCGGGCGGGCACCGGCGATCTGGCCGGGAACAACAACTACAACCGCACCTACGGCATCGACGGCAAACTGGGGCTGAAGGAAGCCGTGACGCTCAGCGCGTTCGGAGCCCGAACGCAGACGCCGGGCCTGTCGGGGAAGGACTACGCCTACAGTTCAGCGTTCGAGTTCAGAACGCGGACCAACGAGGCCTCGCTCAGCTACGCCGAGGTGGGCGACAACTTCAATCCGGAGGTGGGCTTCCTCGAGCGGCCCGATGGCTACCGGCAGGTCAGCACGGCGCTGCGCCGGCACGTTCGGACACCTGCCCTGAAGAAGCTGGGGCTCCGGGAGTTCGAGCCGCACGTCAGCTATGAGAGCTACTGGGGGTTCGACGGCCTCCAGGAAACCGCCACGCTGCACATCGACGGGCGCTGGGACTTCGAGAACGGCTACACGATCGGCTCGGCGGCGTTGAACGTGCAGTACGAAGGCTTGCGGAAACCGTTCGAGGTCTACCCGGGCATCGTGGTACCGGCTGGCGAGTATCGAAGTCCGTATTTTTTCGGCATGGCCAACACCGACCGCCGGAAGTGGCTCTCGGCCAATATGACCGTGAACATCGGCGGCTTCCTGTCGGGCCAACAGCGGAGCCTCTCGCCCACGCTGAACATCCGTCAAGGCGGCCGGCTGACTTCGTCCGTGCGCTGGACGCGGAACGACATCACGCTGCCGCAGGGGGCGTTCGTGACGAACCTGGCGACCGCGCGGATGACGTTCAACATCTCGACGCTCATCAGCGCATCGGCGCTGATTCAGTACAACGACCGGACGCGCCGCTGGTCCACGAACCTGCGGTTCAACTGGCTGCGCACGGCCGCGACCGGTCTCTACGTGGTGTACAACGACACCGAGACGTTCAGCGGCTTCGGGCCCGTGAGCCGCGCGTTCATCATCAAGTACTCGCACATGTTCGACATTCTGGATAGATGACGAAGCTCACGACGTTCTCTCGGGACCAACACGGACTTCGTCGCGTGCAGCGCGGGGTCTCGTGAACGCCAGGATCGCGTCGGCGCCGCGTGCGACGCCGCCCGCCGCCTCGAAAGACCGTCGTATGACCGCGGCTTGCTGGCAGAATCGATCGTCATCGAGAAGTCGCTGGACAGACGCTCGGATTCTCTCGGCTGTCGCCTCTCTCCTGGCCAGGCAGATGCCGGCCCCGAGTTCTAATACGGTCTATCGTCTCCCTATCCCTGCCAACGACGAGCTTCGAGGGAGCCAAATTATGGACGTCGAGACACCAGAAAATGGCGCCAGCCGTATTCTCGTTCTGGACCGGCACGAGGCGATCTGCCCAGCCGGTTGGCAGGACCGCGGTGGTGTCGTCGATGCCATGTGCGTCAGATCCGAACGTCTCGTGGAACGTCGACACCTCGCCGATCGCGCCATCGATGAGGTCAGACTTGTACCGGGCATCACGCGGGTAGAGATCGGCGTCCGTGGATATCAGGAGGGCCGTCGGCGCGTTCGGAAACTGCGCCAACACTGCCTGACTCCCGACCACCACCGGTGCGGTCGCACGCCGGCGCTACATCCGGAGAATGCCGCGGAACGCCGGCGCCTTCACCTGGTAGCCGGGGAACACCTCGGCCGCGGTAGCGGTGGAAGCGCCGAGATGCTTGACCACCACCTCGCTGAACACGTCGCGGAAGTCGGTGGTCACGGCGAGGTCGCGACCCTCGAAGCGTTGATCGGCCTTCAGGCCCGGCCACCTGCCGTAGACCTCGCGGCCCTTGACGCTGCCGCCGATCGCGAACATCGCGTTGCCGTGGCCATGGTCGGTGCCGCGGCTGCCGTTCTCGGCCACTGCCCGGCCGAACTCCGACATCGTCAGGATGACCGTATCAGCCATGCGCTCCCCAAGATCCTGCGCGAGCGCCGCAATGCCGCGGGAGAAGTCGTCCAGGCGGTTGGCCATCTGTCCAGTGGCCGCACCTTGGTTCACGTGGTGATCCCACTGCGTGCTTTCGGCGAACGCGACCTCGAGGCCGACGTCCGACTTGGCGAGGCGCGCGATCTCCTGCAGCGCCTGGCCGAACGGCGAGCGTGGATAGACCGCGCCGTTCGCGGGCCGATACGGTGCCGCCGTCTGCCTGGCCAGCGCGCGCATGGCGTCGAAGGCCTCACCGGCCGTGCCGTGCAGCGACTGGTCCTGCGCGGCCTGGTAGATCCCTTCGAACGACGTTCGCGCGCCCATGTCGGCGACGGCGAAGTCGGCCGTGTTGCCGATGGCGAGCGCCGGTGCCACGCCCTGAAGCGTGCGCGGCATCTGCGAGGTCAGCGCGACGGCGCGCAGCGGGTTACGGCCCTGGCCGACAGCGGCGTCGTGAGCGTCCGCAGCCGTCTGCAGGTAGCGGTTGAGCCAGCCGTCCCGCGTGCTCTTCACGCCGGGCGTGGCCGACTCCATGTAGTCTTGCGCGTCGAAATGCGAGCGGGTGGTGTCGTGCGATCCCGAGGCGTGCACGATGGCCAGGTCGCCGCGATCCCAGAGCGGCTTGAACGCCGACATGCGCGGGTGCAGGCCGAAGAAGCCGTTGAGATCGATGGCACCCTCGGCCGTGCCCGGCCGCGCGATGGCAATTGACGGTCGGGCGCGATAGTAGTCGGCTTCGCCGTAAGGGACGACCATGTTGAGGCCGTCGACCGCGCCGCGCTGGAAGATGGTGATCAGCAGCTTCTTGCCGGTGCCGGCCGCCGATGCCGTGCGGGCCAGAAACGACGGCGCAAACCCCATCGTCACCATCGCCATCGCGCCGCTCTTGAGAAACACTCGTCGTGATGTCATGCGAACCTCTGTGTTTGAACCGTCGTGTTTGAACTACTGCCTTTGAAATCCCGGTGAACCAATCTGCTGGTCGAGGTCGGCTGGGGGATTGGCAATTCGCACGCCGCGGATCTCGTTCTTGCCGAGTGCCACTGCGAAGTTCATGCGGCTGACCAGCGCACCGGCCGAGATCCAGGCCGACGCGACGTCGGCATAGCCGGTGGGCGGCTGGCAGAAGTAGAGCGGCATGCCCATTTCCCGCAGCTCGCGGGCGAGCGGCAGCGCCGAGCGCACTTCCGCGCCGGTCGCACGCAGCGCGCTGGCGACGAAGCCGAGCGGCGTCTTGATCTTGGCGCGATAGGTTTCGGGCGCAAAGAATTCCGGCGACGTGATGATGGTCCGCACCACTTCGCGAAGGTCGCCCCGGGTGGCGGTGAAGCGCGCGGCGGCGCGGTCCACGAGGGCCGAGGGCGGCGTGTCGCTGACCAAGCGCGTTGCCAGCTTGATGGCGATGTGGCGCGCCGTCGAGGGATGGGCGGCCAGGATGTCGAGCACCTGGTCGACGTCATTCTGGCCACCGCCGGCCTTGATCGTTCGGCCGAGCACGGTCTTCACCTCGTCATCGTGTAGCCGCGACACGAACTGCGTGCCCGAGCCTTCGCGCGGCCTGATGGTCCAACCGGTGAACGTGCGGGCCACGTTGACGACGTCCGCCTGTGTGTACCCCCCGTCCACGCCAAGCGTGTGGAGTTCCATTAGCTCGCGGGCGTAGTTCTCGTTGATGCCGCGGGTGGGGCGCGCGCCGTTGGCGCTCGTAGGGCTCGGGCCTGTGGCCCTCGTTGGGCTCGGCGCTTCGCGCCTTTGTGCGGACTGCTCAGCGACATTTTGCCAGTTATCCAGGTAGAACAACATCGCGGGGCTCTTCGCGGTGGCTTCGAGCATGTTGCGGAAGTTGCCGAGCACATACGGCCGGATGGCTTCGCGCTCGTACTCGGTCAGGTAGTTGCGCGTCGCGCCCTTGCCGGCGAACACGTTGAAGTGGTTGAACCAGAAGTCCACCAACACTTCCTGCAGTTGGCGCTCGCTATAGACGGCGCGCAACAGCTTGGCCTCTTCGATGTCGGCGATCACCTGCCGGTCCTTGAGCTGCACGTCGCTCACGTTGCGGCGCGGCCCGCCCGTCCGGCCGCTCATCGTCTCTTCGTTGGCACCCGACGCACCCGATGCACCTGACGCACCTGACGCACCTGCCTCTTCCTTCCGCTGCCGCCGTTCCATCATCGCCGGGCCCGAGTAATCGCGCTGGATGGCTTGGGAATCCAGCGTGAGCGTCTCCAGCCGGGCCAGCTTCGTCGTGACGACCGCGTCATCGATTCGCGCCGGGCTCAGCTGAAGGTCAATCCAGTTCTGAAGGCCCTGGGCCTTCACCCGCGCAGGGTCACCGGGGCGGGGCCCGAAGGTCAACCGGTTCAGGGCATGGGCGATCGCCTCGTCCGTGGATGGCAGCGCGGGAGTCGCGCCGGCCTCTGGCCGGCCGGCGATCACGACGAGAAGCGACAAGACGGCAAGTGAGCGGGTCCACATGAGTTAACCTCTTACTGCCTGATTCGACCCGCCACCCGCGTCGATCGTTTAATCCCATGTCCTTACAAGTAATTCCGGCTGTTGGTGAAGTTCTCGAGCGCGTGCTCGACGACACCTTCCCTCTTTGGAACGACGGCTTGTCACGCGAGAACTACGGCAAGTCGTGGGCGGCGCAGCAGAAGACCCCGTGGGGCGCCACCCATCTCGACCGTGTGGCGCTGGTCGATGGCCCGCACGTGGTATCGAGCGCGAAGCGCTACGACCTGTCGCTGCGCCTGGATGGGCGCATTCGCCGCGTGCTCGGTATTGGCGCGGTGTTCACGAGCCAGGCTCATCGCGGCCGCGGCGCCGCGCGCGAGTTGATTGCGCGCCTGCTCGAAACCGCGGTGACCGAAGGGCAGGAGTTCGCGATGCTCTTCTCCGAGATCCCGCCGGCCTTCTACGAGCGGCTGGAATTCGTGCCGGTGCCGCTCACGGAGTGGGTGATCGAAGTTGATCAGAAGCGCGGCGGTGCGCCGGCCATGCTGGTGCGCAGCGGCGACGAGCGCGATCTACCCAACATCATCGAGATGTCGGCCACCCGCGCGGCCGGCGCGCGGCTCGCGCTCGATCGCAGCGAAGACTTCGTGCGTTACGCGATCACGAAGAAACGCCTGCAGTCTGGCCTGGCGCCGGCCGGCATGAAGACGACGGAGTTCCTGGTGGTCGAAGAGGGGCACCAGGCGGTCGCCTACCTGGTCGCCACCGCGCAGGATGGCCGTTGGATGATCGAGGAGGCCGGCGATCGCGATCCGACGGGCGCGCGCCTCGGCGCCATGCTGCAAGTGATGCTCGCGCGCTACCCCAGCGAACGCTTGCCCGAGATCCGCGGCTGGTGGCCGCAGTCGCTGGTGCCGCCGCAGCTCAAGGTCGCCGCCCGAACGCCGACGCAGGAAGTGCTGATGATCCGCCCGCTGCGCGATCGCATGCTGCCGCTGCCGCCGCTCGCGGCTGCGGAAGTCGTGTACTGGCACTCGGACTACTTCTGAGGCGACCCGCTTCGCGGCTCGTGGGCGCCTCGCTATCGCTCGCCGTGGGCTCGCGGCCTTGGGCCGCTCGTAGGCTCGGGGCTGCGCCCCTCGTGAGGGAGGGATGTCCGTCTTCGCACGACGAGCGAAGCGAGGCGCCAACGCTAGCGCCGAAGGCGCGCGCCCACGAGGCCCGAAGGGCCTCGCCTACGTGCGATCGCCGAGGTCGAAGACGCCTGAGCGGTCGCCCACCTTCAGATAATCGGCCAGGCACTTGCGCGAGCAGAACACGCCGGCGTCCTTCATGTTGACGCTGGTCGTCACGCTGTCGGCGTCGAGAGGCGAGACATGTTGGCGCCGCACTTCCCACATGTCGTACGGCTGGCCCTTGGGGAACGACTCCGCACACTGCTTGCATCGCATGCTCATACAGACCTCATTTCGGTGCGGAGAGTTTAACGTCAACGGCCTTGGTTTCGCCGTCGCCCAGGGAGAACTTGCCGGCCAGCTCTTTCACCGTGGCCAGAAAGTCTGGGTCGCCGGCCTGGCCGTCTTCGAGTCCTTGTAGCGCCACGACCAGATACTCCTCTGAGGGTGGCAACGCCGTCATGCGATAGCTGCCCTCTTGATCCGGGCGCGCAGCCTTGATGAAGCGCGACTGAAACGCCCACAGTTTCTCGTTGGCGGGGAACACCACCACCGTCGCGTCGAGGAGCGGCTTGCCCTTGGCGTCGGTGACCAGGCCCGACAACGCGCTGACCTTCCTGGTGAGCACCACCTGCACGCCAGCCACCGCCTGTCCTGGCGGGAACTCGGTCGGCACGTCGGTGATGTCCTGGCCGTTGAGATTCACCGACTTCAGCGTCCATCCCTGCGGCGCGTTGACGCGGAACAGGCGCGCGTCGGTGATGCCGCGCAGCTCGAAGCTCCAATCGTCGGTCACCCGACCGGCACCGGCGCCACCACCCATACCCTGGACGTCGACGTTGACGACGCGCGCGGCTACCTGCAGTTGTTGGGCGCGAAAGTCGAACGGCTCGCCGGTGTCACTGACGACCGCACCGGTCACGACGGCGCCAGGCGAAGTCACCATGGTCAAGCCGGTCACGTCATCCGCGCCCACCACCAGATCCATGCGGGCGAGTTCACCTTCGCCGCCGCGTCCACCCGTCCGCGCTTGCACCTGGTAGCGGCCAGGGGCGACATTGTTCAATTGGAATGCGCCCGTGCGATCGGTGCGCCCGGCTCCGCCACCCTGCTGCATCACGACGCCGCGGCCACCCGCCGTGCCGCCTGGCACGAGCATGACCATGCCGCCTGACGCCGGTGCGCCGTCAGACGACAGCACGCTGCCCGAGACCTTCACCAGTCGCGTGGCAATCAAGCCGAACGAGACCGTCGTGTTCTCCTGCGACACTGCCAACGTCACGCGCCCGGCTTCGGCAATGTTGGCGGTACCCGGATAGTAGGTGGCGGCGTAGCCCGAGGTCTCCCCAGCGGGGTCGGTGGCTTCGGCCCCCCCGGTCCGCAAGGTGGCGCTCACGAAGTACTCGCCTGGCGGCAGTCCGAACAGTCGAAAGTGTCCCTGGTCGTCGGTGGTATCGCGCGAATTGGATCCCGGCGCGGCGGTCAGCCGGCGTCCGCCGGCCGCGTAGCTGTAGCGCATGGCGATCACCGAGGCGTTGGCGACCGGTTCGCCGAACTCGTCGCTGATGCGGCCGCCGAGCACGCTGCCGCGCGGCAGCGCGATCTGCAGCTTGTCGAGGGTCTGGCCATCGGACAATTCGATCGGGGTTCCCGATTCAGACGGGCGGCGCTGGCCGTATTGCAGGGAAACGAAGCCGCCCTTGCTGGCGGTCATGGTGTAGCGGCCCGCCGGCAGTTCCTTGATCTCAAAGCGGCCCTGTGCGTCGGTGGCCGCCAGCCGGCCCTCGCGGGCTTCGGGCGACGCAATGCGCACCTGCGCGCGGCGAATGGGCGAGCCGTTGTCGGCCGACACGATCTGCCCGCGCATCACCGCCGTTCCCCGTGGCGCATCGGCCCTCGCGGGTGTGGCGCGCGCCGGCCCGCGTAGTCCACCTTGCGCGCCGCCCAACCCGCCGGGTGCTTGTCCGCCACCGCCGCCCTGGGCCAGCACCGCCACGGATGCCAGGCAGGTCGCGGCGAGAATCAGTAGAGGTTGCTTCACATCTACAGCATACGAGCGCGGAGGCTATGGCGTTAACTTCGAGAGCTTCACCTCCACCGACTTGGTTTCGCCCTCGTTCAGCGTGAGCGGTTTGGCTTCTTCGCGGGCGCGCGTGAGGAACTCCGGATCGCCGCCCTGGCCCGACTCGAGGTTCTGCGCCGCGATGATCAGGTAGTTCTCGCCGGGAGGCAGCGACTTGATGTTGTAGCGCCCGTTCGTGTCGGGGCGCGCCGTCCGTAGGAAGCGGGAAGCGTACGTCCACTGCTCGCGGTTGGCCGCGAAGATCACCACCGTGGCGTCGAGCACCGGCTGGCCGCGGTCGTCGCTGACCAGGCCTGACAAGTCTGTGGTCTTCTGCGAACAGACGATTTCGAGGCCTTCGTACGCGCGGCCCGGCGTGAACTCCATACCCCGGTCCGTCACATCCTCGCCGTCGTACATCACCGCTTTCAGGAACCAACCCTGGTTCTGGCCGATCGAGGCGCGAATCAGCCGACGCTCGAACAGCGACATGATCTCGAAGGTGAAGTCGTCATTCACCCGGGTTGGGCCGCCGCCAATCAGGTCGGTGCTCATCGCGGCGGGCTGGGAGAAAATCTGCACCTGGTCGGGCCGGAACGCCGGCACCGAACCGTCGTCTGTCGCGAGCATCAGCATGGTTCGGGCCACCGGCTCGCCCCGCGAGTTCGTTGCCTTTCCGCGTATGCGCGCCATGCGCGCGACGATGAGTGCGAAATTGGCGCCGGTCATCTCCTGGCCGGTCTTCAACGAGATCCGCGTGGCCTCGGAGATGTTCGGCGTGCCTGGGTAATAGGTCGGAGCGAAGCCGTCGGCTTCCGTGTTGTTGCCGACGACCAGCATCATCTGGCCGCCACGATTGACGGCGCTAACGTAATAGTCGCCCGGTGGGAGTCCGAACAGCCGGAAGCTCCCTTGATCGTCCGTGCGATCGTTGCCACCCTCCGCCGGGGCCGGCATCAACCGCCGTCCACCGGACATGAACGCATAACGCACGGCCGTCACCTGGGTACCGGCGACCGGTTCTCCGCCATCGTCCAGGACCCGGCCGGCAATGACGCCGCCTCGCCCGAGCGCGAAGCTCACCTTGTCAGCGGTCTGCGCATCAATCAGGTCGATGGGCGTAGCGGGATCGCCAGGGCGGCGTTGCCCGAACTGACCGGTGACGAAGCCGCCCTTCATGGCCGTGACGCTATAACGTCCGGCAGGCAACTCTCTGATTTCAAAGCGTCCTTCCGCGTCGGTGCTCGTGACGCCGCCGCCACCGGTCCCGTCCATCGACATCGCACGCACTTGCGCGCGTCGCAGCGGCGTGCCCGTGGTGAGCGCCGTCACGTAACCGCGGATGATCGCGGTGCCCTTCGGCGGCACCTCCCCCGGACGCAGCGGCCGCGCCGGCATTCGCGTGGGTTGTCCCGGAGCCGGCTGTCCCGGTGGCGTCGGTTGAGACGGCTGCGGCGCCTGTCCCGTCAACGTTGATGTGAAGCCAATCACGAGAGCGATAGCGAGGACACGCATACCCGATCCTCCTGACGCCGGACCCCGGATCCCGGATCCCGGATCCCGGCCCGCAACGTGGTTAAGACGACGTTGTAAGCGTGTTTGGCGGGAGGGTCAAGCCAGTTCGCGTGCCACCACCGCGGCCGCGTTTGCGCCGGAGCCCCCAGTGAGACCGGTGCCTGGATGCGACCCGGAGCTGCACAGAAAAAGACCGCGGATCGGCGTGCAGTGGTCGCCACATCCCAGCAGCGGACGCATGGCGAAGAACTGGTCGAGCGCCAGTTCGCCGTGGCAGATCTGTCCGCCGGTCAATCCCCAGCCGCGTTCGAGGTCTAGTGGCGTGAGCACCTGCCTGGCGACGACCATCGACGAGAAGCCGGGCGCGTGCAGTTCCAGCGCAGCGGTGACCACGTCGCCGAACACCTCACGCTCGGCATCCCAATGGCCGTCGCGTAACTGGTAGGGCGCAAACTGCGCGTACGCCGACACCACATGCGCGCCGGCCGGCGCGAGCGCCGGGTCGTGGATCGACGGGATGGTGAACTCGATCCAAGGCTGCGATGAATGGCGTCCGTACTTCGCGTGATCGAACGCCCGCTCGAGGTAGTCAAGGTCGGGCGCCAGCCTGACGCGGCCCGCCAGCATCTCTCGGGTCGCGCCGGTGAACGCCGGCAGGCCCGACAGGGCGAAGTTGACCTTGGCGAGCGTGCCCCGCGACCGGTAATTCTTGATGCGCCACGAGAACTCCGGCGGCAGGTGATCCGCCTCGCACAGTGACAGGAACGTCCGCTTCGGATCCACGCCCGACACCACCGCGCGTCCTTCGATGTGCTCGTTGTTTGCCAGCGTCACGCCGACGGCACGATCGTCCTTCACCTCGATCCGTTCGACGGCCGTGCCGGTTCTGATCTCCACGCCGTGTCGTTCAGCAGCGCGCCTCAGTGAGCGCGCGAATGCGGCGGGTCCACCAGCCACGACCTGGCCGCCCGGCCACGCCAGCGACCGATTGGCGGCGGCGAGCAGCAACTGCAATCCGCTGCCGGCCGACCAGGGCCCCAGCATCGCGCCGAAAATGCCGTCAGCCGCCAGCGTCGCACGCAGCAGCTCGTTTTCCACCGACTCGCCCACGAGATCGGCCACCGCCATTGGTCCCCAGCGCAACAGCCGCCACCGATCGGCCTTGGGTAGGCCGCGGAAAGCCGACAGCGTGTGCATCAGCGAGAACACGTCGCGCGCGTGGGGCGCGTCGATCGATGGCGGCGCGGATTGAAACAGCGATCCGAGCAGGGCGCCGAGTCGTCCCAGTGACTGGTGAAACGCCGGCCACGCCGCCGCATCCTTCGCCGACCAGCCGGCGAGGCCCGCCGCCGTGCGTTGCGCGTCGTTCCACAAGATCAGCGCGCGTCCGTCTGGCGACAGACTGCTCACCTCGATCGCCGTGTCGAGGAACGTGAGCCCGTGCAAATAGAGCTGAAGGTGTTCGACCACGTCACGGCGGACGGGACCGGTGGCGTGGGCCAGCGTGGGCACGCGGAACCCCGGCGCTATTTCGCTCTCGGCGGCACAGCCGCCGATCTCGTCGCGTTGCTCGATCAGCACGGTGCGCACGCCCGCCTTGCCGAGCAGGGCCGCGCAGGTCAGTCCGTTCACGCCGCCGCCGACCACGATGGCGTCGTACCGTGTTGGTTGTGAACTCTGCGTCATCTGTGTCATCCGCCTTCGCGCTCCGCGCTATGGCGGACGAGTCTGCGGCTCTGATGCGTTTGGGCCTGCGTCATCGAGCTACGTCTGCTTCAGAATCTGCGTCGCGGCATTTCGTCCGGGCGCGCCCATGATGCCGCCGCCGGGATGGGTGGCCGACCCGCACATGTAGAGGCGATCGATCGGCGTCGCGTACTGTGCGTAGCCGGGTACCGGTCGCAAGAAGAACAGCTGCTCGAGTGTCAGCTCGCCCTGGAAGATGTTGCCCTCGGTCAGCCCGAACTCGCGCTCGATGTCGAGCGGCGTCAGCACCTGCCGGTGCAGGATGATGTCCTTGATGTTCGGCGCGTACTCCGCGATGGTGTTGATCACGGCATCCCCGAACGCCTCGCGCTGGCGATCGTCCCACACGCCGTCGCGCAGGTGATACGGCGCGTACTGCACGAAACACGACATCACATGCTTGCCGGGCGGCGCGAGCGACGTATCCGTCAGCGACGGGATCACCATATCCATGTACGGACGGCTCGAAAACTTCCCGTACTTCGCATCGTCATAGGCGCGCTCCATGTAGTCGATGCTTGGAGAGATCGAGATGGCGCCACGCAGGTGCGGGCCGGCGCCTGGCAGGCAGGTAAAGTTCGGCAGTGCGTCGAGCGCGAGGTTGACCTTGCCTGAGGAGCCGCGGTACTTGTAACGCTTCACGCCCTCGACGAAGTCGGAGGGCAGATCGCGCTCGTTCATGAACTTCAGGAACGTCAGGTTGGGATCGACGCTCGACACCACGACCTTGGCGTGAATCTCGTCGCCGTTGACGAGCGCCACGCCCGTGGCACGGCCGTTCTTGCTGAGAATCCGCGCCACCGCCGCTTCGGTGCGGATCTCGGCGCCGAATTCTCGCGCCGCCGCCGCGATGGCGTTCGACACCGCACCGGTGCCGCCACGCGAGAGGCCCCACGAGCGGAACGCGCCGTCGATTTCGCCCATGTAGTGATGCAGCAGCACATAAGCCGTGCCGGGCGATCGCACGCCGAGAAACGTGCCGATGATTCCCGACGCCGACATCGTCGCCTTGAGCACGTCGGTCTCGAACCACTGGTCCAGGAAGTCCACCGCGCTCATGGTGAGCAATTGCACCTGGTTCACCTTGTCGTGGAACCGCAGGTCGCGAAAACGCTTGCCCATGCCGAGCAGCTCGAGCAGGCCGCGCGGGTCGAGTGAGGTCGGGTCGGGCGGCAGCATCCCCATGATCGGCTTGGCGAAGCGGCCCATTTCGACCATCGCCTTGCCGTACTCGTCGTAGGCCTCCGCATCCAGCCGCGAGTGGCGCGCGATCTCGCGACGGGTCTTGTCGTGATCGTTGACCCGCCACAAGTAGTCGCCGTTCTGCATCGGCGTCATGGTGCCGTCGAGCGGCAGCAGTTCCATGCCGTGCCGCGGCAGGTCGAGCTCGCGGATGATTTCCGGCCGGAGCAGCGACACCACGTACGAGCACACGGAGTACTTGAAGCCGGGGAACACCTCTTCCGTGACCGCGGCGCCGCCAAGCACGTGACGACGCTCCAGCACCAGCACCTTGCGTCCGGCCCGGGCGAGATAGGCGGCACAGGTCAGGCCGTTGTGTCCGCCGCCGATCACGATCGCGTCGTATTTCAAGGGTTGACTTGCAGAAAGTATACTTTCGCCGTGCCAGTTGGTTCCGCCTTCCATGCGCGCACACGCGAACTGTGCGAAAGCCTCAACTACCGCGACTGGGCCGGCTACTACGCGGTCAGTGCCTACGAGACTCGCCACGAGCACGAGTACAACGCCCTGCGCAACGCCTGCGGAATGATCGACATCTCGCCGCTGTTCAAGTACCGCGTGTCGGGCCGGGACGCTGCCCGACTGGTGAATCGCGTGATCACCCGCGATGCCTCAAAGATGGCAGTGGGGCAGGTCTACTACACGCCCTGGTGCGATGACGAGGGCAAGGTCATCGACGATGGGACGGTGACACGGGTGGGCGAGCAGGCCTATCGCTGGACGGCAGCGGATCCGAGCCTGCGCTGGCTCACGCAGAACGCCTCGGGCCTCGACGTCCACGTCGAGGATGTATCCGAGCAGGTCTCGGCGCTGGCGCTGCAAGGCCCGACCTCGGCCGCGCTGTTGCGGCAGGTGAGCACCGCGGACATCGGCTCACTGAGGTACTTCCGCGCCACCAGCGGCACCATCGCCGGCGTGCCGGTCGACATCTCGCGTACGGGTTACACCGGCGATCTGGGTTACGAAATCTGGCTGCCCTGGGAGGCGTCGTTGCTCGTGTGGGATGCCATTGCCGCGGCAGGGCCAGCCTTCGACCTGCATCCGGTCGGCATGCTGGCGCTCGACATCGCCCGCATCGAGGCCGGCCTGCTGTTGATCGACGTCGATTTCCACGGCAGCCGCAAGGCGCTGATCGAGTCCCAGAAGTGCTCGCCCTTCGAGCTTGGCATGGCCCGGCTCGTCGACATGAAGAAGGGCCCGTTCATCGGTCGCAAGGCGCTCGCCGAGGAAGTCAGGCGCGGGCAGCCGCGGCAGGTTGTCGGTCTCGAGATCGACTGGACCGATGTGGAGAAGCGGTACGAGGCCGTGGGCCTGCCGCCCACGGCGCCGGCCGCCACCTCACGAGTCGCGGTGCCGGTCTACAAGGGCACCACCCAGGTCGGGCGGGCGACCTCGACCACCTGGTCGCCCGTCATGAAGAAGCTGATCGCGTTGGCCACCATTGACGCGCCCCATTTTGCAATGGGGACGCGTCTCGAAATGGAAGTGACGGTCGATGCCGTTCGGCATCGTGCCAAGGCGACGGTCGTGCCGACGCCGTTCTTCAACCCGGCTCGCAAGACCGGGTCCGGCTAAAGCCGGACACCACATGGCCGACCGGCGGTGCCATGTGGCGTCCGCCTTTAGGCGGACTATTTCCCCAGCCGGGCCTTGCGGGCGGCAATGAAGGACTGCACGCCTAGTCCCACGTAAACAATCAGCAGTGCGGCCATGGCGATCTGCGACAGCACCGCTGGACGGGTGGCATCGCCGGCCATCACTGCCGGAATCGCCCGCGCCAGCGACGCCAGCGCGCCGACCAGGCCGACCGCCACGGCGGCGTGCATGGCGTGTTTCCGCATGGCTTCGTTCCGCGCGACGAGCGCGCAGACCACGAACACCGCGCCAAAGATGGCGGGGATCAGGGCCGTCACACTTGTGCGTCCCGTCGCCACGTAACTGGCGATGCCGAGCACGATCAGACTGATGCCGAACAGTCGAGTTGTTGATGGCATTACTTCTCACCCTTCACAGGATTCTCGAGCGTGCCGATGCTTTCAATCGTGCACGTGGAGGTGTCGCCGTCCTTGAAATAGAGGGGTGTGCCGCGCGCCGTGCCGACACCGGCGGGGCTGCCCGACGAGATCATGTCACCCGGGCGCAGCGTGAACAGGTGCGACGCGTATTCCACCAGCTCGTAGACGTTGTGCGTCATGCGGTCGGTGTTCGAGTCTTGCATCACCTTGCCGCTCAACGAGAACTCGATCGCGAGCTTCTGCGGGTTAGGCACGAACTGCCGCGGGACGATGAACGGGCCCATCGGGAAGAACGTATCGTGGCTCTTGCCGAGTACCCAGTCGGAGCCGTGTCGGCCGTCGGCACGGCCGCCGCGATCCGAGACGTCGTTATCCAGCGTGTAGCCGAAGATGTATTCAGCGGCGTTCTCGGCCTTCACCCGCCTGGCGGTCTTGCCGATCACGATGTTCAGCTCGCACTCCCAGTCGATCTGCGTGCGGCCGGGCGGCAGCACGATCGGATCGCCGTTACCGGTGATCGACGAGGGCGCCTTGAAAAAATAGTACGGGTTCTGTCGCGGATCGCCGGGCTTGCGATTCCAGTAGCCCGGAATGCCCAGGGCGACCTTCGGGTCCACTTTGTCCGCGCTCGCGGCGGTGGTGGCGACCCCCGTCATCTCGATGCCATGCTCGCTATAGTTGACGGCGGCGTTCAGCAAGACCGTGGGATCGGGAATCGGCGGCAGCGTCTTGACCGCCGAGACTGTCATCGAAAACTCCGGCGCCTTGGCCGCTGAAGCGGCGGCGAGTGCGGCGAGCCGAGTGCCGGTGCTGGCGTCCCAGCCTGCGATCAGCTGTTTCAGCGTCGCTGGAACCCCGATATTGGCGCGCGACAGGTCGACGACGAGCGTGTCGTTGTGGATGACCATGCCGACGAATGAGCGGGCGCCCTGCTGGAACATGCCCAGCTTGTACGGGGTGGTAATTTGTCCGCTCGTGGCGACCGCCCCGATGACAGCGGCCAGGACCGCGACGAACAAACCGGCGTGCAGCTTTCTCATTGATGCCTCCATGACGGAGCCCATAATACCCTGCCGGAACCATCGTGCCTGAACCATCGTGATTGAACTATTGTCAGTAGATGAAGATCGCGCTGATCCAGCAGCACGCCACCAGGGACAAGGCCGCGAACGTGGCGCGCGGGCTGGCCGCGCTCGAGGCGGCGGCGCGCAATGGCGCGCAGCTCGCCTGCTTTGCGGAACTGGCCTTCGAGTGGTTCTATCCGCAGCGCCCCGCCGAGACCGGGTTTCGCGAACTGGCCGAGTCTCTCGACGGCCCCACCGTCAAGGCCTTCCAGCAGAAGGCTCGCGAGCTCGGCATCGTGGTGGTGATTAACCTCTACGAACGGGAGGGCCACCACACCTTTGACAGCTCGCCGGTGATCGACGCCGACGGCACGCTGCTCGGCGTCACCCGGATGATTCACATCACCGAGTACCCCTGCTTTCACGAGCAGGGCTACTACACACCCGGCGACAAGGGCGCGCCGGTGTTCAAGACCAAGGCCGGTACCATCGGCGTTGCGATCTGTTACGACCGCCACTTTCCAGAGTACATGCGCGCGCTGGCGGTGAAGGGAGCGGACTTGGTGATCGTGCCGCAAGCCGGTGCCGTCGACGAATGGCCAGAGGGCCTGTACGAAGCCGAGATGCGCGTGAGCGCGTTTCAGAACGGCTACTTCACCGCCCTGTGTAATCGCGTCGGGAAGGAAGATTGCCTGGACTTTGCCGGCGAGTCGTTCGTGTGTGGACCAGGTGGCGAGGTGGTTGCCCGCGCGGCCAAGAGCGTCGACGACATCCTCTACGCCGACCTCGACCTGGCGTCGACGGCCAACTCGAACGCCCGTCGATTGTTCCTGAAGCACCGCCGGCCGGAGCTGTATTCGGGCTGGATTAAGTAAGGTCTTCGTGACCTTTGACTGCCTTCAAGACGAACTGATCGAACTCCCACAGTTGCTGCTCTCGCGCCGAGTACGGCCCCGGCTGGTAGCCGCGTGAGCTGATGCCCAAGTACGACTGCTCCGAGATGGCCCAGTCTTCCCGATTGGTGCGGTCCCAGAACTCGATCGCATCCTCGAACACAAATCCCGGCTTCGCGATTTCGTCCGGGTGAAAATGCCACTCGGCGATCAACCGCGTTCGGCCCGGACTCCGCGGCCAAATCGTGATCGTCATCATGTAGTCGGGATGCAACGTGAGCAGAAAGTTCGGGTAAATCGCGAAGTAACTGACCAGTTCCCGCTCGCGCGAGCCCAGGCCTGGCAGCACCGCGCGGCGCCGCTTGCCGTCGGTGCTGAGCGTTTCGACGCCGTCCTTGAAGCCCATGGCGCCGCCGCAGTAGGTCTCGGTCGACGGCACGTTCTCGGCGGCCAGGTAGTGGTGCATGCGATTGAGCAGCGGATGGATCACCGGACAATGCAGGCACTCGCTGTAGTTCTGCACGACCAGCTTCCAGTTGGTGGCGACATCGTACTGGATGCGGCGCACCAGGCGGAGGTCCTGCATGCCCCACGCGGCAAAGCGAGCGGGCAGGCCGTGGATCTGCTCCAGCAACGGCGCGGGCGCGTCCGACAGGTTGATGAAGATGTGCCCGTCCCACCTATCGCAGGCGACCGTGCGGAGCGGGTAGTCGCCCTTGTCAAACCCTGGGGCATCGTCCATCTGGGGGGCGGCGAGCAGGGCGCCATCGAGCCCGTAGGTCCACGCGTGATACGGGCATTGGATGCTGCCCGGAAACGTTCCCGCCTCCGTCACGCACAGGCGCGTGCCGCGATGGCGGCACACGTTGTGGAACGCCTGGATTCGGCCGTGGTGGCCGCGGACGACCACCACGCTCGCACCGGCGATGTCGCGGGTGAGAAAGGCCCCCGGCCGTTCGAGCTCAGCCGCTCGTCCCACCGCCAGCCACATCCGCGCGAAAATTCGATCGCCCTCGGCCTGGAACCAGGCCGGATCGGTGTACGCTCCGGCATCCAGCGTCGTGCGTGGGTGATGTGGAGAAGTGGTGCTGATTCGGGAATCATGATACAACCGGCGTTCGATCCCTTCCGGTCTGCCCGTGTCACGCTCTAACCCAAATCGCGGATTCTTGGTACTGCGGCGCGCCATTGGCGCAGTCGCGATCGCGCTTGCGGCGTTGGTGCCCGCATTTGCGCAAACCGCGTCGAGAGAAAGCGTCGCTGCGGTCCGCCAGCGCACGTCGTGGACGCCGTCGAAAGAGCTGGTGCAGGTACGGGCCATCGCCTCGACCTTGGGCGAGTTGATGGATGGCACCCGCGATGCGGAGCTGGTGCGCGTCGAAGGGGTCTTTCTCGATAGCGAGCGCGGCCGCGACGAGCAGACCCTCGTGATCCAGGACGGCGACATGATCTTCAACGCCCACGTGCTGCTGGATCAGGCGGCGCGGCTGCCGGCCGGCCGGCGTCCCGGTCAGCGTGTGCAGCTCACCGGCATCTGCTCGGTGATTGTCGACAGTGAGAGCGTGCCTCGCTCATTCCGCCTGCAACTGCGCGATGCGAGCGACGTGACCGTGGTGGCCGCCGGCGCCGTTTACCGCACCGGCCGCATCAAGGAGCAGACGATTCGCCGCCAGCTGGCGCGCGAGTCGGCACTCAAGGCGCGCTTCGACGATCTGTTCGAGCGATCCAGCAAGATCATGATCGTGCACGATCGCCGTGGCCGCGTCTCGACGCTCAATCGCGCCGGCGAGCAGGCCACCGGATACTCGCGCGAAGAGCTGCGGATGCTCGACCCCAACTGGATCTTCGGCAGCGACTACCTCGATGCCATCGCACGCATGATCGAAGAGGGCGCCGATAGCACGCCGCGCGCCTTCCGATCAGAACTGGTGCCACGCAAGGGCGCACGCATTCCGATCGACGTCCATGCCCGCGTGCTGGTCGGCGACGGCCAGGTGGTGGGTGTCACCTCGATCGCCCGCGACCTGAGCGAGCGCGACCGATTGGAGAATGAGCTGCGCCAGGCCCAGAAGATCGAGGCGGTCGGCCGCCTGGCCACCGGCATCGCGCACGACTTCAACAACCTGATCACCGTGTTGCTGGGCTACAGCGACGAGTTGATCGAGCAGGTGCCGCCCGGATCCGAGTGGCAGCGGTCGGCTACCGAGATCCGGCGCGCGGCGGAACCGGCCTCTGGCCTCACCCAGCAGCTGCTCGCCTTCAGCCGGCCCAAAAGACGATGGCCCACACGGTCGACCTCAACCTGGTGGTCGCGAACATGGAGGACCTGGTCAGGCGACTGCTGGGCGCCGAGATTCGCCTGGAGTTCTCGCTCGATCCCGGCCTGGCGAACATCCGTGCCGACGGGGCGCAGATCGGCCAGGTGTTGATGAACCTGGTCGTCAATGCACGCGATGCCATGCCGCAGGGCGGCCAGCTGTCGGTCGAGACCGCGAATGTTGACCTGGGTGCCGAACACCTCGATGTCATTCCGGGTCCGCACGTCAGCTTGTGCGTGCGCGACACCGGCGTCGGCATGATGCCTGAGGTGCGCGATCGGCTGTTCGAGCCGTTCTTCACGACCAAGGATTCAGGCCAGGATACCGGCCTGGGCCTGTCGATGGTGCAGGGCATTGTTCGCCAGAGCGGCGGCTACGTCATGGTCGAGAGCCAGCCAGGGAAGGGCAGCGCGTTCCATGTCTACTTCCCGCGCATTGCCGATGATGCTGACGCCCCCCTGATTCCCGCCCTGACCGCGCCGAGTGCCGTGGCCGTGAAGGGCGAGGGCGTCGTGTTGTTGGCGGAAGACGATCGCTCGGTCCGCCGGCTGGTGGTGGGCGAGCTCGGACGCCGCGGGTTCACGGTGCTCGATGCCGAAGACGGCCGCGCCGCGCTCGAGTTGTTCCTGCAGCACAAGGACACCATCGACATCCTGGTCACCGACGTCGTCATGCCCCGCATGAACGGCGCCGACCTCGCGAGAGAAGCCGAGAAGATTCGACCTGGCCTGAAGGTCCTGTTCATCTCCGGTCATCCCGAACGCGCGGGCTCTGGCCTGGATCCCACCGGAGCCACCAACTTGCTGATGAAGCCGTTTACCGCCGACACGCTCGCCGCCCGCATCAAGGAGCTGATTACCGGGAAGCAGGAATCTGATGGCTGGAACGCCTGAGTCGCCGGCGCTGCGGCGCACCCTGGGACGCTGGGATCTCACCGCGATCGGCGTGAACCAGGTGATTGGCAGCGCCATCTTCCTGCTGCCCGCCGACGTGGCGCGGCTGGTGGGGCCATGGGGGCCGCTGGCGTTCATCGCGGTCGGCCTGCTGTCGCTGTCGATTGCCCTGTGCTTCGCCGAAGTCGGCAGCCGGTTCGAGAAAACCGGCGGGCCGTACCTGCCGGCCCGCGCGGCATTCGGCCGCTTCGTCGGCTTCGAGGTCGGCTGGATGATGTGGTTCACCCGCGTTACCAGCCAGGCGTCGGTCGCCAACGGCCTGGCGCTCGCGCTGGCGTTCTACTGGCCGGCGCTGGCCATCGGCCTGCCGCGAATGACGCTGATCGCGGCGCTCACCCTGGCGCTCACCTGGATCAACGTGCGCGGCATCAAGCAGTCGTCCTGGTTGGTCAACGCGCTCACCATCGGCAAGCTGGCACCGCTCGCCATCTTCATCATTGCCGGCGTGTGGTACGTCGATCCGGCACGGTTCGCGGCCATGCCCGCCGTCACGCAACAACAGCTGTCGAGCGCGCTGATTCTGCTGATCTTCGCTTATGGCGGATACGAGGTCACCGGGGTGCTGGCCGGCGAGGCCGCCAATCCACGACGCGACGTGCCGTTTGCGTTCGTGGCCACGCTCATCACCGTGTCGATCGTGATGTCGCTGACGTCGCTGGTGGCGACCGGCGTGCTACCGGATCTGGGCGCCAGTCGCACGCCGTTGGCCGATGGCGCCGCGATCTTTCTGGGCGCCGCCGGTGCGCTGCTGGTCTCCATGGGCTCGGCCATTTCGATGGCCGGCAACAACATGGGCCAGATCCTGAACGGCTCGCGCACCCTGTTCGCGCTGGCCGAGAACGGCGACCTGCCGAAGTGGTTCGCGCGCGTGCACCCCACTTACCAGACCCCGTCGAACGCGATTCTCTTTACGGCTGTGATCGCGCTGACGCTGGCGCTGACGGGATCGTTCATCGCGCTGGCCGCGGTCAGTGCGATCGCGCGGCTGGTGATGTACCTGGCCGTGTGCGCATCGACACTGGTGTTGAGAAAACACGATCGCGAGATTGCCGCGCAGGTCGGCCCGCAGTTCCCTGTCCGCCGTAGCCTTGGCGAAGGTGGAAGTGATTTAGATGGCGCCGTGGCGCCGGCGAAGTTCACCGTGCCGCTCGGTCCGGTCATCCCGATCGTCGCCTCGATCGTGGCACTGGGGATCCTCGCGGGCGCGAGTCAGGCGCAGCTGATCGCCGGTGCCGCGGCACTCGCCGCTGGCGCTGTGCTGTACTTTGTTGCCACCCGCCTCAAGATGTAGCGTCCGGCTTTAGCCGGACCAATCGCTATTCGACCCCGTAGCCCATCGCGAGCGCGTTCTCCCTCACGCGCCGGTCGCGCGTGACGACGGCGACGAGCGCGGGATCGGCTTCAATGGTTTCGACGGTGGCCAGGTGAATGGCGTCCAGGGAACGGACCGGCTCCACGGGAAACGCCCGGCCCACCCGCGCCAGAACCGACGACGAGATGTCGACGATTTCGCACCGGCGTTCGAATCGTCGGAGCCACGCCAGCCGCGAACGCAGTTGTTGCTGGGAGATCCGCCCGCGGACCACCGCGACCGCCAGTGTTCGGCGGGTTTCCGCAAACGTGAGCGCCGAGGCGATTCTCAGCCCCTCGCCACGAATGGCTCGCACGGCGGTCGCGTCGCCCTCGAGACCGGCCGCCACCAGCGCGCTGGTCTCGACATACCGAAAACTCACGCCTCCCGCAAACTTGGGTTCCATGCGGGCGCGCCCTATTTGTCCCCGCGCAGCCAGTCGAGGATGGCCAGGCCCTCGCCCGGTGCCAGCAGCGGTGTGAAGTCATCACCCTCGAACGGGTCGCCCTCTTCGACCGCCGGTCGAATCAAACCATCCGCGACGAGCTGCTCGTACCGGCTCAGCCTCTTCTTTCGATTGGCGGTCGGGCGCGTCCCCGGCGGCACAAGTTCGGCGACGACCCGCCCATGCGAAGTCACCGGCACGCGCTTGCCAGCTTCCGCCTGGCGGACGTAGTGGCTGAGGTTGTTCTTCAACTTGCGGATGCCGATGCCTTCCATCCGTTAATTGTAGCCACATGTAGCCATAATCGCAACCGGCCCCTATAATGGCCACGTGATTGAGGACCTGCGAAAACTTCTTGGCGACCGCGTCTCAACCGCCGAGGCGGTCCGCGAGCACCATAGCCATGGCGAATCCTGGCACCCGGCCGGCATGCCCGAGGCCGTCGTCTTTCCGACTACCACGGAGGAGGTCAGCGCCATCGTCAAGGTGTGCGCCCGGCACGGCAAGCCGATCGTGGCGTTTGGCATGGGCAGCTCGCTTGAAGGCCACGTCAACGCCATCCGCGGCGGGGTGTCGATCGATCTCACACGCATGACGCGTGTGCTGCGGCTGAGCCCGGAGGATCTCGACATCACGGTCGAGGCCGGGTTGACGCGATTGAAGCTCGATGCGCACCTGAAGAACACCGGCCTGATGTTTCCGATCGATCCGGGCGCCGACGCTACGCTCGGTGGCATGGCCGCGACCCGCGCGTCGGGGACGACCGCGGTAAGGTACGGCACCATGCGCGACAACGTGCTGGGACTGACCGTGGTGCTGGCCGACGGGCAGATCATCACGACCGGCGGCCGCGCCCGCAAGTCGTCATCCGGCTACGACCTCACGCGCCTGTTGGTCGGCTCCGAAGGCACGCTCGGCGTGATCACCGACCTCACGCTCAGGCTGTACGGCAAGCCCGAAGCCGTCCGCGCCGCGGTCTGCCCGTTTGCATCCATGGCAGGTGCGGCGGCGACCGTGATCCAGACCATCCAACTCGGTATCCCGGTCGCTCGCATCGAGATCGTGGACGAGGCGCAGCTGCGGGTGGTCAACGCCTACTCCAAGACCAACTACCCGATCGCGCCGACGCTGTTCTTCGAGTTCCACGGCATCAGCGACGTGATGGTCGACGAACAGATCAAGGCCGTTGAAGAAATTGCCCGTGAGCATGGGGCGCAAGGCTTCCAGTGGGCGTCGACGCTCGAAGATCGCGCCACCCTCTGGCAGGCGCGCCACAACGCCTATTACGCCACCGTGGCGTCGCGGCCTGGCGCTCGCGCCTGGACCACCGACATCTGCGTGCCGATCTCGCACCTGGCCGAGTGTATTCTCGAAACCCAGGCCGACCTATTGGCCGCCGGTGTCGTTGCGCCGCTGGTCGGCCACGCCGGCGACGGCAACTTTCACTTGATCTTCATGCTCGACGCTGACGACCGGAAGGAGTTCGATCAGATCTCGCGGCTGAACGAACGGCTGGTCGAGCGCTCGCTCAAGTTCGGCGGCACCTGCAGTGGCGAGCATGGCGTGGGCATCGGCAAGTTGAAGTACCTCTCAAAAGAGCACGGCGCCTCACTGGATGTCATGCGCGCCATCAAGCGCGCGCTCGACCCCAACAACCTGATGAATCCGGGTAAACTGATCCCTGATCCCTGATCCCCGAATGTCCAAGCGAACGCCCGAACCTTCATTGTTCGATCTTCCAGACGACGACAGTAACGGCGCCCCTCCGGCCGGCGGGCGTCCGCCCACCTCTGGTGGCGGCGGCGATGGCACGACCAGCGTCTTGCTCCACGAGGCGGCGCAATCGCGTTACCTGAATTACGCGCTGTCGGTGATTACCTCGCGTGCGCTGCCCGATGTGCGCGACGGGCTCAAGCCCGTGCAGCGCCGGATCCTGTACACGATGTGGCAGCAGAACCTGACCGCCGACGCGAAGCACCGCAAGTGCGCCAAGGTCGTGGGCGACGTGATGGGCAGCTTCCACCCGCACGGCGACAGTGCGATCTACGAGACGCTGGTTCGCATGGCGCAGTCGTTCTCGTTGCGCTATCCGTTGATCGACGGCTCGGGCAACTTCGGCTCGCTTGATGGCGACGGCGCCGCGGCCATGCGCTACACGGAATGCCGCCTCGCCCGTCTGGCCGATGAAGTGCTGCAGGAGATCGAGCAGGAAACCGTCCCGTTCCGCCCGAGCTACGACGGCACCAAGAGCGAGCCGGTGGTGCTGCCCTCGCGCGTGCCCAACCTGCTGATCAACGGCAGCACTGGCATTGCCGTGGGCATGGCCACTAACATTCCGCCGCACAACCTCCACGAGATCATCACCGCGCTGATCAAGCTGCTGGATAACCCGGATCTCACCACGCTGCAGCTATGCCGCTGGGTCAAGGGCCCCGATTTTCCGACCGGCGGCCACATCCTGAACTCGCCTGACGAGCTCAAGGAGATCTACCGTACCGGATCGGGATCGATTCGCCTGCGCGCCAGCTGGGAAGCGGGGCCGACGTCGCGGACGGAGAAGAAGCTCTACATCACGAGCATCCCCTACGCCGTGAACAAGTCGCAGTTGGTGGAGCAGATTGGCGACGTCGTGCTCGGCCGCAAGATGCCGTACCTGGTCGACGTCCGCGACGTCTCGACCGATGACGTGCGGATCGAGCTTGACGTGAAAGCCGGCGCCGACGACAACCTGGTGATGGCCTACCTGTTCAAGCACACGTCGCTGCAGACGACGTTTGCCGTGAACATGACGTGCCTGGTGCCGACCGAGAACGCCGAAGCCGGGCGTCCGGAACGCCTCGATCTCAAGCAGATGCTCTGGCACTTCCTGCACTTCCGCCTGGAAGTCGTCACCAACCGCCTCGACCACGAGTTCGCGCAACTGCGGAAGCGCATCCACCTTCTCGAGGGATTCGAGAAGGTGTTCGACGCGCTCGACGAGATCATCAAGATCATCCGCAAGTCGGACGGCAAGGCCGATTCGGCCGAGAAGATCATGGCGCGGTTCTCGCTCGACGCCGAGCAGACCGATGCCATTCTCGAACTCAAGCTGTACCGGCTGGCCCGTCTCGAAATCCAGGTGATCCAGACGGAGTTGGCAGCCAAGCGCAAGCGCTCCGGGCAAATCGCCGGCCTGCTCAAGGACGAAGAAGGGCGCTGGAAGCTGGTGCGATCCGAGCTGGAAGAGATCCAGGCCAAGTACGGCAACCCGAAGATCGATCCACGCCGGTCGCTCATTGAGGAAGCCGAAGAAGTCGAGTACTCCGCCGAATCCTTCATCGTCGAAGAAGACAACGTGGTGATCGTGTCGCGCGACGGCTGGGTGAAGCGGCAGAAGGAAGTGAAAGACCTGGCGACCACCCGCCTGCGTGAGGGTGACAGCGTGCTGGCGGCCGCCATCGGCAGCACCCGCGCCACTGTGGTGTTCTTCACCAACTGTGGCGTTGCCTACACCAGCCGCATCGTCGATGTGCCCGCTTCGACCGGTTACGGCGAACCGGTGCAGAAGCTGTTCAAGTTCAAGGACGGCGAGCGGGTGATTGCGGCCTACAGCCTCGACCCGCGCGTGGCAAAGAAAATCGAAGCCAGGAAGGAAGGCGATGCGCCGCCGGTGCACGCGGTGGCGGTGACGAGCGACGGCTATGCCATGCGCTTCTCACTGCAGAGTTTCGTCGAGGCCAGCACGCGGTCGGGCCGCCGCTATGCGCGGACCGCCGACGGGGCGGAAGTGGTGACCGTCGCCATGACCACCGGCGAGGAAACCGTGATTGCGGCCACCAGCGCCGCCCGGGCGATGTTGTGTCCGGTCGAGGAAGTGAACTTCCTGTCTGGTCCCGGCCGCGGCGTCATCCTGATCAAGATCGACTTCCCCGAAGACAAGGTGATCGGCGCGCTGGTGTCGACCGGCGATCGCGACCTGCTGACGGTGGAAACCTCGCGTGGCGCCGAGCAGACCATCAGCACGACGAAGTACGAAATCGTCGGCCGTGGGGGCAAGGGCCGCGAGTTGATGCAGCGCGGCCAGTTCACGCGCGTGGTGCCGAACGAAGTGCCGCTGCCGACGCTCGAGACGAGCTGACAGGTGGGGACAAACCTTTAGGTTTGTCCAAGCGTGCTATCACGCCGTTGCGACCGAGCGGCAGATTCTGCACCTGCAGCAGGTTCCGCTCTCCGCGGAAACAGCAACATCAGAGGGCCCGTGGCTGACGACGCCGTCGATGTTCCCGTTGCGCTCGGGTGGCACGCTGTTCGCAGGCGAGCCTCGCATGTCAGCCCCCGATCGGCAACAGACACCACAGGTCGTCCCATCTCCAGACGGCGGCACTCGCCTCAAGCTCATGGATCGGGTGCGGCACGTCATCCGAGTACGGCATTACAGCCGCCGGACCGAGGAGGCGTATGTCCACTGGATTCGCCGCTACATCGTGTTCCATCGAAAGACGCACATGGAGGAGGTGAAGCGCCAGCACGAGCGCGACCTCGCGCGAGGGGTGGGCCGCGCCGTCCTGCCGTTCGCACTCGATCGCCAGTACCCGAACGCGTCAACGGACTGGGCCCGGCAGTTCGTCTTTCCGGCCGCGCGGATCTGCCGAGATCCGCAGTGGGGTCCGCCCTCGCGTTTTCATCGGCACGAGTCCGTGGTCCAAAAGGAGGTTGCGGCGGCCGCGCGCCGAGCGGGGCTCACCAAACGCGCCGGCCCGCACGTGTGTAGGCATTCGTTCGCGACGCATCTGCTGGAAGACGGCTACGACATCCGGACGGTGCAGGAACTGCTCGGGCATCGCGACGTCATCACCACGATGATCTACTGGCACGTTCTCAATCGGGGGGCGTT
>SHUG01000182.1 GCA_009694735.1 Acidobacteriota bacterium | reverse complement strand
CGCACGCCCGTCGGACGGTGGCGCTACTTCTTGGGCGCCGTCTTCTCGCGCAGTTCGCGGCCCCAGTTGTGCACGATCACAGGTTGCACCTGGCCGCCGCTGCGTTTGAGCATCAGGAGGCGACCATCCGGGCCGACGTCGTAGCTGGGCGTGACGCCAAGCGACTGCAGCAGCTTGCGCGTGTTCAGCGCCATGTCGTGAAAGTTGTACGGGATGATCGGCTTCGATGATCGTCCGAAGCCGATCTGGTCCGGCACCACCACCCGGAAGCCCTCGTTGCGAAGCGCCTCGATCGGCCCGCCGAAGTAGAATCCGCCGAAGTTCATCCCGTGAAACAGGACCACGGTACGGCCGTTAGGCTGGCCGGCAGGCGCCACGTCCATGTACGCCATGCGCACATCCTGCCCGTAGAGCGTGAGCGGCAGGTATGACACGGGATACGGATACGCGATGTCTTCGTACGTGATACTGCCTGGCTTCACGTCGGCCGGTGCCTTTGGTGGTGCTTCGGCCTGGCCGGCCGCTTGCCCGAGGACCGGCAAGACGGCAATCACCGTGAAGGCGGCGGCCAGATTGAGAGCGCGCCACCAGTCCCGCGTCCGCGCGCTCACGGCTTCTTGTCCCAGTAGTCCGTGGCACGCGGTCCTTTTGACCACACGTCAGGATTGATCCACGGGCGCGGGCCGTACGCCTTCTCACGGGGCCAGAGCTCATCGAGCGTCATGCCGTCGTACAACACGCCACCCTTCATCACGTACTTGATGTCCGCCGTGTTCCGGATGTTCGTGAGCGGATTCGAGTTGAGCACGATGAGATCGCCGAGTTTCCCAACGGCCAGTGAACCCACATCGCGGTCCGCACCGAGGAAATACGCTCCTTCCTTGCTCGCCAGTTCGAGCGCCCCCATCGGCCCTAACGCCGACGCCGCCATCCAGATCTCCCAGTGGGTGGCCATACCGTGCTGCTGCCCGTGCGAGCCGATCGCTCCGTGCCCGCCCTGTGCCTGGATGTCGGCCACCTGCTGCGCCAGCAGCGGAAAGCTGTAGTCCGTGGCCGGCCTCAGCATGCGGCGCCTCGAGTGTGGCACGAGCTGCATCCATGGCGTCCACAGCCGGAGCTTCTCGTTCTTCCACACTTCCGATTCCTGGAAGAAATACTCGTCGTTCCACGGGCCGGGCCCGCCCACCACGAACGTGGGCGAATAGACCGTGCTCGCCTTGCCAAAGAACGTCGCGGCGTCGCCGAAGAGCGGAACGTACGGCAGCGGGTGTTCCCACCCCGTCTGCCCGTCCATGATCATGCTCAGGTTGTACTCGAGGTCGCCCCCCTCGGCGGTCACCATGAGGCCGTTCTTCCGCGCCACGTCCGAGACCCACTGCCGCTGGTCGCGTCGGGGCTGCATGTACTGCTTGAGGCCCACCGCACCCCACGACACGAGGCGATTGATGTTCTCCTCGGTTACCTTGTAACTCGTGAGGTCGTTCTGGCGCGCCGCGTCACCGGCGTAGAGCGGGTCGCCGGTGCTGAAGAGGCGCGGGCCGATGAGCGTCCCGGCTTCGATCATGTGCGCGGCCGGAAAGACGTCCTGTGACCACATCGAGTTGTCCATGCTCGACGTCACGCCGAAGGCCAGCGGCACCGAGGCCTCGAACGCCTGCGGAGGAATGACGCCGCGGAACTCGCGGAAGTGGTGCGAGTGCATGTCCACGAAGCCGGGGATGATCGTCTTGCCGCGCGCGTCGATCCGCCGTTCCACGCCCTGGGTACTGCACGACCCCACGCACGTGATGCGCCCCTTCGTGACCACGACCGTCCCGTTCTCGATCACGCGCTTGTTCTCGAGCGTGATGATGCGCGCACCGGTGAGCGCCACCGTGCCCGCGGGGAGCGCGCGCGGCAGTTTCAGGTCGATCTGCGTGGTATCGGCAATTTTCGTGGCGACGTTGTACGCGATGTACCGGGAGCCACTGCCGAACTCGATCGTGACGTTGTCGCGCCAGTGAGGGAAGATTCCGCCCTCGCGGCTGACCTGCTGGACGGGGATGCTGCCGCGCTTCTTGTCGAGGTCCACCGGTTCGCCGGCCCTCCCGTTCGAGGGAAGCGGGACGACGTACACGTTGTCCCCTTCATTGAACGCGGCCCATTTGCCGTCTGGTGACGGGACGATCTCATCGGCAAACGGCAGTGAGAGATAGTCACGCAGGTCGCTGCCATCGCGGGCGACCGACACGAGGCGTGTGGTGGCCTGAGCGCCGCGTTCCGCCGCGCTCATCTGGGGAAAATACACGCGACCATCGGCAGTGAAGGTGGGGCGCACGAACTGGCTGCGGTTAGGCAGCGAGCGACCGACCACTCTCGTGACAAGGGTCGCGTTGCCGCCGTCGGCGGGAACGATCACCAGGTCGAAGTAGGCGTTGTGCGCCATGCTACTGTTTCGCAGGCTCGCACCCGAGCCACGTGCAACCACGATCTCGCGGCCGTCGGTGCTCCACGCCGGGTGCATGTACTCGGCCGGAACGGTCGTCAGGCGCGTGGGCGCCCCACCGGTTGCACGCATCTTCCACAGCTGTCCCTCGTTGTTCTGGTCGACGGTGGTGAAGGCAATCCACTGTCCGTCGGGTGACCAGGCGGGCGCAAACTCGAAGGGCCCGAAGTCATTTGCCGTCAGGCGGCGGGCCGCAGTACGGGCGGGCAGGTCCATGACCCAGATGCGTCCGACGGCCTCGAAGACGAGCTTCTTCCCGTCCGGCGATGCCGTCTGCCAACGCGTGAACGTCACCTGGAAGGGCTCGTCGGAAATACGGAAGTGCGCCACCGCCTGCCCCGAGATGGTGCGGCGTACCCGCGCGGTGAACGCGATGGTGCTCACGGAACCGGTCGCCACATCGACACGGCGCAGCTTCCCGCCCTGGGCGGCGACGATCGACTTGCTGTCGGGCGTCCAGCTGTAGCCCGGCAGGACGCGGGAGTACTTCATCCCTTCCGACATGTCCTGCTCGACCGGATCCATGAGGACTCTTTCTCTCCCCGTCTCCAGGTCGCGCAGCCAGAGCGCACTGCGTGGGCCGAACTCGTGTCCCTTGAATGTGATCGTTCCTTCGGGGATGCGGCGTGCAAAGGCGAGCCAGCGTCCGTCGGGTGACACCTCGCCGGCGATGGCGCCACCACTCGAGAGACGGTATTGGCGCGATGCCTCACCGCTCGTCACGGGCGTGATGGTCCCGCTGCGCAGCTCGAGCCGGCGCAGCTGGTAGGCCCCCTGCATCAGGTCTCCCACGAGGTCGTCATCGCCCTCTGGATTGGTGTCACCGCTGTACGCCCAGCTCACCAGCTCCCCGGGAGTGCGCTCCATGAAGTACAGGTACTTGCCATCGCTCGACGCTGACGGCCAGGCTGCCCCTGGGGCCCGCGTGCCAACGATCTCCATGCCCACGCCGCCGTCCCGATGGTACATCCAGATGCCATTGCCGCCAGCTGCACCGCCGCCGCCGCGACCCACCGAGGAGCGACGCACGTAGATGTATTGTCCGTCCGCGCTCCAACTCGGCTCGGCGGCGCGCACGTTCTGGTCCGTGAACACGGCCCGTGGATTGGAGCCGTCGGCGTTCATGACCCAGAGATTGTTCTGGCCGTTGCGGTCGGAGATGAACGCGATCAAGCGGCCATCAGGGGAATACCGGGGCTGGTAGTTGAGTGCGACACCGCTCCCTTGCGTGAGCGACTCTGCCTGGCCGCCGTCGATCGACACCCGATAGACGTGCGCCAGGAGGTCGAACACCACCCAGCGGCCGTCGGGAGAGACGTGCGACGACATCCAGGTCCCTTCACTCGTCGTGAAGTCGATCTCGCGAACCTGGCCGCGCGCCCGCGTGACATCCCAGGTGGAATCAGGTCGTTGCGCCCCCGCGGTGGCCCCGACGGCGAGGAATATGAGAGCGCCGATGAGCAGTCGGGAAAGCCTTCGCTGCTTGTGCATGAGACGTTCTCCGGGAACGAGTGTGGACGACGAGAGCCGGGTGAATCCGCGAGTCATCGCGCTTCGCTGGCGGCGCGGCGCGCCAGAACATAGCTCGCCGGGGGACCCACCACTACAACCCGGGTGCCAGCACCATAGCCGCGCGTCGAGCCGCCACCGACTGATGGAAGGTTGAACGGGTGGCTGGGAGATGAGAGGCACCAGCTGGGTGGCCCGTCATGGTCAATCGGTGAGCGTTCCCCATCGTCGTATGCTGAGCTGCCGTGCCCGATAGTGGGCACAAACGTACGACATTTGGGCACGATTGCAAGGCAGCCTATCTGGCTGCCTCCAGCGCTCAGTCCTACTCGATCTCCTCCACAATCGTGTACCCCGCCTCCGCGATCGACTCCTTGTGGTAGCACGTGGCGAGTTCGCCCGGGAGGTTCCAATGCCAGATGCCGACCCGGACCCAAGGCAGGCGCAATACGACGGCACCGTTCGCAATAGCGTGGTGATGGTCCGGGCAGCTCGGCGTGCGATGGTGTGGGCAACCCGTCGCTCCCGCGAGGCCACCCACGTCCCTTGCCGAACTCGGCGTCTACAAGCCCCGCCGCGCAGCAGCGTCCCCGCTCTTCCGACTACTGCAGGACCGGTTTGCGGAATTTCATGCCTGCTACGAGGAGCGCTTCGCCTCCATGTACGGCGACTGGCGTCCCGTGATGCGCGAGGTGGCGGAGAAGTTCCTCGCCTGCGGCATCCTCGCGCACGGCTTTGCTCGGGTGCGGTGCGAGGCGGCCGGTTGCGGGCACGAGTATCTCGTGGCGTTCTCGTGCAAGGCGCGGTACTTCTGTCCGAGCTGTCACGCCAAGCGGCTGGCCCTCTGGACGCTCTGGCTGGAGGAGACGCTGCTCGCGCGCGACATCCCCCACCGGCAGGTGGGGATCGTGGCCTGCATCCAGACGCACGGGTCGCGCGCCAACTGGCATCCCCACATCCATATGATTGTCACCGACGGCGGCTTTCGGCCCGACGGCACGTTTGTGCCGTGGCCCGCACACGACACGGCGGCCCTCACGGAAGCCT
>SHUG01000181.1 GCA_009694735.1 Acidobacteriota bacterium | reverse complement strand
TCCATCTCGAGCACGTGCCGGTACATGAAGAGCAACGCACTCAGCGCCTGATTCTGCGTCGACGCGCTCACGTGCTGCTGCACCGCCAGCCAGGTCAGAAAGGCAGAGATCGCCTCGGCACCCAGGGTCGACGGATGCGCCTTCCCGTGGAAGACGATGTACCGCCGGATCCAATGGACGTACGCCTCCTCGGTCCGGCGGCTGTAGTGACGAATGCGGACGGCGTCACGCACACGATCCAGTAGCTTCGGTGGAGGCGTCATGCGGACAGAGCCAGCGAATTCCGTGCCAATCAGTGGCCACGCGCCAAGGCCCAACACGGTGCGGGCAAACTCGAGGTTCCGCGAATCCTGCGGGGGCGTGTCGCAGTTTCTGCAATCGAAGACCCGCCGGCGGCGATCGTATACTTCCATCACGGTCGCCCCGTGATTCCGAGCCGGGTCGGCTGCCATAAAAAGAAGGGCGAGGACATGCCGCTATTCCTGTGTCGCTGGCCGAACGGCGATTGCTCCGTCGTGTGGGCACCACACAAGGAGGACGAGGAGGAGATCTTCTCGTTTGCGTATCCCGTGCTCGACCAAGCGCTCTCAGACGCCTACGGAGACGAAATCTACGACAGCTATGAGACGCTCCCGCCGGCGCGCCGCGCGGCGATCGCGACGGCCATCGAGACGGAACGGCGACGAATCGCGGGTGATCGGACGCCGACTGCCGAACCACTGACCGAGATCGGCCGCGACGTCAAGAAACAGACCGACGTGCCGACGATCCTCGTCGACCGTATCGTCCGACACGTCGCGACCGCGAAGCTGAAGCACTTCAAAGGCCGAGGCAAGCCGAGTTGACCTGTCAGGGCAGAACCTGCTTCCATGCCAGCTGTAGCTGGAGAAGCCCGTCCCGTCATCTGCGTTAAATCTGCGGCCTGGAGACCTCGACTTTCGTCACGTCGGGATTCGGTGTGCTGGGCAGGGCCAGCTCGCCCTTCGCGTGCAGCTCGACCGCGGCCTTGACCACCACCGGATCGAACGCCTGCCCGGCGAGGTCCTTCACCATCTGCAGCGCCTCTTCCAGCGGGAGACCTTGACGGTAGGAACGATCCGAGGTCAACGCGTCGAGAAAGTCCGCGACGCCCAGCAGGCGGCCAAGCAGCGGAATCTCCTCGCCCTTCAGGCCTTCGGGATAGCCCTTGCCATCCCAGCGTTCGTGATGGTACTTGACGCCCGGCAACAGGCTGACCACCTTCTGGCTCTGGATATTCGACAGGATCCGGGCGCCGTGCAGCGGATGCAGGCGCATCTCCTTGAACTCCGAATCGGTGAGCTTGCCCGGCTTGTTGAGAATGGCGTCGGGCACGCCGATCTTGCCCACGTCGTGCAGCAGGCCCGATAATTCCACAACCGCGCGGCGGTCGGCGTCGAAGCCGAGCTGAGCCGCCAGGCGCACGCCGAACGCGGCCACCCGCTCGGAATGCTTGTGCGTGTAGCCATCCTTGGCGTCGATAATCGAAGCGATCGCCTTCATGACGTCGAGGAACAGGCGCTCCACTTCGGCCATCAGCTTCGCGCGGTGCAGGGCAATGCCGGCCTGGTTGCCGACGGCGGCCAGCAGTTCCAGTTCCGCTTCGCTGAACTCGCGCACCTCGTGGCTGTCGACGTACAGCACGCCGAGAATCTGATCGGTGGTCCGCATCGGCGCGCACATCACCGAGCGGATGCGCTGCCGCACGATGCTTTCGCCGCCGATGTAGCGCTCGTCCGCCAGTGCATCGTCGGTGAACGCCGAGATGCCCTTCTCGAGCACGTCGTTGACCACCGTTCGCGACAACGTCACGGCGCCAGTGGAGCCGCCGTCCTTGGTGCGCACCGCCACCATGTCGACGTCGTTGCCGGTGCCCTCGGGCGGGCGCATCAGGATAGCGGCGCGATCGCCGCCGCTGACTTCGAGAATCGCCGACAGGATCGAATCAAACAGCGCCTCCACGCTGCTGGCGCGCGACAGGATGTCCGACACCTTGTGCAGGGTCGTCAGGTACTTCTGCGCCGACGCCAGCAAGTCGGCATCGTCTTTGCGCCTGGAGACCTGCGACAGGAACTCGAGCTTGGTCGGATCGACGGCGCGCTGCACCAGCGTGTGGCTGCGGGCTTCGACGATGCTGAGCGAGGTGGTGCTGTGGGGTCCGCGAACGCCCGATCCGGCGACGGCGGTGTCGAGCAATTCGATCGCCGTCGAGCCAATCCGGATCTTGTCGCCTTTCTGGAGCTCGGTGGTCGCGATTCGGCGTTCGTTAACGAACGTACCGTTGGCGGATTGCAGGTCGGCCACCACGCACAGGTTCTCGCGCGCGGTGATCGTGCAGTGCCGCCGCGATGCCGCCTCGTCGTCGACGACCACCTCGCAGCCCTTGAGGCGCCCCAGGGCGATGGTCTGCCCGGTGGTGAGCGCCACGGTCCGCCCGACTTCCTTGCCGGAGCGGATGACGAACTCGAATCGCATGGGCAGATGATAATGAAGAAGGAGCCATCTTTGCCAGAATCCGACAACAGCCTTGTGGCTAAGCGGCTGCGGTACATAGAGAGACAGCGCGCACTTCGGTCAGGTGGGGAGCAACCTTCAGGGTTGTCCGGTGGCGGACCGTTCGCAGGCCGCGCGCCCGAAGGCAGCGGCCCGATCAATCGGCACGGCATGCCCAAGCTGCCCACCGGCCAGCGCCCGGTGCCCAATTGGCCCGTGCTCGACCTGGGCGACTCCCCCGCGGTGGCACTCGCCGACTGGCGGCTCGAGGTCGGCGGCCGTTGTGACAATCCGTTCACGGTGAACTGGGATGAATTCCTGGCCCTGCCGCAAGCCGAGGACGTGAGCGACTTCCACTGCGTGACGACGTGGAGCCGGATGGACAACCGGTGGAAAGGCGTCAGGTTCCGGACCGTCGCCGAACTCGCCGTGCCGTCGCCCGACGTCACGCACGTGCTGTGCACCGGCTACGATCGCATGCCCGGGACGCGCATTCCCTATACGACCAACCTGAAGCTGGCGCGCGCGGTCGAAGACGACGTGTTGTTGGTGCACATGTGGGAAGGCGAACCGCTGCCGCGGGAGCACGGCGGCCCCTGCCGGATGATCACGCCAAAGCTCTACGCCTGGAAGGGCACCAAGTGGATCCGCAAGATCGAGTTCCTCGCCGGCAACAAACCGGGGTTCTGGGAAGAACGCGGCTACTCGGATACGGCCGAACCCTGGTTTGATGATCGCTACTCGTGATCCCGGATCCCGGATCCCGGATCCCTGATCCCTGTTCGCGATAGCATCTTCCCGTGTTCGTTGCCAAAGACCTGCGACCGATGCTCGCCACCCTGCCGGCGCAGCCGCCTGCGCTGACGGTGGCGGGGTTCGTGTACGAACCGAAGTACGACGGCATTCGCGCGATCGTCGAAGTCGTGCCCGGCGCCGACCAAGCCGTGGTGCGCTTGTGGTCGCGCAATGGCAACGAGAAGACCGCGCAGTTCCCGGACATCGTTGACGCGGTTGGCCAGTGGGGCCGCCGGCTGCCGGGCACGGTGGTGCTCGACGGCGAAGTGACGGCGCTTGATGCGAACGGCCGCCCGGCCGGATTCCAGCGACTGCAGCACCGCATTCATGTCAGTGTCCCCGGCTATCGATCGAGCAAGGCCATGCGGTCGCCGGATCAGCAGCCGGCGGCGCTGATCGTGTTCGACCTGCTGCGCGACAAAGACGACGACCTGCGCACGCTGCCGCTCAGCGAGCGACGCGTGCGGCTGGAGGCGCTGTTTCGCACGCACCAGCCGGCGTCCACCACGATCCGCCTGACCGAACAATCCGCTGGCAACGGCGAGGCCCTGATGGCCCGCGCGCGGAAGGAAGGCTGGGAAGGGCTGCTGGTCAAGCTCGCGCGCGCGCCGTATCGCCCGGGCAAGCGGAGCCCCGAGTGGATGAAGCTGAAGCTGCTGAAGCAGGATGAGTTCGTGATTGGCGGCTGGACGGCGCCGCAAGGCACCCGGGCCCATTTCGGTGCGCTCATTCTTGGCGCGCAAGGAGAAGCCGGCGAGCTTGAATACGTTGGCGACGTCGGCACCGGGTTCACGGGCGCCGAGCTCGAGCGGCTGATGGGCCTGCTCAAGCGGATCGAAACCCCGACCTGTCCGTTCAAGCTCAAGCCCAAGGTGAAAGACACCGCGCACTGGGTCAAGCCGTTGCTGGTCGCGCAGATCCGTTATGCCGAGATGACCGACGAAGGACGGCTGCGCCATCCCTCCTATCTCGGCCTTCGCGACGATAAGCCCGCGAAAGCCGTAACGGTGCCCAGGGTGCGTACCGTGCCTAAGGTGCCTAAGGGGTTGGTGCCTAAGGGTGCCAAGGGTGCCACGGCACAGATACCCACCTCGAAAGACGTCGAGTCGCTCATCGGCCAGCTGAACGAATTGGAGAAGGCGCGCAAGAACGGCACGCTGCTGTTGCCCGACGGCGACACGCTGGAAGTGACCAACCTTCACAAGATCTTCTGGCCGCAAGGCAAGCAGACCAAGGGCGACCTGATTCGGCACTACGCGCGGATGGCGCCCTTCATCCTGCCCGTGGTTCACAATCGGCCGCTGGTCATGAAGCGGCTGCCCAATGGCGTTGACGCGCCGTTTTTTTATCAACACCGTGCGCCCGACGTGCCGCCACCCGGCGTGCGCAGCGAAAGCCTGCCGAAAGACGACGTGCCGGCGCGGCTGATTGGTGGTTCGCTGAAGACGCTGCTCTACATGGCGCAGCTGGCGTCAATCTCGATGGACCCGTGGTTTTCGACCATGGCCGATCTCAACTCGGCGGACCAGGTCGCCATCGATCTCGATCCACAGCCCGGCGCGACCTTCGAGCACATCCTGACTGTCGCGCGCTGGGTGCAGGAGGAACTCGACCGCGTGAACGTGCCGGGGTTCCCGAAGACCTCGGGCTCGGAGGGCCTGCACATCTTCATTCCGCTGCCCAGGGGCACGCCGTACCAGGCCGGCATGCTGTTCTGCCAGATCGTCGCCACCCTGGTGTCGATGAAACA
>SHUG01000180.1 GCA_009694735.1 Acidobacteriota bacterium | reverse complement strand
GGGAGATGGTCTCCTCGACGTTGACGAAGGCCTTGCTCACAGTCCATTGAGAATAGGCCGCGGCAACGGACACAGCAAGCCGGTGAACGACGCCGCCAGCCAGGGCCAGATGGCGGCCGCGGCGAGGGTGGCCAGCGTCACGGGCATCCGGGATCCGGGGCCCGGGATCCGGGTATTCCTGACCCCCGATCCCGGACCCCGGATCCTGTCAAACCCTATTTCGTCTCGGCGTAGATGACCGCCGCGTAAGCCTTGGCGCGATCCGCGTTGGCAGGCGCGTAGCCCTTGTACTTCGCGGGGGTCGACCACGACGCGGCGGCCTCGTCCGAGGTCTTGCCGGCCTTCTTGGCGGCCTGGATCGTGGTGACGAACTCGCGCACGAACTCGGCGAACTCCTTCATCTCGGCGGGAGTGGTCTGCGCCGGCGTGTGGCCGTTGATCAGGGTATCCACGTTCGGCACGCCCGCCACCGCCTTGGTGATGGTGTTGGCGTACTCGACGCCTGAGCCACCGTTGCTCTTGTCCATGATCGGCATGCCCTTGTTCGGGAAGGTGTCGCCGACGTGCATGACGCGCAGCGCGGGGAACTCGACGAAGGCGTCGCCGCCGGTGTGGGCAGGTCCGAAGTAGTAGAGGTTGATCTGGTCGGCGCCCGTGCCAATGGTCAGCTTGTCCGTGAACGTGCGCTTGATCAGGCCCTTGCCGGGGTTGTCCTTGAACACGTTCGGCGTCGCGCCAAGCCCGGTCACCGGGTTGCCGGCGGCGAGGTTCTTCGCGGTCATCTCGTGCGCGACGATCTCGACCGTGGCCGGCATGGCGACGTTACCGCTGGTGTGGTCGTAGTGCGTGTGCGTGTTGATCACGCGCGTGACCGGCTTGTCGGTGAGCGTCTTCACCTTGTCGAGCAGCGGCTGGCCCCAGCCCGGGTTCTTGGTGTCGACCAGCGTCACGCCGGTGGCGGTGATGAACACCGCGGTGTTGCCGCCGCCGCCGCGCAGCACGAACAGGTTGTCTTTCACTTTCTCAACGGTGATGTTGTCGACCGACGGTGCCGGCGCGGGCTGCTGCGCCGCCTTGACGGCCATCGACAGGCCGCCGAGCAGAACGAGTGTTGCCAAAACGGTAATACGCTTCACGGGTTGATCCTTTCACGCGGTGCACGATCGACCGCGGACACGAAAAATGCAAGAAATCTGGCGATCCGTTCAAGCCCTGGCGTGGAAATCACGTCCAGCACCTCGCCGGTCGTATGGTACAGCGGCGGGGCCTGCATCACGCTGACTTTTGCGACCTTGAGCTCCGCCCACCCGCCGGTCTCGCCGCTCTGGAAGGTGGAGCGCTCCGAGATGAAGTTCACGCCGTGGCTCGACGGCCCGCGGTCGATCAACTCCTGCAGAAACGGCGAATTATTGGTGACGCCGACCGCAATCGGCGCCTCGCCCGAGTCGGCGACCGCCTCGCGATAGCCATCGGCGGAGGTGGTGCGCGCGGGCGAGAAGTTGCGCTGCGCCACGTGCTCAATGTTGACGAGCATCACCGCCTGCTTCGCCAGGCCGGGGTTCGCGGCGACGAAGCTTCGCGGCCCGTTGATGCCCGGCGTGTGATGGCCGGCGCTGGCTACCAACACCAGCGTGCGCGCCGGGGTGTTCGTAGGTTTGGCAAAATACCGCGCCAACGCCACGAGCACGGCGAGGCCGTCGGCGTTGTCGCCGGCGCCGTCGAACCAGCCATCGACGTGCGCATTCAGCACGATCGCCTCGGCGCTCTGGCCGGGGATCACCGCGACGGCGCTAATGGCCTTCAGGCCGCGAAAGGTTTTGGTCTTGAGATCGATCTGGACGCGCACCTGACGCTGGGCGCCGGCCTGCATGGCGCGATCGAGCAGAGCCTCCAGGAACCAGCCATCGCGGCCGCCGATGTTGAAGCAGGGATTCCCACAGTCGCTGAAGTCGCGCGACAGCTCGTTGCCGGGCAACCGCACGAGGTTGAAGACGCCGACCGCGCCGCGCTTCATGATCTCCGCGGAGCGCGAATCCACGGCACCGCGCTCGAACAACAGGTGGCCCTGCGGCACGATCAGCTGCACCGCGATCTTGCCCTTCACGTCGATGTGGCTCAGGACCGCGGGACTGGCCGCACCGACATAGACGAGTGGCGCGGTCAGCGAGCCGCCCGTGATGTTCGATGGGCCGACCGGCAGCGCCGACTCAAGAATGAGATCGGTGGTGCCCGTCCCGAAAGCCGGATCGGCCAGCAGCTTGACCTGCCACGACAGCGGCAACCACAGTGACGATCGCGCGTCCTGCGCGATCGGCTGGATGCGGACGTCCGCGATCCCCGCCTTGCGGAACTGATTCGCCGCCCATTCGACCGTCTGGTCGCTCGACGGAAAGCCGGCAATGCGTCCCCACATTTGCCCGCCGCCGACCTCGCGCCGCTCGCGGCTGTCGCGGGCGAACTGGACAATGGCCTGCACGTCGGCCTTGAGCGTGTCGCCGTTGAATTCGGCAAGCGCCGTATCGCCCGGTGGCCGGACGACGGGCCGCGGCGGCCGCGTGCCAACTCGTACGGCCGGTGCGCTCGCGGCTGCGGCCGGTAGCGTCAAGCCGAACCACGCGCCGTTGGGCGCCGCAGCCTGGGCACGGACGTCACTGGAACAGAGCAGGAGGGCAAGGCCGATTGCCAGCATGATGCGCACGCCGGGATGGTAGACCTACTGGCCTTCGGGCAGGCGCCTCTTCTGGGCACTGGCGTTGGTGGGGCGGTTCCGATAGAGTGCGCGGATGCTGAGCATCTTCGCACTCTTGCTTTCTCTCGCCGCCGACCAGGCCCAGGCCCCGGCAACGTTCATCAGCAAAGAGGATCACGAGGCCGTGCTGAAGGAGCAGGTCGCCAAGAGCGTGGTGGATCAGCCGATCAAGGCGAGCGAGGTGCTCGGCGGCAAGATGTCGGTGGCGATGCTGCATCGCAACAAGCCCGAGGTCAGCGCGCTCATTCACGATCACGTGACCGAGACGTATTACATCGTGTCGGGGTCGGGCACCATCGTAACTGGCGGATCGCTGGGCACGCCGAAGCCAACCGACCTGACGCGGGTCAACGCCGGCATGAGCCAGACCGGCACGCGCATCGGCGGCGAAAGCAAGAAAGTGAAGCCCGGCGACATCATCATCATCCCCGCCGGCCTGCCGCACAGCTTCAGCGAGCTCGACGGACCGATCAGCTACCTGGTCTACCGCTTCGAGCCGTCGAAGAAGTGATGCACTCCCGCGACCACGCCCTTTGGGTCGATCCGAACTCGGCACTACGCGGCGAGTAGCGTTAGATGTGGAGTCCGGCTTTAGCCGGACTGGCACCATCCGCCTGAAGGCGGATACTACAACTGGTCCTGCAAGAACTGCCGCAACTCCGGCAGCCGAGCGCGCGCGTCTGCTTCACCCATGTCGATCAGGTGCTTGACGTAATCAGGCTGGAACATCACCAGGCTGAGCATGTCGTTCGAGCGCATCTCCCGCGTGCCCAGGCCGCGCGTCAGGAAGCGGAACGCCCTCGGCAAGTCGGCTTCATAGGCGTTGGCGAGCCGGCCAAGATCCTGCGACGGCCGCACCACGAACAGGTCGATGTGCCGCAGGCCCTTGCGTTTCTCGTCGGGCTGTCCCTCGATCAACTGATTGAGCTGGCGCAACTGCATGGCATCGCCGTCCAGTTGATCCAGGAAGATGGCATTGAACAACACGCCTGCCACCTGCGCCGGTGGGGGATAGCCGGCAATCTGCGGCCGGTCGGCCTCCCTGCTGGTGTTCGCATAGCGGGTCGAGACCGCGATGATTCGCTTGGCGCCCAAGTGAATGGCTGGCGATAACGGCGCCGTGAGGCGAATGCCGCCATCACCGTACCAGCCGCCATCGACCTCGATCGCCGGGAAGAAGAACGGCAATGCGGCCGAGGCCATCACGTGATCGACGCGGACCGCGCAGATCTCGCTGCGGCGCTGCGGCCGCTCCCAGGTCGGAATCAGCTCGTCTTCGCGGGTCTGCACCCAGGTGATTGACTGGCCCGTGGTGTAGCTGGAGGCGGTGAGCGCGAACGAGCGCAGCCAACCGTCGTTGAGGCTCTGCGGGATCCCGCAGAGCACGCCGCCGTCGGCCTGCAGCTCGCGTTCAAGCATCTCGCGCAGCGGCACCGTGTCGACCAGGCTCTTGGCCGGCGGTAGGAGCGATTGGCCGCCCGACATCAGCCGGCCACCCCAGCGCAACGTGCGCGATGCCAGGTCCCGCAAGTCCACGCGGAACACCTGATCGATACGGAGGTTGGCCCACATTTGCGCCAACTGCTCGACCTTCTCATCGAACGGCGCCTGCCGCGCGGCGAGAAACGCCGCGTTGATGCCGCCGGCTGACACGCCGGTGAGAATGTCGGGGACGACCTCCGGAAACTCGCGGGCCAGCACGCGCAGCACGCCCACCTGATACGCCGCTCGTGCCCCGCCGCCACTGAGTACCAGCGCCAGCCCGCGCGGTTGCCCGGTCGTGTCCACGCCGGAATGCTACTGCATCAACCGCTGAGCTGCCGCATCTTCCATTTCAACGTTAGTCGCTGCGGGGAATAGCGCAGTATTCTCAGGTCATGCAAATCGGGATGATCGGCCTCGGGCGGATGGGCGCCAACATGGCGCGCCGGCTCATGGGAGATGGCCACCAACTGGTCGTCTACGACCGATCGCCCGAGGCGGTGGCTGCGCTCGTCGCCGAAGGCGCCGCGGGCGCTGCCACGCTCGAAGCCTTGGTCGCGCGCTGCCAGCTGCCGCGCGTGGTGTGCCTGATGGTGCCCGCGGGCGTGGTCGGCAGCAGCGTGGCCGCGTTGCGGCCGTTGCTCACCGCCGGCGACACCGTGATCGATGGCGGCAATTCGCACTACCAGGACGACATCGTGCGAGCGCGGACGCTGTCGGCCGACGGCATCCACTACGTCGACATGGGCACCTCGGGCGGCGTCTGGGGCCTCGAACGCGGCTACTGCCTGATGATTGGCGGCGAGCGCGACGTGGTGGAGCGCCTCGAT